>DHJN01000189.1:0-12923 GCA_002404345.1 Actinobacteria bacterium UBA4719 | reverse complement strand
AGACTGGTGAGACAAGAGACTGGGTGTGGCATTCTCCGGGACCTGGTGGGCGGATTCAACTGTCATGCCAACGCTTGGGGGGTTGTGGTGACGCTGAGAGTATTGGGAAGTACCGGCGCAGTGGACCAGACACGCCGTCGCGACGGGTCGAGGAAGAACACTCCGCTTCGCTCAGCGCGTAGCGGTCCCGGCACGCCTAGAGTGAGGTCATGGATCGCCGCATCTTCGGTATCGAGAATGAGTACGGGGTCACCTGCACGTTCGACGGCCAGCGGCGTCTGACTCCTGATGAGGTGGCGCGCTACCTCTTCCGCAAGGTCGTGTCGTGGGGTCGGTCCTCAAACGTGTTTCTCGCCAACGGTTCCCGTCTGTATCTCGACGTGGGCAGCCACCCCGAGTACGCCACACCCGAATGTGACGACGTCCGACAGCTGGTCACCCATGACAAGGCCGGGGAGCGCATCGTCGAGGGACTTGCGGCCGACGCCCAGCAACGGATTGCCGATGAGGGCATCGCGGGCGAGATCTATGTCTTCAAGAACAACACCGACTCGGCGGGCAACTCCTACGGCTGCCACGAGAACTTTCTGGTCGGCCGGGCAGGGGAGTTCCAGAAGCTGTCCGACATCCTGATCCCGTTCCTGGTCAGCCGCCAGATCACCTGCGGCGCCGGCAAGATCACGACGACGTCCCGTGGAGCGACATACTGCGTCAGCCAGCGGGCGGACCACATCTGGGAGGGCGTCTCCAGCGCCACCACTCGCTCGCGCCCCATCATCAACACCAGGGACGAGCCACACGCTGACGCCGAGAAGTACCGTCGGCTCCATGTCATCGTGGGCGACTCCAACATGAGCGAGACGACCACGATGCTCAAGGTCGGCTCAGCGGATCTCGTGCTGCGGATGATCGAAGCCGGTGTGGTGATGCGGGATCTGACGCTCGAGAACCCGATCCGGGCCATCCGCGAGATCAGCCACGACATCACCGGCCGCAAGAAGGTCAAGCTTGCGAATGGTCGTGAGCTGAGCGCCCTGGAGATCCAGCAGGAGTACTACGAACGGGCCACGGAGTTCGTCGATCGCGAGGGCCTGGACGACCCTATCCACAAGACCGTTCTGGACCTGTGGCAGCGGACGCTGACCGCGGTGAGCAAGGGGGACCTGGCCCTGGTGGGTACCGAGATCGACTGGATCATCAAGTACCGGCTGATCTCGCGCTACGCGGCCAAACACAACCTGAGCCTGTCCAGCCCACGGGTCGCCCAGCTCGATCTGGCCTACCACGACATCAATCGTCAGCGCGGTCTGTTCTATCTCCTGCAACGTCACGGCAACGCGGCCCGTGTCTGTTCTGAACCCGAGATCTTCGAGGCGAAGACCGTGCCGCCGCAGACTACGAGGGCCAAGCTGCGCGGCGACTTCATCCGCGCCGCCCAGGAGCACAAACGGGACTTCACCGTGGACTGGGTCCATCTCAAGCTCAACGACCAGGCGCAGCGGACTGTCCTGTGCAAGGACCCCTTTGCCGCAGTTGACGCCCGTGTCGAGCGGCTGATCGAGGGCATGTGATCGACGAATCCCCAGGCGATTGGGGTTCGGAAAGCACATATCGTGACTATGGTGGAGTGAGTCCCTCACCAACGATCAAAGGTCTTCGTGTGCGTCTGTTCCGTTTACGAGTTGTGTCCTGCGCATTCATACCCCTGCTATTCCTCGCGGCCTGCAGCTCGGCCAATACCGACGTCAAGCCGGCCGGCGCCCTGGACGGCATCACGGTGGGTGGCCCGGCCAAGGCACCCACACTGCTCTTCAAGACCAAGCCCGTGAGCGTGAAGGACACGACCACCAAGGTCATCACCGCAGGCAAGGGTGCCACGGTGTCCAAGGCCAACACCGTCACGTTCAACTACGTCGTGTTCAACGGCAAGGACGGCAAGCAGATCGCGTCCAGCTTCGACAAGAAGACTCAGCGCGTGGATCTCTCGTCGACCAACGGGGTCCTGAGCAAGGGACTGAGCAAGGGCTTGACGGGCCAGCACCTCGGCTCCCGGTTGCTGGTCGCGATCCCGCCGGCAGATGCCTTCGGCCCCCAGGGCAGCCCCCAGGCCGGCTTCGGCCCCACCGACAACGTCGTCTTCCTCATCGACCTGGTCTCCGCAGCTACACCGCCGAAGCCGTTGACGAAGGCCACCGGTGACCCAGTCAAGCCCCCCGCAGGACTGCCCACCGTGAAAGAGGACGCCAAGGGCGTTCCCGTCGTGACTGTGCCCAAGACCCAGCCGTCAGCCAAGCTGGTCGTCCAGCCGCTGATCAAGGGCAAGGGGGCTGTGGTCGAGGCCGGTCAGGAGCTCACCGCCGCCTACACCGGCCTGGTCTACGGCACCGGCAAGGTCTTCGACTCCTCGTACACCTCGGGCAATCAGCTCAAGCGGCCCGTGGGCGTGGGCCAACTTGTGCCGGGCTTCGACAAGGGCATCGTGGGGCAGACCGTCGGTAGTCGCGTGCTGCTCGTGCTCCCGCCGACCGAGGGCTACGGCAAGGCGGGCAACCCGCAGGCGGGTATCAAGGGCACCGACACGATCGTCTTCATCGTCGACATCCTGGCAGCCAGCTGACCCATCACCTCTGACTGCATCATCTCCGACTGAAAGGCCCGACCATCATGGTTTTTGACCCCACCACCACCAAGCCAGAGATCGACTTCCCGGGCGACGCCGCCCCCACCGACCTGATCATCGAGGACCTCAAGCAGGGCGATGGCGTGGAGGCAAAGGTCGGCGATACCATCAGCGCCCACTATGTCGGAGTTGCGCACTCGACCGGCGAGGAGTTCGACGCTTCCTGGAACCGCGGTGCACCGCTGGACTTCCGTCTAGGCGTCGGCCAGGTCATCCAGGGCTGGGACGACGGCATCGTGGGCATGAAGGTTGGCGGTCGCCGCAAGCTGACCATCCCCGCAAACCTCGCCTATGGCGACCGCGGCGCCGGTGGAGCGATCAAGCCGGGAGAGGCCCTCATCTTCGTCGTGGACCTGGTCGACGCTCACTGAGCCGTTCAAAGTACTGAGCCGTTCGATGGACTGAGCCGATAAAAGCACTGAGCCGCTTAAAGCACTGAGCCGCTCCAATCGGCAGCGTTTGCGGCAAATCAAAGCAGCAGGGCTGCGGCGAAACGACCGGCCGCCGCTGCGGTCACGAAGGACGCCTGATCCTGGTCAAGGCCACGACCCATGGTCGACAACCGCACCGGGCTCGTGGCCAGTGCGTCAACCAGGCCAGCGACGTCGACCTCGTGGAGCCGAAGTCGACCTGCGCTGCCCTGGACGAGGTCTCTTGCCTGTGCCAGGACACGGTCACCGAACGCTCCGCCCAGCAACGGGACCGGCAGGTCTGCCGATGCCATGGCCACCCGGCCGTATGCCGTCAGGCTGTGGTGGGAGATACCTCGGTGTCGTTCGCGCTCGTCGGCTTCGGAGACGCGCAGCGAAGCGACGGCACGGCCCCCCAGCACGGCGGTGGCATTGATCGCCTCGCCGGTCGCCACGCCGGAGTAGCCCCACGGGGAGCCCGTGCCCAGGTTGCCCGGGCCCTGGGCGACGATGGTCACGTCGGCGTGCAGGACGTGGGCCGAGGCCAGCAGACCGGTGTGCACGTTGACGGCCTCAAGGTCGCCGCCGAAGGCCTGACCCACGGTGACGGTGCCGGCCAGCCAGCCGGCCGCCCGCAACCCGGCCACCGAGCGGGAGAACGCCATGGGCAGGGCACCGCCGTCAGTCATCACATAAACGGCCCGGATCTGCGGGTTGGCGTCGCGCAGTCCCGCCAGGATGGCAGGCACGGCAGAGTGCAGGTCGGCCAGGATGACGGGCATCGCGTCGATCCCCGTGGCGTCGCGCAGCACCTCGTGATGCGGGCTTTCCTGCTCGTCGACGCCGAGGACCACCGTTTGCATGGGCGTGTATCGCGCCTTGACGATGTGCCCGGGGCTGGGTTGCGGGTCGGCTGGTAGGCGGTCAGGGATTGCCACGATGAGGGCCATCCCACCCGTTCCCAGCCCGAGCTCCAGTGCACTGACATTGACCAGGACCCGGTCACCGGGCTGGGGCTTCCCCACCAGGTCGGTGTAGGCCAGGGCCGGGATCGTCTCGCCCGTGAGACCGCGCGTCCCGTCGTGCGGCATCCCGTCGTGCGGCATCCCGTCGTGCGGCATCCCGTCGTGCAGTGTCACGTCATACTCTGCGGCTCCGGGCCACTGTTCCCGGAGCCGTTCGACGGTTGCCTCGCGCCAGTGGATCACGTCCCGAACTGTAGTGCTGGTGACACCTCACGTGGTGCCTCCTGGTCCGGTAGCGTCGACCCACATGAGCACTCAGCCCAATGCGGCCGCCAAGACCGAGCGCCTGCTCAACCTGGTGATCTGCCTGCTCTACACCCGAAGACCGCTGTCCAAGGCCAAGATCCGCGACGTGGTGCCGCAGTACGGCACGAGCGCGTCCGACGAGGCTTTCGACCGGATGTTCGAGCGCGACAAGGACGAGCTGCGCGACCTCGGCATCCCGCTGGTGACCGAGCCGTTCGATGCGCTCTTCGAGGACGAGCCCGGGTATCGCATCGACCGCCGCGAGTACGCCCTGCCGGAGATCTCCTTTGCCGCCGACGAGCTGGCGGTTCTCGGTCTGGCCAGTCGGGCCTGGGCGCAGGCCAGTCTCGCCGGTCCCGCAGCCCAGGCCCTGCGCAAGCTCGAGGCTGCCGGCGTGGAACGCGACGACTCCTCGCTGATCGGTATCGTGCCCAGGGTCCGGACCGCCGAGCCCGCCTTCGAAGCGGCGAAGAACGCCGTGCTGAGACGCACTCCGGTGGCCTTCACCTACCGGACTGCAGGCTCTGGCGAGGTCGCGATCCGTCACGTCCAGCCGTGGGGGATCGCGTCCTGGCACGGTCGCTGGTACCTCACCGGCTTCGACACCGACCGGAACGCACCGCGGGTATTCCGGCTGGGCCGGATCGAGGGCGAGGTCGCCACCGATGGCAAGCCCTCGTCATACGAGGTGCCCGCAGATCATCAGCCGAAGGCCATGATCAGCACCGTGGCCGTCGCGCGCGACCCCCAGCCGGCGGCCCTGCGGGTGCGGGTGGGCGCCGGGCACAGCCTGCGCCGGCGAGCCACTACGGTGGCGCCGACCGGTGACATGTGGTCGCTGATCTCCGTCGACTTCACCGACACCGCGGCCTTTGCCGAGGAGATCAGCAGCTTCGGCCCAGATGTCGTGGTCGAGGACCCCACCGAGCTCAGGGACTCCGTGATCCGCAGGCTGACCGGGGCGCTCGGTCCGGCGTCCGGCCCGACAACCGGCAGCGAAGGGGCGGGCGGATGAGTCCCAAGGGGAAGTCCGGGCAGCGGAAGTCCGGGCAGCGCAGGCCCGCTGGTCAGCCGTCGGAGTCGGCCACCACCAGGCTGTCGCGACTGCTGACGATGGTGCCGTGGCTGCTCAACCGGCAGGGGGTCGAGATCGAGGACGCGGCGCGCGAGTTCGCCGTGACGCCGGCCCAGATCGAAGCCGATCTGGCGCTGCTGTTTCTGTGCGGCACTCCCGGTGGCTATCACGGTGATCTGATCGAGGCCGAGTGGGAGAGCGGCCGGGTGTTCCTGGGCAACGCGGACGCGATCAACCGGCCGCTGCGCCTCGGCGTCGACGAGGCCCTGGCCCTGATCGTGGGGCTGCGCGCCCTGGCCGCGGTTCCCGGGATCGGCGAGCGGGACGCCGTCGTTCGCGCACTGGCCAAGCTCGAGGCGGCCACCGGTTCGGCGTCCGCGGGGAGCTCTCGCATCCAGGTGCTGATCGACGAGGGAACCGGCGAGGAGGCGTTGGCTCAGGCCCAGCAGGCGCTGGCTGCCCGTCGGCGCGTTCACCTGCGTTATCTGGTCCCCGGGCGGGATGAGTCCACAGAGCGCGACGTCGACCCGATGCGGGTCATCAACTTCGACGCCCACTGGTACCTCGAGGGCTGGTGCCACCGGGCCGAGGACGTTCGGCTGTTCCGCCTGGACCGGATCGAGTCCCTCACCATCCTGGATGCGGACGGCACGCCACCCGCCACCGCCGAGCCTCGCGACCTGGACGCCGGGGTGTTCACGCCGCACGCCGACGACCAGCTCGTCCGGCTCAAGCTCGGACCCGGGGCGGTCTGGGTCGGCGACTACTACCCGACCGAGAGCATCGAGCCGACCCCCGGCGGGGGCGCGGTCATCACTCTGCGGACCGCCGACACCGCCTGGCTGCGCCGCCTGATGTGGCGACTGGGTTCAGCGGCCACCGTGCTCGAGCCCCCGGAGCTCGCCCAAGAGGTTCACCAGGGGGCGCGTGCGGCGCTCGAGGCGTATGCCAGCTCGGCCGGGTCGGCCAGCTCGGCCGGCTCGTCACCTGCGAGCGGATAGAGTCCACGGTCATGTGGTGGTGGGTGATGATCTGGGTATTGCTGCTGGTGGCGGCGGGCGTCTACCTCGGCATGCGGGTCTGGGGGTTGTGGGGTCAGACCAGGGAGCTCGGCTCCGAGCTCGCGGCCGCCGAGCGTCGACTCGATGAGGTGCAGGGTCAGCTGGAGCTGCTCGGGGAGAGGATCGGCTCTCCGGAACAGCTGGCTGTCTTTGCCGATCCGGCCATGGCCCGCAAACAGCGTGACCGAGCCAGAGCAGCCGGTCGCCTTGCGCGCCGGCAGCGTCGGGCCGCAACACGCCCCGCCTGGGCCAAACACGTAGACTGAGATCCAGCATGCTCCCCGCGCGCTCTGCGCAGTCACCACGGAAGGCTTCAGTCCCATGATCCGCAATCTGCTGGACCACCCGGTCAACCTCTTGATCGTTGTGCTCGTGATTGTCGTCGTGGTGGGCTGGAAGCGATTGCCGGACGTCGCGCGCAGCCTCGGTCGCTCGGTGCGGATCTTGAAGTCCGAGGTCGATGAGATGAAGACGGACGGCAAGACCAAACCCAGCGCCGCGAGCAGCGACACCGTCAAGGGCGAGACGGTCCACCCGACCGCAGACTCGACTTCAGACTCGACTTCAGACTCGACCGCAGACCCGATCGCAGACCCGACCGCGAACAAAGTTGCGGAGCCCACCCAGCGCGAGCCGCACAACCAGCCGCCGGCCTGAGCCGCACACAGCAGCGACAAGCCTGCCGTCAACTGAGGATCCACTGACATATGGCAGCACTGCGGCATAAGGGCAAGACCGACGGAAGCATGTCGCTGGGTGACCACCTGCGCGAGCTACGGCGGCGGTTCGTTGTTGCCGCCGGGGCAATTGCCGTCGGCAGCGTGATCGGTTGGGTCGAGTATGACCGGTTGTTCAACCAGATCATGGCTCCGCTGCGCAAGATCGCAGCGGAGCGCCAGGGCCTGGTCAACATCAACTTCGGGGGCATCACCCAGCCGTTCACCGTGCAGTTGCAGGTGGCGCTGTTCGTCGGCGTCATCGTGGCCAGCCCGGTCTGGCTCTTCCAGGTGTGGGGCTTCATCGTCCCGGGGCTGACCAAGCGCGAGAAGCGCACGACCGTGGCGTTTATCGGGGCCGCTGTGCCTCTGTTCCTCGGGGGGTGCTTTCTCGCGACCCTTGCCGTGCCGAAGGCTGTCGAGGTGCTGCTCGGCTTCACCCCCCAGGGTGCGGCCAACCTGCCGGATGCTGCCCTCTATCTGACCTTCGTGACCCGGTTCATCCTGGCTTTCGGTCTGGCCTTCCTGCTGCCGGTCTTCCTCGTCGGTCTCAACGTCGCCCACATCTTGCCGGCACACATCATGCTCAAGGGCTGGCGGATAGCGGTCATCCTCATCTTCGTCTTCTCGGCGATGATGACGCCGACTCCCGACGCCTGGACCATGCTGGCCCTTGCTGTGCCGATGATCGGTCTCTTCTATGCAGCCGTCGGGGTCTCGACCCTGCTGGACCGGCGGCGGACGCGCCGTGAGCCCGAATGGGCCAAGGTCGCCGACGACGAAGCCAGCCCCCTCGACGACCAAGCCAGCCCACTCGACGACCAAGCCAGCCCACTGGATGACGAAGCCAGTCCTCTCACCGACGACGAAGCCAGCCCCCTCACCGACGACGAAGCCAGCCCCCTCTAGCGTTCGCTGGTGACCAAGCGCATCGGGTTGGTGGCTGCGCTGAACGTCCTCGTCACCGGCACCCTCACGTAGCCTGAGCGCCATGGCCACCTCAACGGACGCCGCGCAGTTACAGATCGACGAGTTTGCCAGGGGTTACGACTTCCCGTTCGACGACTTCCAGGTGCAGGCGTGTCGGGCAGTTGCTGCCGGAGCGGGGGTGCTGGTTGCCGCACCCACCGGAGCCGGCAAGACCATCGTGGGGGAGTTCGCGGTGTTCCTGGCACTGGCCACCGGGCGCAAAGCGTTCTACACCACGCCGATCAAGGCCTTGTCGAACCAGAAGTACGCCGACCTGGTCCGCCGCCACGGCGCCGACCAGGTCGGACTGCTCACCGGCGACTCCTCGATCAACGGAGAAGCCCCGGTTGTCGTGATGACCACTGAAGTGCTGCGCAACATGATGTATACCGGGTCCAGCACCCTGCGCGGGCTCGGCTTCGTGGTCATGGACGAGGTGCACTACCTCGCCGACCGCTTCCGCGGTGCGGTCTGGGAGGAGGTGATCATCCACCTGCCCGACGACGTGCAGGTGATCTCGCTGTCGGCGACGGTGAGCAACGCCGAGGAGTTCGGCGCGTGGCTCGTCGAGGTTCGCGGCGACACCGCGGTGATTGTTGAGGAGCACCGACCGGTGCCGTTGTGGCAACACATGATGGTCGGGCAGGGCCTGTACAACCTGTTCGCGGATGAGACCCCAGCGCTCACCGGTGGCTCGGGCCCGACCCGTGTCAATCCCGAGCTGCTGGAGCGCATCCGTGGTGGGGACCGAGCCGGTGGTGACGACGGTGGCGGACGCGGTTCCCGCGGCGGCGCCGGAGCGGGAGGACGTGATCGAGGTCGGCGAACCCATGGCGGCCCTGCGGGTCGTACCAGCCTGGATCGTCAGGGCGGGGGTCGTCAGGGCGGGAGTCGTCAGGACGGCGATCGTCAGGGTGGGGAGGGACCGGCTCGCCGTGGTGGCCGGTTCGGCGGCGGTCCGAGCCGTTCCGAGGTCATCGAACGCCTGGACCGCGACGGACTCCTGCCGGCAATCACGTTCATCTTCAGTCGGGTTGGATGCACTTCCGCCGTGAGCCAGCTCCTGGCCAACGACATGCGGCTGATACCGCAGGTGGAGGGAGACCGGATCCGTCGCACGGTCGAGGAGCGCATCCAGGGCCTGGCCGATGAGGACCTCGGCGTACTGGGCTACTGGGAGTTCGTCGAGGGGCTCACCCGCGGGTTTGCGGCACACCACGCCGGGATGCTGCCGACCTTCCGGGAGATCGTGGAGGAGCTCTTCACCGCCGGCCGCATCCGTGCGGTGTTCGCCACCGAGACCTTGGCCCTGGGCATCAACATGCCGGCGCGGTCCGTGGTCCTGGAGAGGCTGGTGAAGTTCAACGGCGAGACGCATGCTGACATCACCCCGGCTGAGTACACCCAGCTGACGGGACGCGCCGGGCGCCGCGGCATCGACATCGAAGGCCACGCCGTCGTGCTGTACAACCGGGGTCTGGACCCACTTGCGGTGGGCGGTCTGGCATCGACGCGCACCTATCCGCTGCGGTCCAGCTTTCGCCCGACCTACAACATGGCGGTCAACCTCGTCGGGCAGGTTGGACGCGAGACGGCCCGCGACATCCTGGAGACCTCGTTCGCGCAGTTCCAGGCTGATCGTGCCGTCGTCGGGATGGCGGTGACCGTCAAGCGCAACGAGGAGGCACTGGCTGGTTACGCCGAGTCGATGACCTGCCATCTGGGGGACTTCACCGCGTATGCCGCGCTGCGCAACGAGATTCGCACCGGAGAGAAGGAAGCCGCAAAGGCCCGGTCGGCCAGTCGGCGGGCCGAGGCTGCGATCAGTCTGGAGAGGCTCCGCCCCGGCGACGTCATCAAGATCGCGGGTGGTCGACGCTCGGGCTACGCGATTGTCATTGCAGGCAACAGCGGCGGCAAGAAGGAGGGGGCCTCCCCGACGGTCCTGACCTCGGACGCACAGGTGCGTCGGCTCACCCTCGTGGACGTGCCCACCCCGGTCGACCCGGTGATCAACATCAGCGTCCCCAAGCACTTCAATGCGCGAAATGCCAAGTCCCGCAAGGACCTTGCGGCAACGATGCGGATCAAGGTGCCCCACGACCCGCCGCCGGCACGGCATACCGGCTCTGGCGCTTCCCTGGACGAGCAGCGCGTGACGGAGCTGCGTCGGCAGATGCGTGCGCACCCCTGTCATGCGTGCCCGGAGCGCGAGAACCACGCACGCTGGGCCGAACGATGGTGGCGGCTGCGCCGTGAGACCGACGGTGTCGCCCGCACGGTGGAGGGCAGGACCAACACTGTCGCCCGCACGTTCGACCGCGTCTGCGAGCTGCTCGTGGACCTGGGATACCTCACCGAAGGCGGCGTCGCGGTGACACCGCAGGGTGACCACCTCAAGCGGCTCTACACCGAGAAGGACCTCCTTGCGGCCGAGTGCCTGCGCCTTGGCATCTGGAAGCGCCTCGACCCGCCGAGCCTGGCTGCGATCGTCTCCACGCTGGTTCACGAGCCGCGACGTGACGAGGGTGACGTCTCGCCCCGGATGCCCAACGACGATGTCCGCGAGGCGTACGAGGCCATGGTCCGGCGGTGGAGCCTGCTCGAGGACAGCGAGCGTGCACACATGTTGCCGCAAACCGGTTGTCCGGACGCAGGCATGGCCTGGATGATGCATCGATGGGCTAGCGGTCAGCGCCTCGAGGTGGTCCTTCGCGACAGCGAGATCGGTGCCGGCGACTTCGTCCGCCGGTGCAAGCAGGTTGTCGACCTGCTCGGTCAGATCGGTGACGCGGCGCCAGAACGGACCCTGTCGGTGACCGCCAGACGCGCCATCGACGTGGTAATGCGAGGCGTCGTCGCAGCCGACCGGATCGACTGACCGGAAGGCTTACGGAGGGTCGTGAGTCGCCCGGCGAAGGGGGTATTTTTTCCGGGAGGCGATAGCCAACGCGTGCCGAACGAAGGGATACCTGATGGCGGAGGCCGGGGTTGAGGTCGAGTGGGGGCGTTGAACAGCTCGGGGCGCAACGCTGAGTACGACGAGCTGTGGGTGCAGTTCCGGCCTCGGGGTTCGAAGGACGTTTTTGATGCGGCTGAGGCGGCAATCGAGGTCGCCGACCAGGTGGTCGAGGACGCCGGATGGGGCGACGACGTCCACACCAGGGGGGTCTCTGACTCCGACGCCGGGCCGGTGGTGTTCTTGCGCAGGGCCGGGCACGAGCCGGGCCTGCTTCCTGGTTGGCGGCATTCGCCCACCACTTGGAGAGCCTTGGGAAGGCCGGCACGGTTACCGCCGCGCCGGTGGCGTGCCTCCCCGGCTGAGCGGGCGGCGATGTAGACCAGTCGAGACACCTCAGTGCTTTCGTTTCTTACCGCACCAACGATCTAACCCAGCTCGCAGAGCAGGAGCGTCGGCGGGGATGGCATGTCCCGGCAGCCTTGACGGAGAAGATTGCTGACGCCAGCGTGGCGTGGGGTCGCTTCCCCGGCGCCGACGTCTACCTACGTCGCCACATTCACCAGATCCGGACTAGGAACCCGGACGTGGGCCGCCCGATGGCGGACGGCGTCAGCCAGTTCAGGATGGCGGGGGTGGCCTACCTACGGTCCAAGCCACGCCGGATGGCCAACGTGAATCTGAGCGCCCAGGGGGGAGCCTGCTACACGGTTCTGGACGACACGGTGTCCTGGCAGGACCGGCTTAAGCAGGTCACCGCGGCCATGGTCGCGCTCCCCGAAAACACCGACCTGGCGTTTGTGCAGTACAGCCCCGCCTACACCATCAGCTGGATGGACCTTCAGTCCGTCAGGCCCCCACTGCCGTATGTGGAGGAACCCGTCATCCGCTACAACCGGCACCTGTACTCCCGGTACACCCCCGACGCGCACGGACTCCAGCTGCTCACGGACGCCCACCTAGAACATGCCAACGACCAGTACGACTGGGTCATCGAGCCATTGGGCGGGGGAAGACACCTCGTGCGGGCCAAAGACTTACAGCCCTGGTACGCAAACATCGACCCCGACCCGGACACCCTCGCAAAAGCTCGCGCCGACTTCGGGAAGCTAATCCCACCAAGCAGACCATCGCGGACAACCCGCCCCCCTGGTACTCACCGGGAGCCACAGCTTGATGGAAACGGCGTATCCATAGGCCACGGCCACCGTGGCGCCAATGACGTGAGTTGCTTTTGTTTGCAAGGATCTCATCGACGAGTCCATCCAGGGAAGGCCTTGTCGCTGTCGGCCCCCAGGACTAAATTAGACATATGTTCGAAAGCACCGCAACTGAGGACTCGACCGGGTTCGTGTCCGACCCGGCCGGTTTCCTTACCGCGGCGACCGAACAGCTTGCCAAGCTCCCCTCGCAGCTGTGGCGCACCGGCAACGAGGGGTTCGCCGGGATCGCCGGGGCGATGGATGCTTTGGCGGTGCAGCTGGACTGTACCCGGGTCGCGCTGGTCCAGGAGGCCGAGGCGCGTGGGGTGGTGGACGAGTCCCCTTCGCCGTCTTCGACGGACTGGCTCCTTCAGAACAGCTTCCACCTCGAGCCGGGTGACGCGTCGCGGATCGTGAAGCTGACCCACCTGTGCGCCCTGCCCAAGAACCAGGTGATGGCCGCGGCGGTCTCCGGTGGCACCGTCACGGTGCGTAAGGCGATGACCGCTTTGCGTCAGCTCGGCCAGGTCGAGCACGCCCTGGCCCCCGGCAAACGCGAGGAAGCCCTGAGCTCACTGAC
>DHJN01000168.1 GCA_002404345.1 Actinobacteria bacterium UBA4719 | reverse complement strand
CTGGCTGGCCGAGGCGTTCACGAGGCCGGCGATGATGCACGCGCTGGGCAAGATCGGCTTCCAGCAGTCCTACACCTACTACACCTGGCGCAACCAGAAGTGGGAGCTCGAGGAGTACGTCACCGAGCTCGCCGGCGAGGCCGCGTCCTACATGCGTCCGTCGTTCTGGCCGACCACGCACGACATCCTCACGCCGTACATGCAGTACGGCGGGCCGACCGCGTGGAAGCTTCGTGCGGCGCTTGCGGCAACCCTGGTGCCGACCTACGGGATCTACGCCGGGTACGAGCTGGTGGAGCATGTCGCACGCCCCGGCGTGGAGGAACAGATCGACAACGAGAAGTACGAGCTCAAGGACCGTCACTGGTCCGACTACGAGGAAGGCGGCCCCAAGGCGGGCCAGTCCCTGGCGCCGTATCTCACGGCGATCAACGAGATTCGCCGCGCGCACCCCAGCCTGCACTGGCTGCGCAACCTGCACCTGCATCACGTGGACGACGAGAACGTGATGGCGTTCTCCAAACGCCGCACCACTGATGGCCGCACCACTGATGGCAGGGCCGGCGGGGACGACATCATCATCGTGGTCGCCAACCTCGACCCTCACGCGACGCGGCAGACCACCGTCCATCTGGACATGCCGGCCCTCGGCCTCGCCAGCGGCGACACCTTCATCGCACATGACCTCATCACCGGCGCCTCGTGGCACTGGGGTGAGCACAACTTCGTCCGGCTCGGCCCCGACGGCGAGCCCGTCCACATCATCCACGTCCGGAGGTTCTGATGGAGGGGCCCTTCATGTCATTGCCTCCCCCTCTCCTGGAGGTGTTGTCGTCGTGGGTGGCCCGACAACGCTGGTATGCCGGCAAGGGCCGGGTCCCCGTGCTGAGGCGCATCGGCGGTCTCCGGCTCGAGGACCCGGCGGGAGAGGTGGGCATCGACATCCATCTGCTGCTGGACGAGTCGGGTCAGACTCCGACGACGTACCAGGTCCCGTTAACCTGTCGCGTTGCCCGGCTCGCGGGTGCCGACGAGGCATTGGTGGCGACCGTCGAGGAAAGTGGCCATAGCAGTCATGGCAGTCACGGCAGTCATGGCAGTCATGGCCGGCAAGGCATTATCTCGGCAGGCAGCACGGTCGGCACCTGGTACATCTATGACGCGCCGCACGACCCCGTCTTCGCCGCCGCGCTGCTGCGGCTGATGCTGGACGAGGGGACTGCTACATCGGGCGGGGAGCGAGGATCGGACGGGGAGCAGGCGGATGGGGAACGGCGCCGCAGTAGCTCAAAAGGTCATCGGCTCGCCACAGCGGACCCGGGCCAGGTCCTGGCATCCCGCGTCCTGAACGGCGAACAGTCCAACACCTCGATCATCCTCGATCTGGCCGACGCCTCCGGTGCTCCCTCGAAACCGTTGATCTGCAAGCTGTTTCGCGTGTTGCACCACGGTCAGAACCCCGACGTCGTGGTGCAGTCGGCACTTGCCGCCGCAGGGTCGATGCGGGTGCCTACCTCTGTCGGCTACGTCCGCGGGCAGTGGCCGGATGATGGCGCACCGGACGGCGTTGCCCAAGGTCACCTGGCGTTCGCACAGGAGTTCTTCCCCGGGGTCGAGGACGCCTGGCGGGTGGCGCTGGCAGCGGCGACCTCGGGAGCGGACTTCAGCGAGCAGGCACTCAGCCTGGGTCAGGCCACGGCGCAGGTTCACGCGACGCTGGCGCAGGCCATGGGCACCCGCACCGCGACCGACGACGACGTCATTGCCCTGACCCGGAGCATGCGAGCCCGCCACGCGGCGGCCCGTTCCGAGGTGCCCGCCCTAGCTGCCTACGACTCGATGGTTCGCGCGTCCATCGAGGCGGTTTCGTCCGCCAGATGGCCTGCGCTGCAACGGATCCACGGCGACTACCATCTCGGTCAGGTGCTCGACGCACCTGGCCGCGGATGGGTCCTGGTCGACTTCGAGGGCGAACCGCTGCGACCCCTGGCCGAGCGCACGCAGCCAGATCTGGCCCTGCGCGACGTGGCAGGAATGCTGCGGTCGTTCGACTACGTCGCGGGCTCCTGGGAGCAGGCACACCCGGGCCGGTCAGCGGCACAGACAACCTACATCGAGGCGTGGGCCACCGGGGCGCGTACGGCCTTCCTCGAGGGCTACACCCGCAGCGCAGGCCGCGACCCTCGCGAGGATGCCGTACTGCTCGACGCTCTCGAGCTGGACAAGGCTCTGTACGAGGTGGTCTATGAAGCCAGGAACCGCCCGACGTGGCTCAGCATCCCGACCGCCGCCATAGCTCGAATAGCCCGACTGTCCGCCGGACGAAGGAGCGATCTGAGATCGTGACCACCAATGCGCACCCCAGCCCACCACCATCTGCACGGCCCCTCGACCGCAGCGAGCTCGAGCGGCTGGTCGCCGGAAGACATCACAACCCGCACACCGTGTTGGGGCCTCATCTTCACGATGGCACCGTGACCGTCCGTACGCTCAAACCGCTGGCGGACAACGTCGTTGTCGAGATGGCTGATGGCACCCGGGTCAAGCTCAGCCACGAGTTCGAGGGCGTCTGGGTCGGTGTCCTGCCGACCGCGACGGTCCCGGACTACCGGATCCGGGTCATGTACGACGACAAGATCGAGCATGTTCACGACGACCCATACCGGTTCCTGCCGACGTTGGGCGAGGTCGACCTGCACCTGATCGGCGAGGGCCGCCACGAAGAGCTCTGGAATGTTCTGGGCGCGCACGTGCGCGAGTACGACGGACCGATGGGACCCGTTCGCGGCACCTCCTTCGCGGTGTGGGCACCCAACGCCCAGGCGATCCGCCTCGTCGGCGACTTCAACCAGTGGGACGGCTCCGTCCACCCCATGCGTTCACTGGGCTCATCCGGTGTCTGGGAGCTGTTCGTCCCGGACGTGGCCGAGGGCAACCGCTACAAGTTCGAGATCCTGAGCTCCGACGGCTCTCGACGGGCCAAGGCAGACCCGATGGCCCGTGCCACGGAACAGCCTCCGGCCACCGCCTCGGTGGTGACGTCCACGGCATACGCATGGCAGGACGGCGACTGGATGACCACCCGTGCGGCGACCAACCCGCACAACGGACCCATGAGCATCTATGAGGTCCATCTCGGCTCCTGGCGTCAGGGCGAGAGCTATCGCGACCTGGCCGAGCACCTGGTCAACTACGTCAGGGACCTCGGCTTCACCCACGTCGAGCTGATGCCCGTGATGGAACACCCCTTTGGTCCGTCCTGGGGCTATCAGGTCACGGGCTACTACGCGCCGACGTCGCGTTTCGGCTCCCCTGATGACTTCCGGTACTTCGTGGACACCATGCACCGCAACGGGATCGGCGTCCTGCTCGACTGGGTGCCGGCACACTTTCCCAAGGATTCCTTTGCCCTGGCACGCTTTGACGGCCAGGCGTTGTACGAGCACCCGGACCCCCGGCGCGGCGACCAGCCCGACTGGGGCACGCACGTCTTCGACTTCGGCCGCCCGCAGGTGCGCAACTTCCTGGTGGCCAATGCGGTCTACTGGCTCGAGGAGTTCCACGTCGACGGCCTTCGGGTTGATGCCGTCGCCTCGATGCTCTACCTCGACTACTCCCGCAAGGATGGCGAGTGGGTGCCGAACATCCATGGCGGACGCGAACACCTCGAGGCCGTGCAGCTGCTGCAGGAAACCAACGCGACGGTCTACAGGCGCGTCCCGGGAGTAGTCACGATCGCCGAAGAATCGACCTCCTGGCCGGGCGTCACCCGGCCAACTCACCTGGGCGGCTTGGGCTTTGGGCTCAAGTGGAACATGGGCTGGATGCATGACTCGCTGGCCTACATGGCCAACGAGCCGGTGCATCGCCAGTACCACCACCACCAGGTGACCTTCTCGATGGTCTACGCCTGGAGTGAGAACTTCGTTCTGCCGATCAGCCACGACGAAGTGGTTCATGGCAAGGGCTCGCTGCTGCGCAAGATGCCCGGTGACCGTTGGCAACAGCTGGCCAACGTGCGGGCCTTCCTCGCCCATCAGTGGTCCCATCCCGGCAAGCAGCTCGTCTTCATGGGTTCGGAGTTCGCTCAGGAGAGCGAGTGGGCCGACGGGCGCAGCTTGGACTGGTGGCTGTTGGACCAGCCGGCGCACTACGGCATCCACGGGCTGGTCAAGGACCTCAACAGCCTCTACCGCTCGCATCCCGCGATGTGGGAGCTGGACCACGCCGCCGAGGGGTTCCAGTGGATCGACGCCAACGACACGGTCGGTAACACGTTCTCGTTCCTTCGTTTTGGGTCGGCGAACACTGACGGCGAGCGGCAGACTCTGGCGAGCATCGTCAACTTCAGCGGCGGCCCGCACCACGCCTACCGCCTCGGGCTGCCCCATCTCGGACGATGGAACGAGATCCTGAACACGGACTCCGAACGCTACGGCGGATCAGGGGTGGGGAACCTGGGGTCCGTCGTAGCCGAAGCGCTGCCGTGGCACGGTCAGCCGTATTCCGCGCTGCTCACCCTGCCCCCGCTGGGCGCGGTGTGGCTCGAACCCAGCAAGCTCGAACCCAGCAAGCTCGAACCCAGCAAGGAAATGAGATGAACGACCCCCGCGCAGGCTTGCTGGCGTCGCCGTCAGACCTCGTCGATGTCGCCCACCTCGTGACCGCGTACTACACGGGCAGACCGGACCCCACCGATCCCGACCAACGGGTGGCCTTCGGCACCTCGGGACACCGGGGCAGCAGCCTGCGGAACGCGTTCAACGAGGCGCACATCCTGGCGATCACCCAGGCAATCTGTGACTATCGCACGGCACAGGGCTACAACGGCCCCCTGTTCCTGGGGCGAGACACCCACGGGCTGTCCGAACCCGCCTGGGTCTCGGCGCTCGAGGTTCTCGTGGCCAACGACGTGACCGTTCTCGTCGATGACCGGGACGGCTACACACCCACGCCCGCGGTCTCACATGCGATCCTGGCCGCGAACCGCGGCAAGGCTCTCAGTGGCAAGGCACCCAGTGGCAAGGCACCGGGTGGCCACGGCCTGGCCGACGGCATCGTCATCACCCCTTCGCACAACCCGCCAAGCGACGGCGGAATCAAGTACAACCCGCCCAACGGCGGACCCGCGGACTCCGACGCCACGACGGTGATCGCCAAGGCCGCCAACGCCTACATCGAGTCCGGCCTCCGCAGGGTGCGGCGCATCCCGTTCGCACGCGCTCGCGCCGGGGCGACGGCATACGACTTCCTCGGCACCTATGTCGACGATCTGCCCAATGTCGTTGACATTGCTCGCATCCGGGAAGCTGGCATCCGGATCGGCGCCGATCCACTCGGCGGCGCCAGCGTCGCGTACTGGGCTGAGATCGCCGACCGGCACCGGCTCGACCTCACCGTCGTGAACCCGCTGGTCGACCCCACCTGGCGCTTCATGACCCTGGACTGGGACGGCAAGATCAGGATGGACTGTTCGTCGCCGTCCGCCATGGCCTCGCTCATCGCGCGCAGGTCCGAGTACGACATCGCCACAGGAAACGACGCCGACTCGGATCGCCACGGCATCGTCACTCCCGACGCGGGGTTGATGAACCCGAACCACTACCTCGCGGTGGCGATCGCGTATCTCTATGGCGGTGGTCGGCCAGGTTGGCCGGAGGCGGCCGCGATCGGCAAGACGTTGGTCTCCTCGTCGATGATCGACCGGGTGGCCGCGGCGCTCGGGCGGACGCTGACCGAGGTGCCGGTGGGCTTCAAGTGGTTCGTGCCGGGGTTGCTCGACGGCTCGATCGCGTTCGGCGGTGAGGAGTCGGCCGGAGCGTCGTTCCTGCGCTTTGACGGCTCGGTATGGACCACGGACAAGGACGGGATCATCCTCGCGCTGCTGGCCTCGGAGATCCTGGCCACCACGGCCAAGTCCCCCAGTCAGCATTACCAAGAGCTCACCGCTCGGCATGGCGACCCGGCCTACGCGCGCGTGGACGCCCCTGCGACACGAGAACAGAAAGCCAGGTTGGCAGCGCTGTCCCCCGAAGCCGTTAAGGCCGAAAGCCTTGCCGGAGAGCCGATTACCGCACGCCTGACGGCCGCGCCCGGCAACGGCGCCAGGATCGGCGGGCTGAAGGTGACGACGGAGAATGCATGGTTCGCGGCTCGGCCCTCCGGCACCGAGGACGTCTACAAGATCTACGCCGAGTCCTTCAGGGGACCCGATCACCTGGCGCAGGTTCAGGCCGAAGCACGAGACGTCGTGTCCGCCGCCCTCAGTTCCTGACCGCGGAAACGTACCTGTAGCGCGACGCCCTCATTCATGCTTGTCCCGCGCAATGCAACCAGCTGTGCAGCGCCCTCACCTCGCGCACAGTCATGGCATCGGCGAAGGCTGCGCATCTGTCGGTACGGCTTCTGAATGGTGACCCCACAGATTCGGCAGCACCAATGCAGCATCTGACTGCCGCCACCCACGTCGGTGTCGAGAAGATCGACCCCTGCCCGCTCGCCGATCTCACGCGCCCGTTCAACCTTGATTCTTGCATTCTTGCGGCACTTCGGGCATCCGCCACCTGGCCTGCACGTCGCACGCCCGCGTCAGGCCGCTCCGTCCGCGAAAGGTCTGATAGGCACTGCGCGTCGGGTTTGTCGGTAAGCAGAACGCTGTAGCCCTGCCTCCAGTGCGGGTCGCTCATCACCGCGAAGCCTGCAGGCATACGGGCGAGCACGGTCAGGCTGGCACCCGTAGCGCGGAGCCGATTGGTCTTCCCGAAAGTCGATCATGACGCACGCAAGCGTCGGTCAGGCTGCGAGCTCGTGGTGGTTGATGGGGTGGGTGGTGTACTGCCGGCCGTGGGGGTCGGTCCACGTACAGACGCCGTCGCGGGTCATGGTCAGGGTCCAGCCGGCGTTGTGTTTGACACGGTGGTGATGTTTGCAGAGGCAGGCCAGGTTCCATATTGCCGTAGGTCCGCCGCGGGAGTACGGGATGACGTGGTCGGGTTCGCAGCGTTTGGCGCCCCGTGCGCAGCCGGGGAAGCGGCAGTGGGAGTCGCGTTTTTGGATGAATCGGCGCATGGCCGGGTTGGGGAGGTATTCCTGGATGCCGGTCTCGATCACCACGCCGGTGGTTTCGTCGAGCAGGACCCGGGCGATGCGGGTGTCGAACTTCTCCAGGATCGCGGCGACGACGTCTCCGCCGATAACGCCGATGCCGGGGATCTCGTACCCCATCGCGGCGATCTGCTGCCAGGTCGGCTCGATCAGCGGGTTCGGGTCCGGCACGGACTGGCCGAAGTCGTTGGTGTTCGCCAATGGGTCCCGGTAGCGGAACGCCGACCCGGCCCCGGTGTTGCCCACTTTCCGTGAGGCTCCGGAGTTGCTGCTCGTCCCCGCGGCCGCGCGGTCCGCGGCATTGCCTAAGGTGCCTGAGGTGCCTGAGGTGCCTGAAGTGCCTGAAGTGCCTGAGATGCGTGAAGTGCCTGAGATGCCCGCCTCACCTGAGGTGCCTGCATTGCCCGCATTGCCCGCATTGCCCGCGTTGCCCGCATTGCCCGCGTTGCCCGCATTACCCGCATTGCCTGCGTTGCCCGCATTGCCCGCATTGCCCGCATTGCCCGCCTCACCTGCGTTGCCCGCATTGCCCGCGTTGCCTGCGTTGCCTGCGTTGCCTGCGTTGCCTGCGTTGCCCGCTTTGCCCGCGGTACCAGAGTGCGGGAGCAGGTCTCGTTCGAGGCTGTCGTGGGGTTCGTCCACGGTCGCGGTCTGGACCGGGATCATCAGGGTGACGGTGGTGGTCACGGTGACGTTGGTCAGCATCAGGTCCACCAACGCGTCGGCCCGGCACTGCTCCAGGGTGCGGGTCGGGTCGTCCCCGTGCATCCGGTGGGCGAGGTCGTCGATCGCAGCCCAGCACGCCGCTGAGTCCGCCGCCGGCAGCGACGCCACCCAGGTCGTCAGGCCCGGCACGCGGGAGGGGTAGGCGTGCACAAACCGGTCGAGGCGTTCCTTGGCGGCCTTGACCCGTAACGCGTCCGCATCGACCCGGGCCAACACCCGCCGGACCCTTTTGGTGACCGCCCCGGGCGCCTCGGAAAGCACGGCCGGGTGGATCAGGGCCTCGACCGCCGCGCACGACTCCCGACCGGCCTCCCCCAGCTCGGTGGCGATGATCGTGGCCCGCCACCAGTCCAGGTCACCGGCGCTCATCGCGGCCAGGGTCAGCGGCAGCTTGGACGCCAACACGGCGGCGATCCCAACCTTTCGATCGGCCGCGACCGGTCCCATCGCCAGCATCGGCCCGAAACAGTCACTCGCGAACTCACCCAGATGACCCAGCCCATGGTCAACCTCGACCCAGGCCCCCGAGCCGTCCTGCTCCTGCTCGCGGGCCGCGTACTGCGCCACCCGCAGCGCCTGGACCGCCGACGCGGCGTTGATCACCCGCTGGGCGCCGTCAACCTCCCCTGCGAGGTCCACGCACGGCAGGAGCCCCGCCCCGGCTTGGGCGTCCTCGAAGGCCTCACGCATCAGTGTGAGGGCCAGCGAGAACTTATCGATCATGTGTTCTAGTATAGGTCACCCGACCGACAACTGGAATACCCATCCACAACGAAAGTCATTGCAGCACAGCCGCATTCACGTCTGCGACGTCAACGACCCACGGAGGCATGAGCAGCACGACGTTTACGCGGTGATCGCTTACGTCGAAGAGGTCGCCAGCCAGCCTTGGGCGGCATACAGCCCACGTCCTCGTGCAACGACATCCGTCGCCGCAGCTCCTCGAAGACCGGCTGGAGGTCAGACATCGCAGTGTCTTCTCACGCAGTGTTTGCTCACCCTTCGAGGCCGGCCTCGGCCTTGCGCGCAAGGTCTGCCCACTGGGTCTCGTGAGTCGGCGGAACCTGCACCCACGCATTCATGGGCCGACCGGCCATCGGCTCGAAGAGATGCGCGCCCTTGAGCGCCAAGGCACTGGCGTGCGCGTCACCCTCCAGCTTGAACACCATGTCGTCACCGTAGAGACCCCAAACGCCTTGCCACCCCGGCGCTTCATGGACGGCATACCGAACATGGACGCGCCGACAATGTCCAGCTCGTTCTTGAGCTCGTCGACCACTGCGTCAAACCGCGCTCGGCTGGCCTCGGATGCCGGAGCCATCTTCGGTGTTTCCATCATGGTGCGACTCTAGTGTCGGGACCCTTAGGACACGCGTCGAAAAAACCTAGGGTTTCTGCTCCTGTCTCTTATACACATCT
>DHJN01000154.1 GCA_002404345.1 Actinobacteria bacterium UBA4719 | reverse complement strand
GAACCACCTCGTGTGGTCCGGTCGAGCGATGCCGCCCCGGCAGACGCGCAAGGGGGTCGACGCTATGGGGCGCGGCCGGGCCAAAGCCAAGCAGACCAAGGTTGCCCGTGAGCTGAAATACTTCAGCCCGGACACAGACTTGAGTGCGCTTGAGCGAGAACTGCATGGACCGTCGGCATTCGACAGCAAGCCGAAGCGTGTCCCAGACACCTTCCAGCCAGCCGACGACGACGATGGCTACGAAAACTACGGCAAGTCGGCCTCAGGTGAGCGTTGACCGAAGGGTCTGACCTCTCCCCGTTGGCGTCCAAAGGGCACGACCTCCACTGACGCGTCGCGCGCTCCAGTGACGCGTCGATGACCACCCTGCGCCGATTACTCCCCTGCTCGGATCCTCAGCGCGGGTGAGTTCCCACGACCTGCACAGAGCCGCCGTCAACGCCCTTGGCGCCCCGGACCACCTCGACGCCATCCTGTATCGGCGCCGTGGCCAGGTCGCTGACCTGGCCGAGAAGCCAGGCGTCGATGCCCAGGGTCTTCAAGGTGGCAATCGCCATATCCGCCTGAGCTTCCGGCAGGACGGCCACGAAACCGATGCCCATGTTGAGCGTGCGCTCGAGGTCGGCGACCGGCACCTGACCGAGCTCGCACACGACCTCGAACACTGCCGGCGGGGTCCAGGTCGAACGGTCGACCCGGGCGAAGGCACCCTGTGGCAGCACCCTGGCCAGGTTCGCCGCCAGGCCACCGCCGGTGACGTGACTCAGGGCATGAATGTCGATGCCCCCCGTACGGGTCAGGGTGAGCAGGTCTCGGGCATAGACCCGAGTCGGCTCAAGCAGCTCCTCACCCAGGGTCCGGCCGAACTCTGCCACCTGCCGGTCCAGCGCCCATCCGACTGAGGCAAAGACCTTGCGCACCAATGAATAACCGTTGGAGTGAAGCCCCGACGAGGCGAGAGCCACCACCACGTCCCCGGCCAGCACACGATGCGGACCCAGGATGTCGGCATGCTCCACAACCCCCGTCGCGGCGCCCGCACAGTCGTACTCGTCCGGCTCCAGCAGGCCGGGGTGCTCGGCCGTCTCCCCGCCGATCAGGGCTACGCCGGCCTTCACGCAACCGGCGGCGATACCGGACACGATCGCTGCGATCCGCTCGGGCACGACCTTGCCGGTGGCGATGTAGTCGGTCATGAACAACGGCTCGGCGCCGCAGACCACGATGTCGTCCACGACCATGCCCACCAGGTCGAACCCGATCGTGTCATGCTTGTCCATGGCCTGGGCGATGGCGACCTTGGTACCCACGCCGTCCGTGCTGGTTGCCAGGACCGGACGCGTCATCCGGGCTAGCAGACTCGCGTCGAACATGCCGGCGAAGCCACCCAGACCACCCAGCACCTCGGGTCGCTGCGCTCGTTTCACCGAGGCCTTCATCAAGGCCACGGCCCGGTCGCCAGCCTCGACGTCGACTCCGGCGTCGGCGTACGTGATGGGGGTGCGCTCAGCAGGCATGGCTCGGACTCAGGGACGGGTGAGCGCGTCAGCGGCGCCGCCAGAGACACCGGTGCCCACACCCTCGATGTCACGGCGTCCAGGAAGCTGAGTCTCCAGACCAGGCAGAACCTCGAGGAACTGCTTGCCCAGCAGACTCGACTCGGGCAACGGGATCGGGTACTCGCCGCTGAAGCAGGCCGAGCACAGACGTCCGCGCGGTTGCCCCGTCGCCTCGACCATGGCGTCCAAGCTGATGTAGCCCAGGCTGTCGGCGCCGATGCTGGCCCGGATCTCCTCGACCTTGAGGCCGGTGGCGATCAGCTCGGCGCGGGTGGCGAAGTCGATCCCGTAGAAGCAGGGCCATTGCACCGGCGGGCTGGAGATTCGCACATGGATCTCGGCTGCTCCGGCCTCTCTCAGCATCCGTATCTGGGCGCGCTGGGTGTTGCCGCGAACGATCGAGTCGTCCACGACGACCAGCCGTTTGCCGCGAATGACAGTCTCGAGCGCATTGAGCTTCAGGCGGATGCCGAGCTGACGCAGGGTCTGGCTTGGCTGGATGAAGGTTCGCCCCACGTACGCGTTCTTGACGAAGCCCTGTCCGTAGGGGATGCCGCTGGCCTCGGCGTAGCCGATAGCGGCGGGCGTGCCGGACTCAGGCACCGGGATGACCAGGTCGGCCTCAACCGCGTGCTCCTTGGCCAACCGCCTGCCCATCTCGACCCGGGCCTCGTGCACGGACCGGCCGGCGATGGTCGCGTCGGGGCGGGCGAGGTAGACGTACTCGAAGACGCAGCCCTTGGGGTCAGCGTCGGCGAAGCGGTGGGAACGCAGACCGTTCTCGTCGATGGCGATGAGCTCGCCCGGCTGAACCTCGCGGATGACGCTGGCGCCGACAGTCGCGAGTGCCGCGGACTCACTAGCCACCACCCAGCCACGCTCGAGGCGACCAAGGACCAGGGGGCGGATGCCATGCCGGTCGCGGGCGGCATACAGCGTCTGCTCGTCCATGAAGATGAAGCTGAAGGCGCCCTTGAGCAGGGGCAGCACATCCATGGCGGTGGCCTCGAGGCTGCTGTCGGGGTCGTCGGAGAGCAGTGCCGTCACCAGTGCCGTGTCGGTGGTGCTCCCGCGTCGCAGCTCACCGCCGAGCTGGCGGGCGAAGGCGTTGCCGTGGCGTTCGAGCAACAGCTCGCGCAGCTCGGCCGAGTTGGTCAGGTTGCCGTTGTGAGCCAGGGCGACAGTCGCGTCGTCGGTGCCGCCAAGCGTCGGCTGGGCGTTCTCCCACGTGCTGCCACCGGTCGTGGAGTATCGGCAGTGACCGATGGCCAGATGGCCCTTCAGTGAGCCCAGGCTGGCCTCGTCGAAGACCTGCGAGACCAGACCCATGTCCTTGTAGACCAGCAGCCGATGGCCGTCACTGGCCGCGATGCCGGCAGACTCCTGGCCGCGATGTTGCAACGCATAGAGCCCAAAGTAGGTCAGCTTGGCGACCTCCTCACCGGGGGCCCAGACGCCAAAAACCCCACAGGCGTCCTGGGGGGCTTTCTCGCCGGGAAGAAGGTCGTGAGTCAGTCGCCCATCACCGCGTGCCACGTGCCTAGTCTCCCACAGCCCTGGTCCGCATCGGTTCGCGTCGGTCATCGTCGGTCATCGTCGGTCATCGTCGGTCATCGTCGGTCATCGTCGGTCCTGCAGGGGATCGGCTGGCGGAGCTTACGGCCGCCTGTCGAGAAGGACGGCGATGATGCCCCCGACCAGCATGCCAAGTCCGGCGCAGATCAACCCGAGGAAACCCAGCGCGGCCGAGGCGTCGTAGGGGGCGTCGGCGGGGCCCCGCAGGCTCAGGAAGAAACCGATGAGCAGGCCGACCACAGCGCCAGTGATCAGGAACGCCGCAAATTTGGGCGTCCTGCGGACCTTGCGCAGCTGCTGAGTCACGACACCAACGTACTCCCGAGGTTTACCGGGTCAGGACCGGCATCATCCCTAGGTTTGCGAGTCTGGCGGAGCGCGAGTCAGGCGGCGGTGTCCGGGACATGGAGGCTCCCGTAGCGCTCCATCCGCTGCCACCGCAGGCGTGATCCAGCCAGCGCGGTCCACACCGACTGGATGACCACGAGATACATCAGCTGCCGATAGACGAACTGCTGCAGCGGAAGGCTCCACAGCGCCGCGGGCCGCTCACCGTCGAGCCGGAACGCGTAGAGCCCCATCACGACCTGGAGCAGCAGGAAGCCCAGCCACAGCCCCACGATCCGCAGCGGATCCAGAAAGATGAGACCGTATGCCGCGAACACGTCGATCACCGGGGCGAGCAGCGGAAGCAGGACCTGGAAGAGCAAGAGGTAGCCCAGACCACGGCGACCCAGCTTGCCCGACGAGCCGGTTTGCACGAGGGCGCCCCGGTGCTTCCACATGGCCTGCAAGGTGCCGTAGCACCAGCGGTAGCGCTGCCGCCACAGGGCACCGAGGGAGGCGGGAGCCTCGGTCCAGGCCCTCGCGCGCTCCTCGTAGACCACGCGCCAGCCGTCACGGCACAACGCCATGGTGAGGTCGGTGTCCTCGGCCAGAGTCAGGTCGCTTACCCCGCCGACGCGGTCCAGCGCCTCGCGCCGGAAGCCACCGATCGCACCGGGGACGGTAGGCATGCACTCGGCGAGGTCGAAGAGTCGCCGGTCGAGGTTGAAGCCAACGACGTACTCGATGTGCTGCCATCGGCCCAGCAGCCCACCGCGGTTGGCGACCTTGGTGTTGCCGGAGACGGCACCCACGGCGGGGTCACTGAAAGGCTGCAGCAGGATCCGCACGGCATCGGGCTCGAACACCGTGTCACCGTCGAGCATGACCACCAGGGGGTGACTGGAGGCGGCGAGGCCCGCGTTCAGCGCCGCGGGCTTGCCGGCATTGTCCTGCCGGATGATGCGCACTCCGGGCAGGCCGAGCGCCGCCACGACATCCGCCGTGCCGTCGCTCGAGCCGTCGTCGACCACGATGATCTCGATCGGGTGGTCGGAGGCCACCAACGAGCGCACCGTCGCCTCGATGCCCGCGCTCTCGTTGTAGGCCGGGACGATCACGCTGGCAGGGTCGGTGACCGGCGGGCCCCACGGCCGGGTCCGCAACCGCCGATGCCGCCGGGCAGCCACGACCACGGCAATGGCGCGCACCACGCTCAGCGCACCGCTGGCGTAGAGCAGCCAGGTGATCGCCGTCATCAGCCAGTCGACGAAGCGCAGGGCAGCGATCAGGGCCAGTCCCAGCCCTGCGGACGTGGCCGACGCGGGACGCATCGGGTTCGCCAGGCCGACGGCGTCGCCGACCGTAGCGAAGGTGAAGCCCTGCCGGGTGAGCCGGGGAAGGAGCCGTTCGAGGGCCGCCACGCTCTGGGCTCGGTCACCGCCGGCGTCGTGCATGAGCAGAGTGTGGCCTCGGCTGCCGCCGCTCCCCTTGGGTGTGGCGTTGGCGACGATGTGGTCGACCCCTGGGCGACGCCAGTCCTGGCTGTCCAGCGTCGTGAGCACCGTGAGATAACCCCGCCCGGCCGCGTTGCGCAGAGCGGCCCATTCGTCGTTCGTGAGGGCGTTGTTGGAGGAGGAGTATGGCGGGCGCATCAGTGAGGTGGTCTGGCCGGTTGCGCCGGCGACCACCAGCTGAGTCTCGTTCAGCTCCAGCGACTGACGCCAGGGCGGGACCAGCCCCAGATCGGCGTGGGTGAAGGTGTGCACACCCACCTCGTGACCGTCCGTCACGATCTGTCTGAGGATCTGCGGGTGCGCAGCGATCTGGGTGCCCACGACGAAGAACGTGGCGTGGACATGGTGACGACGGAGCACCTCCAGGATCTTCGGAGTCCAGACCGGGTCTGGTCCGTCGTCAAAGGTCAGTGCGATGGTGCCCGGTTTGACCTGGGCCGTGCGAGGCCGGCCGGCGGCACTGATGACAGGTCCGCCGCCGCTCACGGCCGAGGGCACCTGCCCAGAGGGTCCTTGCGCTCGCTCGGCCCCGTCGGCGGCCGTGTTGTAGAGATGCTGCGTATAGCCCTGAACCAGCAGCGACACGGCCAGGACGACCACCAGGACGGCAAGCAGCAACCAGTGCGTGCGGGGCGCGATCTGACGGTCCTGGGCCGGATCGCGGCGACTCCCCCGGTTCAGACGCCAGGATCGCACCATGCCTCATGGGTCATCGTCAGGGCTTGATCGGCCGGCGCGGGGGGGTCGGCAGTGCCGTCGGCTTGCCCGTCGCAGTCGCCGTCGCCGTGAGCGGCAGCGCTGTCGGCTTGCCCGTCGCCTTCGCCGTCGCCGTGGGTGTCGCAGGGATCCTGGGTGACGGGATGGCTGTGGCCGACGCCCGGCTCCTGGGTTGGCTCGAAGCCACCTCGACGACCAAAGGCCGAACCGGGCCGCTCGTCGACGAGCCCGTGGGTACTGGCTGGGGGTGCGGAGAGGCAACGGCGACGGGTGGCGGCGGAGCGGGAAGCGGCAGGAAGGGCGACTGGATCGTGGGCCCACCGAGCAGAGTGCTGAGCAGGACGCAGACGTAACCGACACCCGGCACAACCACGATCGCGCCGGCCACGCGAAGCCCACGCAGTCGGCGGCCGGACGCGTCGACAAAGACCGGCCGCTGCTCGCGGTGAACTTGCGCGATAGTAGTCATGATCATACGAGGGTACGCGCGACCATCCGACCGACCGAATCTCACCCATTTTCAGGGGTGAACCGGACTCATGGCCACCCGGTGACACCCACACCGGGCGGCTGCACTGGGTTCGACCCCATGGGCCCCTCGATCACCCTTCAGATATCAGCGGCAACAGCTCGGCGAGGCTGGCCCGCAGACCGCTCGCATGCACCGTGCCGCCCGCCACGGCACTGGCCCAGTCCGCCCTACCCGTCACCAGATCCAGCCAGGTTCGGGCGTCCGTCTCGATCACGTTCGGCGGGGTGCCACGGGTGTGCCGCGGCCCCTCCACACACTGCACCGCACCGTATGGCGGGATGCGGACTTCCAGCGTCCGGCCAGGCGCGCGCGCAGCCAGCTCCTCGAGGGTGAAACGAACGGCCGTGGCAACCGTTGCCCGCGGCGCCGCCGACGGATCCACCCGCCATACCTGAAGTGCCGCCAGACCCTCGGCGGGCGGGATGCGGCGGCGGTGTGGCATGCCGTCCATGGTGGCATC
>DHJN01000228.1 GCA_002404345.1 Actinobacteria bacterium UBA4719 | reverse complement strand
ATCGGCTTCTACGACTCGATCGGCGGGCAGCCGATGGATGAGTGGCTCACCTATCGACTTGACGGCCGAGATCTGGACGCTCTGGCCCAGATCCGGCCTCGCTGACTTGCTCGGAAGGCTGACTTACTCGGAAGGGAAGAACGTCCGGGAGCCGGCTGCGACGCAACTAGCCGGGAGCCGGCTGCGACCCAACTAGGCTGACCGCATGACACAGCGGACCTTCGGCCAGCCGGCCACGCCGAGGCCCGACCAGGACATCGAGCGGGTTCTCGTCGTGGCGGCACATCCAGACGACTGTGACTTCGGAGCCGCCGGGACCATCGCCAGCTGGGTCGACGCCGGCCTGAACGTCACGATCCTGTTGTGCACACGCGGCGAGCAGGGCGGGTTCGACGACCGAGACCGCGAGCAGATGCCGGCCGTCCGCGAACGCGAGCAGATCGCCGCTTCCGCTGTCCTCGGCGTCAACGACGTGCGGTTCCTGCCAGGACATCGCGACGGTTGGCTGGAGCCCTCGTGGGAGCTGCAACGCCAGATCGTCGAGGTCATCCGCGACGTCCAGCCCCAGCGCGTCCTGACCCACTCCCCGGAGCGTTGGTACGACCGGCTGCCGGCCTCCCATCCAGATCACATGGCCGCAGGCGAGGCCGCCATCCGGGCGGTCTACCCCGCCGCCGAGAACCGTTTCGCCTGGCCCGAGCTCCTTGAGCGAGGTCTGAGTCCGTGGCACGTCAACGAGATCTGGACCATGGGCCATCCGGAGATGACCCACGCCGTGGACATCACCGACGCCTTTGGCCGCAAGGTCGCCGCGCTGCACGCCCATGCGTCGCAGACAGGACATCAGAGCGACCAGATGGAGGGCTTCCTGCGCGGTTGGGGCAGCCGGGTGGCCGAGATGTTCGGCCTGGGCGAGGGTCGACTGGGCGAGTGCTTCCACGTCATGGATCTGGGCTGAGCCGATGAATGTCGATGCCCTCCTGATCAGCGTCCCCCCGGTGGTGGTCTACGTCCTGGTCGCCCTGGTGATCGGCCTGGAGAGCATGGGCATCCCGTTGCCCGGCGAGGTGATCCTGGTGTCCTCGGCACTCCTGGCCGCGCGCCAGGATCTGGACGTGTCCCCTGTGTGGGTCGCCGTGGCCGCAAGTGCCGGGGCCATCATCGGTGACAGCATGGGCTATCTGGTGGGGCGGCGCTGGGGTCACCGGATGTTCGACATGCTGGGACGCCGGTTTCCCAGACAGGCAGGCCCAGATCACCTCGCCTACTCGCAACACGTCTTCACGAAGTATGGCGTCCTGGCCGTGTTCTTCGGCCGTTTCGTGGCGCTGCTTCGTATCTTCGCCGGCCCGGTGGCAGGTGCCCTGCGAATGCCCTACCCACGCTTCCTTGCGGCCAACGCGCTCGGCGGGCTCGTCTGGGCGGGCGGGACCACGGCCGCGGTCTACACGTTGGGCACCCGGGCCGAGGAGTGGCTCAAGGGTTCGTCCTGGATCGGGCTGATCTTGGCCGTCGGCGTCGGCATCGCAGCCTCAACGATATTTCGGCGACGGTTGGAGCGCTCGGTGTCGCGCCACGCCGCTGAGCAGGAGTCCCGCCGCGACCGGCGCGCCGCGGTTGGCTCACAGGAGGCGCCGCCCTACCGCCCAAGCGGTGAGCTCGTGCCGTGAGGACAGCTGCAGCTTGCGCAGCACCGAGGACACATGTGTCTCAACGGTCTTGATCGAGATGAAGAGCTCCTTGGCGACTTCCTTGTACTGATAGCCGCGGGCGATGAGCCTCATCACCTCACGCTCGCGGGTGCTGAGCCGGTCAAGCTCCTCGTCTACCACGGCGACTTCACCAGCGGCGGCACCAAAGGCGTCGAGGACGAAGCCCGCCAACCGTGGGCTGAAGACGGCATCGCCGTCCGCGACCCGTCGGATCGCGCTGGTCAGGTCGTTGCCGTTGATGGTTTTCGTGACGTATCCACGAGCCCCGGCGCGGATGACCGCGATCACGTCCTCTGCCGCGTCGGAGACTGACAGGGCGAGGAAGCGGACCGGCTCACCGGATTCGGCTTTCACGCCACGAGATCCGGAGATCACGTCGCTGCCGCCGTTGCCGTTTCCGCCGGGCAGGTGCACATCGAGGAGAACGACATCGGGGCGAGTCTGCGCCACCACGACGATCGCGCCGTCGACGTCCTCTGCCTCCCCGACGATCTGCATCGACTCGTCCAGCTCGGCCTTGACTCCGGACCGGAACATCCGGTGGTCGTCGACCAGAACGAGCCGGATGATGGGGGCGGGCTGCACGGACGTCGGCTGCGGCATCAGCGCGTTCCTTCATTTTCAGGTTGGGCTTCAGGTTGGCCCTCGGGTTGGCCCTCGGGTTGGGCGTCAGGTTGGGCGTCAGGTTGGGAAGGGGTGGCCGTCACGGGCAGAGAGAGGAAGACCTCGGTCCCCTGCTCGAGCCGCCGCAGTGCCGCCGAGCCACCGTGCCTCGACATGCGGCCCAGGATCGACTCGCGGACGCCGAAGCGATCCTGCGGCACGGCGTCCAGGTCGAAACCGGGACCGTGATCCCGTACAAAAGCCTGCACCCCCTCGGAGCCGACCTCGACATAGGCCGACACCGGCGCCGCGCCATGTCGGACGGCATTGAGCAAGGCCTCGCGCAACGCCCGCACCAGCGCGGCCCCGCTGACGTCCAGTGGGCCATCACCGGTGATCACCAGCTCAATGGGCAGGCCGTGAAGGTCCTCCACCTCGTGCGCGACCTCCATCACCGCGGACGCAAGCGTGGCTTGCGAGCCGCGCGGGCCGGCATACAGCCATCCGCGCAGCTCCCGCTCCTGCGCGCGCGCGAGGCGGGTCACCTCCGCAGGGTCGTCCGCCTTGCGTTGGATCAACGCCAGAGTCTGCAGGACGGAGTCGTGCAGGTGCGCGGCGATGTCTGCTCGCTCGGTCTCCCTGATGCGCTGTGACTGCTCGGCCCGCAGGTCGCCCCAGAGACGCACACCCCAGGGCGCGGCGATGAGGGCGGCGCCGGCAAGAACCGCCACCGCCGCGATCCCTACATCCCACAAGCCGGCCAGCCCACGCCCCTGGGTCGCGAGAACGACCACACCGACGGTGGCCAGTGCGATGCCGATCCCCGGTCGTACCCAGCCAACTCGCCGACCAGCGGAGCCCAGGTCTCGGGTCAGCCATCTGCCGCGCTCCGCATCGTCAAGCTGCGACCACGCGAGCACCGCTCCGCCGGCCACGGTCAACAGCGGAATGAGCACGCCCAGGCGCAGGTCAACTCCGTGTTGCTGGGCGAAAAGCGCCCCACCGACGACGAGCAGCCCGAGCCCAACGACGAGGTTGCGCACAGACTCGTTGTCCAGCCGCCTTGGGGCCACATCGTGGGTCCCGGGGACTGCGGTGCCAGCCAGCGACTGAGGTGTGAGCGCCCACAGGAACAGGTATGCCGCGACGCCTGCGCCGCCTGCGAAGCTCGCCAAGACGAAGGCCAGGCGCACGTGGCGCACGTCGAGCCCGAGGTGCTCGGCCAGCCCGGCACAGACCCCGCCGAGGTAACGGCCCTGGACCGGGCGCGTCAGCCGATACACCGGCCGGTGCTCACCGGGGCCGGTGGTCGACGGAGGCTCGTATGGCGTGGGCACAAGGCCCATCCTTCCCCACGTCCGGGGCCGTTTGGGCTTGGACTGCACGATCTCAGGGCCCTGTCAGGGTCAGGTCAGGGTTAACCCTGATGGCGCAGGGGTGCGCCGCCGCGCAGGATCGTTGACATGAGCGAACACGACCCAACCGAGCACTACCCAACCAAGCAGAACGCAACCGAGCCGCGAACGGCGCTCGACAAGTTCTTCGCCGCACTGCGCGGCCTTGGCATCCAACGCCGTACCGACGACAAGTGGATCGCCGGCGTGTGCTCGGGGGTCGCCGACCGACTGGGAGTCGACCCGGTAATCGTCCGCGCCGCCGTGGTGCTGCTCTCCCTCCTGGGGGGATTCGGCGTCACCGTCTATCTCGTCGCCTGGGCCCTGCTACCCAACGACAGGGGCAAGATCGTGGCCGAACGAGCCCTGCGGGACGGAGACGGCGGCTCCGTCGTGCTGATCGTCATCGCGGCGTTCGCGCTGTTCGGAGGTTCGGGGTGGGGTCACTCCGGTTGGCAGTCCCCGTGGGGCCTGTTGCTCACCGGAGTCCTGGTCTGGTGGCTCATTCGCCGGTCGGGCAACCGCCCCGATACCAGCCAACGGGTGAACGCCCAGTCGCCCGGCACCCAGAGCGCAGCTGGCCCCTCACCAAGCCAGTCGGCCGCCGGTCAGTCGCCGACCACAGCCGGCCCCGTAGTCCCCAGAAAGCCGCGTCGCCGATCTGGTGGACCTCTGATGGCCTTGCTCGCGGTGGGCCTGGCCCTCGTGACCTACGGCTCCCTGATCTGGCTGGGCACGAGGTTCAGCTGGACCGGTAACCACGAGGTGATCGCGATGGCCGGTTCGCTGGCCACGATCGGACTGCTGCTCGTCGGGCTCGGCCTGGCTGGCTGGCGAGCCGGCTTCGTGGCCTTCCTGGCAGTCGTCCTGGCGATCAGCGCCTGGTCGAGCACCGTTGTGCCTGCAGGGCTCCGCGTCGGAGGACCGGTCGGCGACGCGACCTGGGCGCCCACGTCGGTGGTCCCCGGCGCCAGCTACCACCAGGGGATCGGGAACGGCGTCCTGAACCTGAGCGGCCTGCCCCCGGAAGGTCTGCGCGCAGCCAGGATCCCGGCATCCGTGGGGATCGGTGACCTGACGGTGATCGTGCCGCAGGGCCTGACCGTTCAGGTTGTGGGGCACGTCGGCCTCGGCCAGATCGTCCAGCCGGGCGAAACCGAGGGCAACGGACAGGGCGGCACAGACATACACCGGTTGGTCGTCATAGGTGACGGGCCGACCGAGGTCATGGTCGATGCCGAAGTCGGCGTCGGACAGCTCACCGTGGTGAAGGAGTAGGACGATGGAAGCCAACACACCTGCAACGCCGGAATCCCCGGATGACAACCCGATCCAGGACAGGGTCAGCAAGGAAAGCTTCAGCAATCAGAGCATCAGCAATCAGAGCGTCAGCAATCAGAGCGTCAGCGCGCCCGCCCGCCCCAAGGGACCGAACGCCGCACCGGTCGTTCTAGGACTTGTTGCCCTGGTCCTGTCTGCACTGATCATCGCGAACGAGACGACGGGCTTGCGGGTCGACTGGTCAGCGCTGGGGCCGGGCGGGATCATCGGCGTCGGGGTCCTGCTCGCGGTCCTCGGGGCTATCGGCCTCGTTCGGCGCCACGACGACAGCTGACCGCAGGAGAGTCCTCAGAAGCGAGCGCCAGTTGGCAGTGACGTCGAGCCGATCGAGGTCTGTCGGCGGCACCCAGGCGGCCGACGCCGTGGTGCCGCCGATGTCGTGCACGATCGGTTCGGTGGGGGCGGGACACGACCCGCGATAGACGACCCGCACGGCGTGAAAGTCCTCGAGTCGCCCGGCCGGGGCACGGCCGATCCAGTGACTGGTGTGGACCAGTGCGAGCTCGCTCACCTCGACCACCTGACCGCTCTCCTCCCAGACCTCGCGCACCACGGCCCGGTCCGGCGCCTCTTCGGCCTCGAGGCCCCCGCCGGGCAGGCCCCACTGGCCCTGCGCGTTCGTCCGGTCCGAGAACTGGGTCATCAGAACTCCGCGCGAGCTGGTCACCAGGGCGTAGGCTGCCACGCGCTGATACCGCCGAGGGACCTCGCCCTCGCCTGTGACGAGGTCCTCGTCCCAACGCGGCGGAACCACCTTCTTGAGCGATGCGACCGGGTGAGGCCCAGCCATAAAGGACTGCCCAAGCGCGGAGGGCTGCTCCAGCACCAAAGCCCGCCTGACGTCGAAAACCATTGTCAGCACATGCCTTCCGACCGTGTGACTCACGACGTCTCGCACCCGGCGTACCTCCCAGCCCTGCACCGCGAGCAGCGTGGCGGGGTCGTCCCCGTGACCGAGTACAAGACGGGCGACCTCTGCACCCCCGGCGTCGATCCCCACCACGATGAGGCGGGGCGGTGGCACGAATCCGGGGGTCAACGTGCCGCCCCCGACACTGACCCCATCAGGGCGATTGCCCGGCGGTACTCTGCCTCCGCACTATCCAGGATCCGGCCCCACGACTGCTCTGGGGGAGTGCCGCGGTTGTATGCCGTCATCGATCCACGGAGCCCATCGTCGGTGACCAGACGCGCGAGGCAGCCGGCCATCGCCTCGTCGTCCGTTGCGAGATATCCGTTCAGGCCGTCCTTGACGAACTCCTGCACGCCGCTGCCCCACCGACCCACGACCGGCAGTCCAACCGTGCGCGCCTCCAGCGCCGCAATCCCGAACGACTCCAACGGTGCGGGGGCCACGTAGATGTCTGCCGCGGCATACCTCGTGCGCAGCTCCTCCCGGGTCACCCGACCCGGGAGACGGACCCAGCCACCCATGTCGTGGGCGGCGACGAAACGCTCGAGCCGGTTGCGGTCGGGACCATCGCCGAAGATCTCCAGGCTGATCCCGATGCCTGCCGGGACCAGAGCCCGCACTCGAGCCATGGTGCGCAACAACGGCACCGGGCGCTTGCGGGCCGCCAGTCGCATCGCCGAGACCACACGCACGTCATTGTCCGAGTCGCCGCCGCCCGGCTCGCGCGGCGGCGCCTGCTCTGCCGGAGTGGCCCAGCGGTCGACGTCGATTCCGTTGGGCAGAACATTAACGACACTGTCGGCGCCCACGACACGCTGCAACGGCCCGGCGGCCACAGCCGAGACTGCACTCATGGCAACGCCGCGGGAGGCCCAGGCGCGCACGTGTCCGGCCGCACGGAATACCGGCTCCAGGGGACCCAGCATGCAGTGCCACGTCATGGCGGTCGGCAGGCCCATCTCCGTGGCGACGCGGGTGCAGTCGACGGCGAACGGGCTCACCACGCCCATGTGGACGTGCGCGACGTCGAACCCACCGTCGGCCAGCCTTTGGCGCAGCAGCCCTGGGGCCAAAGGGTTCACGGGCAGCTCGAACGGCAGCCTGAGCGCCAGTCTGTGGATGGCAACGCCGTCGACCTGGTCGACGAACCCGCCGCGTTCCCCGCGGCTTCCAGGGGTGGCCGTGAAGACGACGACCTCGTGCCCACGGGCGATCAGGCGGGCCGCGAGGTCATGAACCTGAACCTCGATGCCACCCAGGCGAGGCAGATAACAGTCCGACAGCAGCGCGATCTTCACGGAGCCCAGCGTTGCATGAGACAGGATGGAGTCCGATGCCGCACACCCTCCTGGCTTTCCACGCCCACCCCGACGACGAAGCACTGCTCACCGCCGGGACGATGGCGCGTGCCGCCGCGGAGGGCCACCGGGTCATCCTGGTGGTGGCGACCGACGGCAACGAGGGGCTGGCCTCCAGCAGCTTTGCCGCCGACGGGCGGCTGGGTGAACGACGACTGGACGAAGTGCGTGAGAGTGCGCGAGCATTGGGAGTGGCGCGACTGGAGCACCTCGGCTATGCGGACAGCGGCTTGGGGCCCGAGACCCGGCCAGATCCGCCGGGGCAGACACGGTTCATCCGGGCGGATCTCGACGAGGCCGCAGGTCTCCTTGCCGACATCATGCTGGAAGAGTCCGTGGACGTCCTCCTGACCTACGACGCCAACGGCGGCTATGGGCATCGTGATCATGTGAAGGTTCACCAGGTCGGAGCGCGTGCCGCAGAGCTGGCCCGTACTCCGCGGGTGCTGCACGCGACCGTGCCACGCGACACGATCTGCCGTGCCTTGGCCGTGGTTGGCAAGGTCTACCGGTTCCCCGCCGCCTTCGACCCCACGACGTTCGAACGCGCCTTCAGCCCGCGGGCCGACATCACCCACAGGGTCAACGTCCGCCGTTACGCCTCCGCCAAGCGGGCGTCGATGCGGGCCCACGCCTCCCAGGCCAGCGCCGATGGCGGGGCGGACCGCACCCTGGCCGCTTTCCTGCGGATCCCGCGACCGCTGTATGACGTGGTCTTCGCCCACGAGTGGTTCGTCGACCCAGCCCGCCCGTCGGGCGCACCTCTGGCTCACGACGTGTTTGCCGGTCTGGCGTGACGACTCATGGGAGTTCCCCGATGACCGAAGACGACTCGGTCGTGCACACCCTGTGGCGCCCCAACCGCAAGCAGATCGTGCAGGGAGTGCTCGGCATGTTCCTGGCGATCGTGCTCGTCGTATGGTGGCTGCCGAGGATCGCCCAGACCACGTGGAGTGCGGTGTTCGACACCCTCGGCCACGTCGGCTTCGCTTCCGTCCTGACGCTGTTCGGGCTCATGTGCCTCGGGCTCTGGACCTACACCTTCACGCTCACCGGGTCGCTACCCGGCCTGGGTCATGTGCAGGCGCTCATCGCGAACCTGTGCGGGTCGTCGGCGGGCAATCTGGTGCCCGGCGGCGGGGCTGCCGGTGTTGCGGTCACCTATGCGGCCTTCCGGTCCTGGGGCTTCTCCAGACGCGACATCTCGACCTCGATCATCGTCACCGGCGTCTGGAACCTCCTCGCCCGGATGATCCTGCCCGTGACCGCTCTGATCGCTCTCCTCGTCTCCGGTGGCGACCTGCCGGTCGCGGTGGTCCGGGGCGGGTTCATCGGCGCGATCGCAGGGCTGGCGCTGTTGACGCTGTTCATCGCGGCGCTCGCCAGCGAGAGGGTCACCTGCGCCATCGGCCGGGCTCTCACCCGGGTGCTGCGCCCTCTGCTGCGACGGATGACGTCCGCGCGCGACGTGGCCATCGACGAGCTCATCACGGACCTACGGGTGCGGATCGTCGGCGTCGTCCGGCAGTTTTGGCTCAAGATGACGTTCGGTATCATCGCGTTCTTCGTCGTCTTCTACCTGCTCTTCTGGCAGAGCATGCACGTGGTCGGGCTACAGCTGCCCTTCTCGCACATGTTCGCCGCCTACGCCGTGGGAAGGCTGCTCACCGCGATCGGCATCACACCCGGTGGCGTTGGAGTCACCGAGGGCGGCGCGGTGGCGGTCCTGGTCGCGTTCGGCGCCGACCCCGCTCAGGCGCTCTCCGGCACCGTACTGTTCTCGCTCAACACGCACGTGATGGAGGTCCCGCTGGGCACGCTGGCCTATCTCGGCTGGGCCGCGTCGAAGAAGACGGCACCCACCGACGGTGCCGACCATGCCGGTGCTTCTCCCGGTGGCCTTGCTCCGGGGGTCTAGCTCAGCCTGCGAGTCGGCGTACTTGGCGCGTGCGCGCCTGGTCAGCGATCTCATCATCGATGCGCCCCGAGACGAAGGGCTCGCCCAGGGCATGCTCGACAGCCAGCTTGATGAGGGCGTCGGCGAAGGAAGGGTTGGCCGGCAGCACCGGGCCGTGCAGGTAGGACCCGAACACGTTGCCCGTGACTGCGCCCTCGGTCTTGTCGGTCCCGTTGTTGCCCATGCCTGACTTCACGGTGCCGAAGGGCTGCTGCCCCGGCGCGAGCTGTGTTGAGCCGGAATGGTTCTCGTAGCCGATCACGTCGCCGTACGCCGTCTGCAGGACGACCGGTCCGACCATCCGCTTGGCGTTGCCCTGAGTCGTCACGTCAAGGATGCCCATGCCCGGGAGCCGCTCTCCCTCGACGGTGATGAACGCGTTGCCGAAGAGCTGGTACATGCCGCAGATCATCAGCATCGGAGTGCCGCCAGCCGCCAGGGCGCGCAGGACGTCCGCATTGTGGGCCAGGTCGTCCTCGACCCGCGCCTGCCCGCTGTCCTGGCCGCCACCCCCGAGCACCAGGTGCGCGTCCGTCGGGAAGTCGTTGCCCGGGTGGTGCTGGTGGACCAGGGGTTCGTAACCGTGCCAACGCAGTCGGCTGGCCAGGCAGCGGGTGTTGCCGAGGTCGCCGTAGATGCTCATCTCGCGAGGGTAGATGTGGACGACCTTGATCTGGCCCTTGCTTTTCGTGTTGCTGCTGCTCACGGCTGGGCGTCCTCTCCGAAGTTGGCGAGGCCGTAGCGCGCGGCCAGGTCGCGGCGGAGCGTCATCATCGCGGTGTAGGTGCAGAAGATGCGCTTGGGTTCGTCCTTGTACGCCGTCAGGAAACGTTTCAGCGCCAGGTCCAGGTCGGGCTGCACCTCGGCCACGGCCACGTCGTCGTACTTCAGCCGCAGCGCCATGTCGTAGGCCCGGACACCGCTGGTCAGGGCAACTCCCTTGTCCCGCAACGACTCGAAGCTGACGTCGTAGAGCCACGACACGTCGCGACCGTCGGCGTAGTTGTCGTTGATCGCGACCATTGTGGTGACCGGCGTGCTGCCGTAGGTGCCCAGAGCCACGGTGAAACCAGCCGGGTTCTTGACCAGGACGAGCTCGAGCGGTTGTCCGTCGGCGTCGATGACCTCACCGCGACCGAAAGGCGGGGTGACAGTCTCGAGCGCGGTGACGGCCCGGTCGGCGCGGAAATCGTTGCCCAGCAACAACTTTGCGGTGGTCGCGGCCGCAGTGGCGTTGATCATCGCAGCGAGACCACGCTGCTTGAGCTCGAGCGGACCCACGTTGTCGGCGCCGTCGGCCGCGTCGCCGAAGCGCACCTCGAACGTGCGATCATCCTTGGGCTTGAGCAGGCCATCGGTGGCCGTGGCCGCCGGCGGAGCGAAGTCGTCCTCGAAACGGACGTCTGCCTCCTGCAGCTCCGGCAGCCGGTCGGCGATGGAGGGGTCGACACCGAAATACGCGACCTTGACCCCAGCGGGGACATGTCCGGCGATCCTCGAGACGAACGAGTCGTTGACGTTGAGGACGACGCCCGTGGTCGTCTGCTCAGCGAGCTGAGCGAGCAGCTTGGCTGTCTGGTCGATCTCCGCGAAACGGTCGAGCTGGTCGCGGGCGACGTTGAGCAGCAATGAGTGCGTCGGCTTGACTGCCGCGGCGAACTTCAGCGCATGCGCTTCGTCGAGCTCGAGAACTGCCATGTCCGTCTCCAGCCGACCCGACAGCTTGAGCTCGCCAAGCATGCTGGAGATGACGCCGCGGGTGAAGTTGCTCCCCGTCGGGTTGGTGAAGACCTTGCGGCCGTGCTGGCGCAGGATCGCGACCAGCATCTTGGTGGTCGTGGTCTTGCCGTTGGTGCCCGTGACGACGACGATGCCGTGCGGCAGATCGGCCAGGGCGTGGGTCAGAAACGCGGGGTCGACCCGCTCGGCCACCAGCCCCGGCAGCGCCGAACCGCCACCCCGCAACCTCGATGCGACGCGTGCCGCCTTGCCTGCCGCCACTGCCACCGAAGTCCTGAACACCGTCACACCCTAACCAAGGGGCAGGGCGTCCTTTGTCACCCGAGGTGCTTGTCACCCGAGTGAATGTCACCCGAGTGAATGTCACCCGAGTGAATGTCACCCGAGGTGCTTGTCACCCGAGGTGGCGGTCGGCTGCCCGGGCGACCGCAGCAACGCTGAACGCGCAGGCGAGCCCGATGGCCCCAAGCGAGACAAGTCCCAGCCCGAGGTCGCGCATTCCAGGTTCCGGCCGAACTCCCCAGGACACCAGCAAACCGCCGACGATCGAGGCGCCGATGAGCGCCCCCACCCGGACCGAGACGCTGCGTGCGGGCCCGGGCGGACGAAACCTGACCAGCGCCGCGGCCAACAGCCCGACAGCAGCCCACACCACGCAGACAAAGGTCGCCGCAATGACATCAGAGGGTCGATGAAACCGGCCCAGGACCAACGCCACCCCCACGAGGGTGGCGGTGGCAGACACGCCGCTGGCCACGGTCGAGCGCCAGGGCGATGGAGCGACGATGACTGCCGCCAGCGCGATCGAGAGCGCGACCGTCGTGTGTCCGCTGGGCATGCCGTTCGGGCTCTGGCCAAGATCCGGGCGAGCGAACACGTGGTACTTGAGGATCTGGGTGGTGACGTTCGCGCCCACGATGACGACCGCGGCGCCCAGCGCCAGATCGAACCTGCGTCGCACCAGAGCGAGCGTCAGACAGGTCAGCAAGGAAAGGCCGACCGAGCCGACCGACACCAGTCCCAGCCCCTGGTAAAGGCGATACATCACCGGCTCCGGGCTGCTGACGGCGTTCATCGCCGCAACGTCCAGGCGCAGACCTTGCGACGTGCTCAAGGCCACGTATGCCGTCACTGCCAGCCCCAGCACGCCGACCAGTGCAAGTGCGGTCACTTCTGCCAGGAGGGCCCGCCATGACGCCTTCACGGTGCCCTCCCCCAGCCCGGGTGACGCTGCTGGGCCTACTCCCACTCAAATCCCTCTACCAATAATCCTTGGTAGCAAAGGGAGTTCGTCAGATTTGGTATCCTGATCATCGGTTGCTCCCGCCAGAGACGTGACACCCCAGGAGGGGTTTATGTCTTTCTTGCTGTTGAGCCAAACCGTAGAGGACTACCTGACCGCACGTCAGGCCAGGTACTCAACGACTACCGTCAAAAACGACCATCGGGCCTCTGATGTGGTCCCTTGAGTCGGCAGTGACGCTCAAGGAATCGGAAATCGACGCCCAGAACTTCGATGCGGCAGCCGATGCTCGCGATCGGGAGCGAGAGATTACGACTGAGATCAACCGGGCCTCGCGGGTGGTTCGGGAGCGCTTGGATGAGGTCCAAGCGGTGCTGTCTGAGTAGTGCTCGAACTTGGGTGAGGACCTCTGACGCGAAGATTCCCTTGCGTCAGGGGCCCTTTGGTTACCCGGTCAGTTCGAGCGTGACGGTGTAGCCCATGACACGGAGTTGTTCGATGGCGCGGTGGGATCGGCTGACAGGGAGACCCCTGAGGGCCATGCTCGTAGAGGCCATCCTGGCCGCCTCGCCGACCTGGATGTTGCCGAGGCCGAGGCCGAGCCCGTTTTAGATGGCCTACTTCCAGCACGGACGACGCCATGGATGCCCAGTACACAGCCAGTACACGAAACGACCATTGTCAACAGCCCTCCACCGTTAACCTTCAACGGGCGTTTCTTTAACAATACCAACGCTTTCCGCAACAGCACACCGCTGTCAACGCTCCGGAGAAGGACCGCATAATCCGTCGGTCCAGGGTTCAAGCCCCTGCTGCCCCACTGACGTTTCCGCAGATCAGCGGCCTCCGGAGCCCCTCCGCACTGCCGGAGCGCAAAAGGCCAACCACTCCGCAACCGCTCCGAGGCTGTCGCAGGTCCCACTTCGCAGGTCCCACGTTTCGTCCGTGACATGCGCGAGCATCTGGCTGTGCATGATTTCTGGTTGGTGGCGTTGCCGGGCTGGTTGACCGGAGTTGGCACCCTCGGCCTCGCAGCCGTCACCTTCTGGCTCGCAAGGCGAGAGGGTTCGGACCGACGACGACTCCAATCAGCCGAAGAGGACCGCATTATGGCGGAGCGCCGGGCGCAGGCTGGTTCGGTGACGGCGTGGTTCGCGGGACAGGTCAATGTCCCGGTAGGACCGCCGCAAAGCCGCGTTGCCATAACGAACCGCTCCGACGAACCGGTCTACAACGTTGTGGTCTTTTTGGTGTTTGTCCAAGGGGCAGCCCCTGACACGGGCGAGGCAGCAATGGCGACGTTCGAGGATCATGTGTGGGACTACGTCCGGGTCCTGTCAGTGCTACCGCCCGGTGCCTGGGAGATCCTCACCGTGGGTGACTGGGGCGGCATGCAACGGTTCCCCGGCGCAGAGACCGGGTTCACGGACAAGTCCGGAACTCACTGGATTCGGCGGGCAAACGGCTCTCTCGAAGAGATAGCCACCGATGCGGTCAGTTACTACGGACTCAATTACCCGCTGCTTTACTCCGAACCTCAGATGCCCGGTTCAGCGCCCTAGAACGCATGGTCCACCTGAGCGCGCGAGCCCGTGGACAAGGACCCGACGCGTGTTGGTGCCCGGTGTTACCGTCTGTCTATGGCCGACGAACAGGACGCTTGGAAACCAATCCGACGCGTGGGGGCCCCAGAGATCAAGGTGTCGAGGGCGGGATCTCGACAGGTCACTGTCAACCTCGACCGCACCCCGCCGGACGGGTGGCAAGAAGGATTCGTGCACCCTTCCACGGTCTCGTTCTCATCGCGAATGGGTGCTGAGCCGAGGCTCATCGGCGCGACCGTGACCTTCGATTGCGTGGACGAGGCTTTTGACGACTACATGACGAGCATCGACGAGCGCATCGCAGGAGGTAACCAGCGCTATGAACAGCAGGTGGTGCCTGCGTTGGAACGAGCCGAGCAGGAGCGCAAGATCGCTGAGGATTCTCGTGTCGCAGCACAGGCGAAGGCCGACGAGGAGGCAAAGAAGTGGGACGCGGGCGGACGAAAGCCGTCTGGCAGCCGAGATTGGTAGGCCAGCCCTAGGCACAGAGAAGCCCGCCGAACCCTTAGG
>DHJN01000186.1:1959-11987 GCA_002404345.1 Actinobacteria bacterium UBA4719 | reverse complement strand
CCACGAGCCCCTGGCCGTCGTGGGCCAGATCATCCCGTGGAACTTCCCCATCCTGATGGCCGTCTGGAAGCTGGCCCCCGCGCTGGCAGCCGGCAACTGCGTCGTCCTGAAGCCGGCGTCCCTGACGCCCACCTCGATCATGGTGCTGGCCGAGCTCATCGGGGACCTGCTTCCCGCCGGCGTGCTGAACGTCGTCACCGGCCCGGGCAGCGATGCCGGGAAGGCACTGGCATCCTCCCCCCGGATCCGCAAGATCGCGTTCACGGGTGAGACGACGACCGGCCGTCAGATCGCCGAGTACGCGAGCAAGAACCTCATCCCGGCCACCCTGGAGCTCGGCGGCAAGAGCCCCAACGTGTTCTTCGCAGACGTGGCGGAGAAGAACGACAAGTTCTACGACAAGGCGTTGGAGGGCATCACGCTCTACGCCTTCAACTCGGGCGAGGTCTGCACCTGTCCGTCGCGTGCGCTGGTCCAGGACTCCTTCTACGACTCCTTCATGGCCGATGCTGTGGCACGGACCGAGAAGATCATCATGGGCAACCCGCTGGACACGAACACCCAGATGGGTGCCCAGGTCAGCAAGGGCCAGATGGAGACGATCCTCGGCTACATCGAGATCGGCAAGAAGGAGGGGGCCAAGGTCCTTACCGGCGGCGCCCGTGCGGTGCTCGACGGCGATCTGGCCGAAGGCTTCTACATCAAGCCCACGATCCTGGCGGGCACCAACGACATGCGCGTCTTCCAGGAAGAGATCTTCGGCCCGGTGCTCGCGGTGGCCCGCTTCACGGACTACGACGACGCGATCTCCATCGCCAACGACACGGTCTTCGGGCTGGGTGCAGGCGTCTGGTCCCGCAACGGCAACACGACCTACCGCGCAGGCCGCGACATCCAGGCCGGCCGGGTCTGGGTGAACAACTACCACGCCTACCCCGCGCACGCTGCCTTCGGTGGCTACAAGGACTCCGGCATCGGTCGCGAGACCCACCTGATGGTGCTGGAGCACTACCAGCAGACCAAGAACCTGCTCGTCAGCTACTCCGAAGACAAGCTCGGGTTCTTCTAAACCTCGGGTTCTTCTAAACCTCGGGTTCTGCTCAACCTCGGGGCGCTGAGTCGCACCGACACCACTAGGCAATCCCGGCAGGAGCTGTCGTGCGCAAGCACGACAGCTCCTGCCGCGCCCGACGGCTTCACCCATAACTCAGCCATTCGGCTACTCAAAGGACATCAAAGATGACGACCATGCAAGCAGCTGTAGTCAAGGAATTCGGCAAGGACCTCATTGTCGAAGACGTTCTCATTCCGCAGCCCGGCCCCGGACAGGCGCTGGTGAAGCTCATCAGCAGCGGTGTCTGCCACACCGATCTGCATGCCGTCGAGGGTGACTGGCCGGTCAAGCCCAGCCCGCCGTTCATCCCGGGCCATGAAGGTGTCGGCGAAGTCGTCGACGTGGGCGATGGCGTGACCGACCTGAAGCTGGGCGACCTGGTGGGCAACGCCTGGCTCTGGTCGGCCTGCGGGAGCTGCCAGTACTGCCGCACCGGCTGGGAGACCCTGTGCGAGCAGCAGCAGAACGCCGGCTACAGCGTGGACGGCTCCTTCGGCCAGTACATGCTGGTGGACTCGCGTTTTGCCGTGCGCATTCCGAAGGGCTCGGACCCGGTAGACATCGCCCCGGTCCTGTGCGCCGGTGTCACCGTCTACAAGGGCCTGAAGATGACGGAGGCCAAGCCCGGTCAGTGGGTGGTCATCTCCGGCATCGGCGGCCTCGGTCACATCGCCGTGCAGTACGCCATAGCCATGGGCCTGCGCGTGGTCGCCGTCGACATCGCGGACGACAAGCTGGCACTGGCCAAGACGCATGGCGCCGAACTGGTGGTCAACGCCCTTCATGAGGATCCGGCAGAGGTGATCCAAAGGGAGACCGGCGGCGCCCACGGCGTACTCGTCACTGCCGTCCACCCCTCGGCATTCGGCCAGGCGATCCACATGACACGGCGCGGCGGCACGATCGTCTTCAACGGCCTGCCCGCGGGGGACTTCCCGGCATCGATCTTCGAGATCGTGCTCAAGGGGCTCACCGTGCGCGGCTCCATCGTCGGCACCCGCCAGGACATGGATGAGGCCCTGGAGTTCTACGCCCGTGGCCAGATCCACCCCACGGTGTCCACCCGGGACCTCAGCGAGATCAACACCGTCTTCAGCGAGATGAAGCAGGGCCACATCGACGGCCGTGTAGTCATCAAGTACTGACCACCACGCAGTACTGACCACCACGCAGTACTGACCACCACGCAGTACTGACCACCACGCAGTACTGACCACCACGCAAGAGTCTTGATGTGGCGCTGAGCGCTGCCCGGGAGGAGCTTCCTGGGCAGTGCTCAGCCAATTTGGCCGCATTCTGGCCAGATCGGTGCCGTACGGGTTCTACTTGAGCCATGGTCCCCGAACGCCGTGTGCGCGCACAGGTGGCGGAGTCGTGGTTCCGTTCAGCTGCGGCAGGTGTGCAGGCTGACACGGTCGACGCCCCGATCACGCTTCCCACTGATGCCCTGCGCGATCACCGGGAGGCCCATCCGTTGGCGCAGGTCTTCCCACTGCTCGACGACGTCCTCGGTCAGGCAGCCCGTGACTGCGATGCGATCATGGCCGTCTCCGACGCCGCTGGACAGCTGCTCTGGGTCTGCGGTTCGCCGAGCCTGCTGCGTCGGGCCGAGTCGATCGGTTTCGTCGAGGGCAGCAACTGGGACGAGCGGCTGGCCGGCACGAATGCACCCGGCATGGCATTGACGCTCGACCAGTCCGTGAGAGTCATTGGCGCTGAGCACTTCCGTCGCTCGGTGCAACGCTGGAGCTGTGCGGCCACCCCCATCCATGACCCCACCAACCAGTCGTTGCTGGGTGTCCTGGACATCACGGGAGGTGATGACGTTGCTCTGCCGCAGACGATGGCGATGGTGCGCGCCGCGGCGCGCATGGCCGAGGCCGAGCTCGCCCGGGAGCTGCTCTCTCGCCGAGGGAGGGAGCAACGCCACCCCGGGAGCCTGTCCGTGGTCCTGGAGTCTCTCGGGCGAGTGGACTCCCTGCTGACCATCGACAACGGCCTAGGCAGGCGGCAGACGATGCGCCTCAGTCCCCGTCACAGCGAGATCCTCCTGCTCCTGGCCTCGGCTTCGCGGGGTCTGTCAGGGGACGAGCTGGCGGTACTGCTCTACGAGGAGCACACCAGCGCCTCCACGCTGCGGGCGGAGCTCAACCGGCTGCGCAACCTGCTCGGGGATGAGCTGCTCGCGTCGCGGCCATACCGGCTGGTGGCTGAGCTCACCGCTGACTGGCTCGCGGTCGAGGCCCATCTCGCTGCGGGTGCCGTGGCGGCCGCGATGCGTGCGTATCGCGGGCCCCTGCTGCCGGCCTCGATCGCGCCAGGAGTGGTGCGGCTGCGTGAGTACATCGAGGCGTCGCTGCGCCAAGCCGTGTTGAACAGCCGCGAGCCCGATCTGATGTCCACCTGGACCCGCTCGGCCTGGGGCGCGGACGACTACGACATGTGGCGGGCGCAGCTTGACACCCTCGGCACCGGCTCCCCGCTGCGGCCGCTCGCGGCCGGACAGCTCGCTCGGCTCGACCGGGAGCATGGCCATGATGCAGCGGTCCCGGGACCGCTACGACGGCCCTGACGACGCCCCTGATCAGGCATGCAACGTTCTCGCAACGTTGCTGTTCTTAATCTCACATCACAAGAAAACCCCGTATGTTGGGGTACCACCAATAGTTGGGAATGCCAAAATGACCGTGTATGCCCCGCCCGGATCCGAAGGATCACTCGTTACCGTCCAGAACCGCTACGGCCACTTCATCGGCGGCAACTGGGTCGATCCGAAGAAGGGCCAGTACTTCGAGAACCTCTCGCCAGTGACCGGCCGGGCGTTCACCGAGATCGCCCGCGGTACGGAAGAGGACGTCGAGGCTGCCCTGGACGCGGCTCACGCGGCCGCTCCGGCATGGGGTCGCACTTCGCTCGGGGATCGGTCCCTGATCCTGAACCGGGTCGCCGACCGGATCGAGGAGAACCTCGAGATGCTCGCGGTCGCCGAGTCGTGGGACAACGGCAAGGCCGTCCGCGAGACGCTTGCCGCCGACCTCCCCCTGGCCATAGACCACTTCCGTTACTTCGCCGGCGTCCTTCGCGCCGAAGAGGGCACGACCAGCGAGATCGACGAGAGCACTGTCGCTTACCACTTCTCGGAGCCGCTCGGCGTCGTCGCGCAGATCATCCCGTGGAACTTCCCGATCCTGATGGCCGTATGGAAGCTCGCTCCCGCCCTGGCGGCCGGCAACGCCGTCGTGCTCAAGCCGGCCGAGCAGACCCCGTGGTCGATCCTGAAGCTGCTGGAGGTCATCGGCGACCTGCTGCCAGCCGGGGTTCTCAACGTCGTCAACGGGTTCGGTGTCGAGGCCGGCAAGCCGCTCGCGTCCTCCCCGCGCGTGGCCAAGGTGTCCTTCACCGGTGAGACCACGACCGGCCGGCTGATCATGCAGTACGCGAGCCAGAACATCATCCCGGTCACCCTGGAGCTTGGCGGCAAGAGCCCGAACGTGTTCTTCGAGGACGTCGCGGCGCAGAAGGACGCCTTCTACGACAAGGCGCTCGAGGGATTCACGATGTTCGCGCTGAACCAGGGTGAGGTGTGCACCTCCCCGTCGCGCGCCCTGGTGCAGGAGTCGATCTACAAGGACTTCGTGGCGGCCGCGATCGCCCGGGTGGAGAAGATCGTGCAGGGCAACCCGCTCGACACGGACACCACGATGGGGGCCCAGGCGTCCAACGACCAGCTCGAGAAGATCCTGTCCTACATCGAGATCGGCAAGCAGGAGGGCGCCAAGGTCCTCACCGGTGGTGAGCGCAACATCCTGGAAGGTGACCTGGCCGGGGGCTACTACGTCCAGCCGACAGTGTTCGAGGGCTCCAACTCGATGCGCATCTTCCAGGAGGAGATCTTCGGCCCCGTCCTGTCGCTGACCAGCTTCAGCGACGAGGCGGAAGCCCTGTCGATCAGCAACGACACCCTCTACGGCCTCGGGTCCGGCGTGTGGACGCGCGACGGGTCGCGCGCCTACCGGATGGGTCGCGGCATCAAGGCCGGTCGGGTGTGGACCAACTGCTACCACCTGTACCCGGCGCACGCGGCGTTCGGTGGCTACAAGCAGTCCGGCATCGGACGGGAGAACCACAAGATGATGCTGGACCACTACCGGCAGACCAAGAACCTGCTGGTGTCCTACTCGCCCCACGCTCTCGGCTTCTTCTAGACCGATGGCAGCGACCCAGCCGGGTCGGGTCGACCTGACCGGTGAGGCGGCGGATCTCCTCCGCCGCCTCACCGTGATGCACGGCCCGTTGATGTTCCACCAGTCCGGTGGCTGCTGTGATGGCAGCGCCCCGATGTGCTATCCCGCCGGGGAGTTCCTGACCGGCGATGCCGACCTGCACCTCGGTGACCTCATCGTCAAGGACGTCCCGGACGCCATACCCTTCTGGATGTCGCGAGTGCAGTATGAGTACTGGAAGCACACCCATCTCACCGTCGACGTGGTGCCCGGTCGGGGCAGCGGGTTCTCGGTCGAGGCACCAGAGGGCGTCCGGTTCCTCATTCGCTCGCGGCTGATGAGCGAGGACGAGCTGACGGCCTTTGACCTGCTCTGAGACCGGCATCGGCGTACTCGGCTCCGGCTCGCGAAAATGACGCGGGTCGGCAGCCGCCTGTCAGGTGGATGAGATATACGGAGGGACTTAGGTTAGATGGCGGTATTAGCCCCTCAAGAGGCGCGCTCTTGCCTTCCACCCCCAAGAGCGAATGGAGGAGGGACGATGTCCAGCCGTCCAGATGGATCGATGCACAGGTCTGCACTGCCCGTATTCGGGCCCCAGGTGGGGCCCTCCGGTGACGCGACCAGATCGCCACGACTGCTCAAGTTCCATGCTCCCGAGATCGTGTTCGGTCCTGGTTCCCTAGCTGAGGCGGGTTTCGCCGCGGAGCGTCTGGGCGCTCGCCGCCCGTTCGTGGTCACCGACCCGGGGCTGCTGGCCACCGGGTGGGTTGATGAGCTGCTCGGCCATCTGCGTGAGGCGGGCCTGGTGCCGACGCTCTGGCACGGTGTCACGCCCAACCCCAAGGATCATGAGATCGCGGCCGGTTTCCAGAAGTACGCCGAATCCGGCTGCGACGTCATCATCGCCATCGGTGGTGGGTCCTGTATCGACGCCGGCAAGGGGGTCGCGGTCCTGAGCGGCAACGGAGGCTCGATCCTGGACTTCGCCGGGGTCGACCAGTTCGCCAACCCGATCCCCCCCCTGCTGATGATCCCCTCGACTGCAGGCACCGGGGCGGACGTCTCGCAGTTCTGCGTCGTCACCGACACGGTCCAGTCGATCAAGGTCACCCTCATCGGACGGGCCTTGGTGCCCGACATCTCGATCACCGACCCCCGGTTACTGGTGACTATGCCCACGTGGCTCGCCGCCGCAACGGGTCTGGATGCGCTGACGCACGGTATCGAGGCGTTCGTCTCCCTGGGGCACAACCCACTGACCGACGGCCACGCACTGAGCGCGGTTCGACTTGTCACCGGCAACCTGAGCCAGTCCCTGTCCCGACCGAGTGCCCCCGAGGTCCGCGAACGGATGGCGCAGGCCAGTCTCGAGGCCGGCCTCGCCTTCACGAACGCGATCCTCGGGGCAACCCATGCCATGAGCCATCAGGTGGGTGGTCTGCTGGATGCTCCTCACGGCGTAGTGAACGGTGTCCTGCTGCCCCATGTCATCCGTTACAACGCGGCCGCCGTGCCCGACCGGTTCATCCCGTTGGCACTGGCTGCTGGCCTGAAGGTCGAGGGCATGCCCGGTCGCGACGCCGCGGAGATGCTCGCCGATCACGTACGCTCCCTGGCCGACGAGGTTGGGGTTCCCAGAGGTCTGCGCCACCTCGGGGTCAGTGAGGAGAACATCGGTCACCTGGCCATGACCACCCTCGGTGATGCGTGTCTGTCGACCAACCCCAGGTCGGCCGATCGACGTGACGTGGAGGGGCTCTTCCTGGCCGCGCTGTGACCACCGACCCGAACCCAGAACCCTCCGCCGCGGTGGGCAGGTTTGTTGCGCCGGATCTGGCTGCGCTCACCGGCGTCCGCTCCTCCAAACAGTCCTACTACCGCGAATACCGCCGGACCAACGAGCGGATGCAGCGCGCGGTGCGCGCCATGGACTCCATCTCCCGAGCCCTCGTGCGAACCGTTGAGGGACCCCGGGGCCTGATCGAGGAGGTGGTGCGGGCGGCCGGTGAGCACCTCCAGGCGCAGTGGTTGCTGCTTGGGCTCGCCGACGGGTCGTTGGTTGCCGCCCGGCCCCGCTACCTCGCCATCGGGCCCCGTGGGCAGTTCATTGACGATGACCACCTGCTGCCCGCCAAAGTGCGGCGCGAGCTCGGGGCGGTCCGGGCGGGCGCCACCACACGCCAGATCGTCGATCAGGGCGGTTGGGTGCGGGTGCCGATGACCCTCGACGGAGAGGTGGTAGGCGCTCTGGTCGGGTTGCACGGCCTCGAGAGCGATCCCGAGGCGGCCGACCTGTCGGTACTGCGCATCCTCGCCAACCAGGCAGCGGTGTCCATGCACACGTCCCAGCAGTACCAGGCAAGCCTGGCCCTGCGTCGGCGTGGTCAACAGCTGCACGACGAGGCCACCCAGCAGGCCTATGGCCTGGCCCAACGCGATGCCGAGCTGCGCCGGGCGGAGAAACGTCTGGTCGTCGCCCGCCAGCGCGAGCTGCTCGACGCCGAGCGGCACCGCATCGCCCGGGAGCTGCATGACAGCGTCACCCAGTACGTCCTGTCGGCTGGAATGGCTGTGGACCTCTCCAGGCAGGACCTCGCCGACATGGACACGGCCGACCAGGACGTCGTGGACAGGCTTGACGACGCGAAAGAGCTGACCAGGCGCGCCGTCGAGCAGCTGCGGTCGGCCATCTACGCGCTGCACCACGGTGGTGGGGAGGGTGAGGATGTCGCGGGGCTGCCGGAGCTGCTGAGTGAGGTGGCAATCCAGCACCGACCGCATCTCGCGGTCTCCCTGCGAGTCGAGGGACAGCCGTTCCCGCTGGGCACTCCTGCCGAGCACTCCCTGGCGCGCGTCGCCGGTGAGGCATTGTTCAATGCCTCGGTCCATGCCACCGCCACCCGGGCGATAGTCCGCCTTGCCTACACCGACACCCAGGTGCGGCTGTGGGTGTCGGACGACGGCACGTCGGACCCGGCACAGCTACGGCGGATGTTGCGCCTACGAATGGCCTGCGATGGCGACGGGCGCCACAACGGTCTGGTCAACATGGCCAGCCGTGCGGCCGAGCTCGGCGGCACCTTCGCCCTGCGTCGAGCGCGTCTTGGCGGCCTTCGCATCGAGGTGCGCGTGCCGTGGCCACTGTCGGTCAACACCATTGTCCGACAACCTGGACCATTGTCCGTCAACCCGGCAACGTCGTGACCAGCCCGAGCGAGGAGCTCCCATGACCAGCATGACCAGCCCGACCCGCCCGACCCTCCCGACTACGGGCGGCCGGACGCCGCCGCCAGGACAAGCCGTGATAAACATCGTCCTCGTCGACGATCATGCGATCGTGCGCCAGGGCATCCGCTCGATCCTCGAGCGCCATCCTCAGATGAGCGTTGTTGGTGAGGCCGCCACAAGCCAGGAAGCCATGGCTGTGGTCGCAGTTACGCGACCTCGAATCGTGCTGCTGGACCTCAAGCTCTCGACGTCGTCAGACACCGAGGGCCTCGAGCTGTGTCAGAAGCTCACGTCCACGTACCCGGAGACCGCGGTCCTCGTCCTGACGACACTCATGGATGACCAGCTCGTGGTGCGCGCAATCCGCAGCGGGGCGAGCGGCTATGTCGTCAAGGACGTGGACACGCGCGAGCTGGTGCGCGCGATCCAGGCAGTCAGCCAGGGAGAGAGTGCCTTCGACTCACGAAGCGCGGCCGCCATGGTGCGGAGCCTCAATGCCCGTTCGCCGCTGGAGAGCAAACAGCTGACCGAGCGTGAACGAGAAGTGCTGTCGTTGCTCGCACGCGGGCTTTCCAACCGCGACATCGGCAAGCGGCTCTACATCTCGGAGACGACGGCGAAGTTCCATGTCGGCAACATCATCCGCAAGCTGAACGTCACCCGCCGGGCGGAGGCCGTGTATGCGGCCAGCAAGATGGGCCTGATCTGAGCAAGACGCGACGACTCGGTCGCCATCAGCTGCGGTCGATGACGAGCCAGCCGCCGTGGTGCGCTGAGACCGTCGCCCGCCACCCGGCCGGCAGCTCATCAGCCAGGGTGGCCAGCGCCTCCAGGTCGAAGACCCGGACGTGCCCCAGCTCCACGGACGGTTCTGCCTCGAACGGCACGGCGATCACCACCCGATGCCGTGCCAGCCGCAGCACCTCCGCCATGACCGCGGCGCCATCCTCGTCGCCCAGGTGTTCCAGCAGGTGCACAGCGAGGACCGTGTCGACATGCCGGTCTGGCAGTGGCACTCGCGCAGCGTCGGCGACCAACGTCCGCACGTCTGCGTCAAGGCGCTGTGCCATGGCTTCGAGCAGGCTCACGGTCCCGGCGGACACGTCGCTGGCGAGCACGTGAACGTCGTCTCGCCGAGCCAGCTGCAGTGAGAGGAACCCGAAGCAGCACCCGAGCTCGAGGACCTCGCCGGGGGGTACGAGTGAGACCGCCCGTTGGTACACCGGGCGGTAGCCATCGATCGTCCCGTACGAGGCCAGCCGCACTGGTGGGGGTTGGCGCAGACGATCAAGGGTATTGCGGTAGAACAGCTCCCAGCCATCGAGTGGGTCGTCGAGGCTGGATATGACCACGCCGGTAAAGATTCGCTCAAAGGCGTCGGCACCACTGACCCAGCCCGGGTCGAAGAGCTCTTCGGCGAGCAGGCCCGTCAGGTCGTCGTCGATCCGCGAGGTCGGCAG
>DHJN01000186.1:0-1887 GCA_002404345.1 Actinobacteria bacterium UBA4719 | reverse complement strand
ACGACCCGGTCGTCCTCGTAGCGGCCCGGCACTCCACCGGCGAGGGGCAGGATCGGTCGCGGCTCCGGCGCGGCCCTGGTAGCAATCACTGCGGCACCTCAGTCCGGGACTCTGTCGCGCGCTCGAGCCCAGCGAGATCCCGGACAACCTGCACGCGGTCGCAGTACGTCGCGTACGCCGGGAGGTCGCACGAGCCAAGCCCCCAGGAGTAGCGCGGCTCCGGGGTCAGCCACACGGTTTCGCGCGCGCGACGGCTGATCTCCTCCAATGCCCCGAGGTTCGGGTCCTTGCCGTTGTTGCGCCCGTCGCCAAGGATGACGACCGTCGTCCGACGGTTGACGGCGGAGCCGAACTCCTCGAGAAACGTGCCGAACGCCGCGCCGTGGTCCGAGTCGGCGTCGACGTCGAGCACTCCTCCAGCGGGCAGCCCTGCGACAACCAGCCCGAGCGCCTCGTCGAGCGGATGCTCGGCGAACAGGTCCGTGATCTCGACCAGATCGCTGACGAACGCAAAGCTGCGCACCGAGGACGCCAGCGACTGCAGCCCATGCACCAGGTGCAACGTGAACCGTGCCGTTGCCCGCACCGACAGCGAGACGTCGGTCAGGATCACCAGTCGCGGTCGGTCGCTGACCTTGGCGACCGTCACGGGACGGAAGGGGATCCCGTCATAACGCATGTTGGTGCGCATCGTCCGGCGCCCGTCGACGCTCCCCCGCGCGGCGACGGTCCGCCGGGAGCGCGGTGCGCCGCGAAGGCTGCGGATCAGCCGTCGCACGGACTCCTCGAGCTCGGCGCGCTCGTGCTCCCCCACCCGCTCCGCTCCGCGGGCCTGGACCTCGCGAGTCTCCAGCTGGGCCTCGGCTGCCATCAGGGCCTCGAGGTGCGAGCGCAGCTTCTGCGGCAGCCCCTCAAGCAAGCCGGCCAGACTGGCACGAAGCGCGGCCAGCTCCTCCGGATCGAGCCCACGTCCGTCGTCCCCCGTGTCCAGGGCGTCGTTGAGCCAGTCCAGCAGCGCACCCTCCTGGGCCACTGAGAGCTCCACGTCCAGCTCCAGCGCGGGCGTGGTGATCAGCTCACCGGGTCGACCGGGGTTGGCCAGTCGGCTGGTGGTCAGCTGCACCCGCGCTGCCCGGTCCTGCATGCTCTGGTTGTCCGCGGAGAGGACGATCTCGTCGGTGAGCGAAGCGAGGTCGACCTTGTTGGCCTCCTGATGCAGGTTGTACTGCTGCGCCAGGTCCTCGGGGTTGAAGAAGTCGCGGATGTCGTCCGGCGCCCCGTGCGAGTGGCCCTGCTCCGGGATGTCCGAGGGGTCCTCGGAGATCGTGAAGTGCTCCAGGGTGCCCAGGTCCTCGAGATCGTCGTGGGCGTGCCCATGACCGGGATCATCCGGCGGTTCGACGACACGCAGGCCGAAGAACAGGTCGAAGACCCGGTCGAAGGTCTGCTCGTCACGCCGGTCCTTGATCAGGCAGACCCGCAACGCGGCGCGGGTGATCTCCCGGTCGGACAGGATGCCGGTCTGCGCGCCCGCCCTCATCGCGTCGAGCGCCTCGGAGACCCCGATCCGGACCCCCTGGCGCCGTAACAGCCGCACGAAGCGATGGGTAGCCTCCTCCACAACCGTGCCCTACACCGGCCGCTTGCGGGCGCCGCGGACCGCTGGCCGCTTTGTCTGGCCGGAAGCTACGCCCCGTTTACCGGTGCCGACCTGCGCTGGCGGCGACTGCGGCGAGCCATACACACCGGGACCGTGACGACCCGGCAGGTCCATCGCCCTGCGAACGGCCCGGCCATCGACATCGCCGTCCTCAAGGACCGGCTTCGATGTCTTGGACGGTGTGGTGCCTGGGTCCTTGCCTGGGTCCTTGCGTGGGTCCTTGCCTG
>DHJN01000230.1:16696-19223 GCA_002404345.1 Actinobacteria bacterium UBA4719 | reverse complement strand
CGTGGAGGCGTGGAGGCGTGGAGCTAGGCTGCCCGCGTGACCGACTCGAGGATCGACTCCTTTGATCTGCGCGACCCCTCTGTCGACCCCTTCGCGGTGGCCGCGAAGGCCGCCGAGGTCATCGCCCAGCGCGCGGGGACCACCCGCCATGACGTGGCACTGGTGTTGGGGTCCGGCTGGGGGCAGACCGGTGACCTGATCGGGCGAACTGTTGCCACCATTGACAATGCGGACGTTCCGGGGTTCGCCAGGGCAGCCGTCGCCGGACACTCGGGCGTCATCCGGTCGGTGGCGATCGGGGAGACCGAGCGCCGGGCACTGGTCTATGGCACCCGCACCCACTTCTACGAGGGCCGCGGCATCCGGTCGGTGGTTCACTCCATACGAACGGCCGCTGCCGCCGGATGCCGGACGATCGTGTTGACCAACGGCTGCGGCGGCCTCAACCCGACCTGGATGCCCGGGACCCCCGTGCTGATACGGGACCACCTCAACCTCACCGCGGCCTCCCCGATCGAGGGGGCCAACTTCGTGGATCTCACCGACCTGTACTCGGCGCGTCTTCGCGAACTGGCTCGCACGGTCGATCCCGACCTCGACGAGGGCGTCTACGTGCAGTTTCGCGGACCGCACTACGAGACGCCCGCCGAAGTCCAGATGGCCAAGATCCTGGGCGGCGACCTGGTCGGGATGTCCACGGCACTCGAAGCCATCGCCGCCCGGCAATGCGGCCTGGAGGTCCTCGGGATCTCGTTGGTGACGAACCGTGCAGCGGGCGTCGGCGACCAGCCCCTCTCGCACGAGGAGGTGCTCGCGGCAGGACACGCCGCCGCCGAGCGCTGCGGGCACCTGCTCGCCGCCGTCGTGGCCAAGATCGAGGCCCAGTGGGGGCACCTCCCGCCTGCGGGGGAATGACCGTGCCCGCTGCCGCCACGGACTCACCCGGGTATGCCGCCCCACCGGGCCTGTTCGCGCGAGCCACCTCCTGGCGCAATGACGATCCCGACGAGGCCACCGGCACGGAGCTCGACGCCCTGCTGGCGGCTGCGCGCTCGGGGGACGTCGCCGCCCGTGCCCAACTAGCCGACCGGTTCGACCGCAGGCTCGAGTTCGGCACCGCCGGACTACGGGGCGCCATGGGCGCCGGCCCCAACCGGATGAACCGCTCGGTGGTGATCCGGGCAGCAGCCGGGCTCACGGCATACCTGCAGGAGATCTCACAAGAACCGCTGGTGGTCATCGGACTTGACGCCAGACACAACTCGGACGTCTTCGCTCGTGACACCGCGGCCGTGGTCGTCGCCGCCGGAGGCCGGGCTATGGTGCTGCCGCGCCCCCTGCCGACACCGGTGCTGGCCTTCGCGATCCGCCGGCTCGGCGCGGACGCCGGCGTCATGGTGACGGCGAGCCACAACCCCGCCCGGGACAATGGCTACAAGGTCTATCTCGGCGACGGCAGCCAGATCGTGCCGCCCTTCGATGCCGAGATCGCCGAGCACATCGCGCGCGTCGACCTGGTTGCTGACGTGCCTCGGGCTGGGTCCGGTTGGACCACGCTTGGCGAGGAGGTGGTCGAGGCCTATCTCGATGCGGCCGCCGCGGTTGTCGCCCCGGACAGCGCACGTAAGCTGAGCGTCGTCCACACCGCACTGCATGGCGTCGGCAGTGACATCGTGGTTGCCGCCTTCGTGCGTGCCGGATTCAGCGCCCCCATCGTGGTCCCCAGCCAGTCCCAACCGGACCCCGAGTTCCCGACCGTAAGCTTCCCGAACCCCGAGGAGCCGGGCGCGATCGACGCCGCCCTGGCGCTGGCGGCCCGGGTTCACCCCGATCTTGTCCTGGCCAACGACCCCGACGCCGACCGGTGCGCGGTCGCCATCCCCGACCCGGCCGCAGCCACGGAAACATCCACAGCGGCCAACCCGGCCGGCTGGCGGATGCTTCGCGGCGACGAGGTCGGCTCACTGCTCGGTGCTCATATTCTGTCTCGTGGAGTTGGCGCCGACGCCGTTTTCGCCAGTTCGATCGTGTCCTCCCGACTGCTGGCGGCCATGGCTGGCGACGCGGGGATCAGGCACGAGGAGACCCTGACCGGGTTCAAGTGGATCTCGCGGGTGGCTGGGCTGCGCTACGGGTACGAGGAGGCGCTCGGCTACTGCGTCGACCCCCACCAGGTGCGCGACAAGGACGGCGTCAGTGCCGCGTTGATGCTGGCCGAGATGGCGGCGGGTCTGCGGGCACAGGGTCGTTCCCTTCTCGACGTCCTGGACGACCTCGAGGGCAAGCACGGGGTGCACGCCACCGACTCCTTCGCCGTCCGGGTCGACGACCTGAGCCTCATCGGCACCCTGATGACCCGGCTCCGGAACCGGCCGCCGACCCACCTGGGCGGCGTACCGGTCGCCCGGATCGACGATCTGGCCATGGGCTCGGAGTGGCTGCCGCCCACGGACGGGCTGCGCTACTTCCTCCAGGATGAGAGTCGGGTGATCGTGCGCCCGAGCGGGACCGAACCCAAGCTCAAGGT
>DHJN01000230.1:11190-16628 GCA_002404345.1 Actinobacteria bacterium UBA4719 | reverse complement strand
GAACCCAAGCTCAAGGTCTACCTCGAGGCCATCGTTGCGGTCGCGAGGCCATCTGGTTTCGCAGTAGAGACCTCATCTGGTCTGGTTGCCGCCCGCACGGAAGCCGCAGACCGGTTGGCTCGGGTGGGTGCCTCGATGCGCAACCTCACCGCGCCGTAGCCATGACCGCGCTGTAACCATGACCGCGCTGTAACCATGACCGCGCTGTAACCATGACCGCGCTGCGACCTGACCCCGTCACGGCGATCCAGCACGCCCCTCTCGCTGAGCGCGGGCGGATAGACTCCGGCAGTGAGTTCCCCCTCAGCCACTGCGCGGGCGCGCGAGCTGCTCGGCGTGGGAGCGCTGACCAACGCCTCGATGACGAGGTGGCTGAACGGGCTGCCAGGGGTCGACCAGGTCGGCGCGGATGCGCGTGCAGCAGGCTTGGGCACCCGCTCCATCAAGACCACCTCGAAGGCCTGGGCCATCGACACGGCGATCGGCATGATCGACCTGACGACGCTGGAGGGTGCCGACACCGAGAGCAGGGTGCGGTCGCTGTGTGCCAAGGCGATGGCCCCGGACCCCGGTGACCCGACAACCCCTCAGGTCGCGGCGGTCTGTATCTACAGCGACCTGGTCCCGGTGGCCGTGGATGCCCTGCGGGGTAGCAACATTCACGTTGCGGCCGTGACGACAGCATTCCCCGCCGGTCGCGCCACGATGGCCGTCAAACTCACTGACACCCGCGACGCCGTCAGGGCGGGCGCCCACGAGATCGACATGGTCATCGACCGCGCAGCCTTCCTGTCCGGCAGGTACCTCCAGGTGTTCAACGAGATCGCGGCCATCAAAGCGGCGTGCGCCCAAGATGACGCGAACGGCGCGGCGAACGGCGCGGCTGCCCGCTTGAAGGTCATCCTGGAAACCGGCGAGCTGGCGACCTATGACAACGTGCGACGGGCCTCATGGTTGGCGATGCTGGCAGGCGCGGACTTCATCAAGACCTCGACCGGAAAACTGTCGCCCGCGGCCACGCTTCCGGTGACGCTCATCATGCTCGAGGCCGTCCGCGACTGGCGTGACCTCACCGGCACCCAGATCGGGGTGAAACCGGCTGGTGGGATCAGGACCGCCAAGGACGCCATGACGTACCTCGTGATGGTCAACGAGATCGCCGGTGATGACTGGGTCGACCCGCACTGGTTCCGGTTCGGGGCCTCCAGCCTGCTCAATGACCTTCTCCTGCAACGCCAGAAGCTGGCCAACGGCCGCTACTGCGGTGCCGACTACGTGACGATCGACTGAGCTGAGAACGGAGAGACAGCATGGCCAAGTTCGAGTACGCACCGGCGCCCGAGTCGCGAGCGATCCTGCACATCCGGCCGTCATACGGGCTGTTCATCGATGGCGAGTTCGTGCAGTCCTCCGGCGGATCGACGTTCAAGACCATCAACCCGTCCTCGGAGGAGGTCCTTGCCGAGGTCACCGAGGCCGGTGCGGCCGACGTCGATATTGCCGTGCGGGCAGCCAGAAAGGCCTTCGACGGGCCATGGGGTCGCTTGCCCGGCGCCGAGCGCGCCAAGTACCTCTTCCGTATCGCGCGCATCCTGCAGGAGCGCTCACGCGAGTTCGCCGTCCTGGAGAGCCTGGACAACGGCAAGCCGATCAAGGAGTCGCGCGATGTCGACATCCCGCTGGCCGCGGCGCACTTCTTCTACCACGCAGGCTGGGCCGACAAGCTCGACCACGCCGGCCTCTCGGATGGCGCGGGACAACCTCCGAGACCTCTCGGCGTGGTGGGACAGGTAATTCCGTGGAACTTCCCGCTGCTCATGCTGTCGTGGAAGATCGCGCCCGCCCTGGCCGCTGGAAACACCGTGGTCCTCAAGCCCGCGGAGACCACACCGCTGACCGCTCTGCTCTTCGCCGAGGTCTGCCAGCAGGCGGACCTGCCAGCAGGGGTGGTCAACATCATCACCGGCGCCGGCCAGACAGGGCGCCACCTGGTGGAGCATCCCGGGGTCGACAAGGTCGCCTTCACCGGATCGACGCACGTGGGCAAGGCCATCGCCCGGTCGCTCGCCGGGACCCGCAAACGGGCGACTCTCGAGCTCGGCGGCAAGGCTGCCAACATCGTCTTCGACGACGCCGCCATCGACCAGGCGGTCGAGGGGATCGTCAACGGGATCTTCTTCAACCAGGGTCACGTCTGCTGCGCCGGGTCCCGCCTGCTGGTGCAGGAGAGCGTCGCCGACGATGTGGTCATGCGGCTGAAACGACGGGTGGAGACCCTTCGCGTGGGTGACCCGCTGGACAAGAACACCGACGTCGGCGCCATCAACTCGGCAGCTCAGCTAGCCCGGATCCGCGAGCTGACGCAGATCGGGGAGTCCGAAGGCGCCACTCGCTGGAGCGCGCCCTGCGTCCTGCCTGAGCGCGGATTCTGGTTCGCCCCCACCGTTTTCACCGGCGTGTCCCAGGCTCACCGGATCGCCCGGGAAGAGATCTTCGGTCCGGTGCTGTCGGTTCTGACGTTCCGCACTCCGCAGGAGGCGGTCGCCAAGGCCAACAACACGCCCTACGGGCTCTCCGCCGGGGTGTGGACCGAGAAGGGCTCCCGGATCCTGTGGATGGCCGACCAGCTGCGCGCGGGGGTGATCTGGGCCAACACGTTCAACCGCTTCGACCCGACCTCTCCGTTCGGCGGCTACCAGGAGTCCGGCTACGGCCGTGAGGGCGGTCGCCACGGCCTCGAGGCCTACCTCAGGACAGGAGCGAGCCGATGAGCCCCACCGCGAGTCGACGCAAGGCGACTGAACCGGCCACCCCAGAGCAACGGATCGAGGTGCGCAAGACCTACAAGCTCTACATCGGTGGGGCGTTCTCGCGCAGCGAGTCCGGCCGCACCTACAAGATCCATGCGGCTGGCCGGTCCGGCAGGTTTCTGGCCAACGCCGCGATGGGCTCCCGCAAGGACGCCCGCGACGCCGTCGTGGCCGCACGGGATGCCTTCGAGCGGTGGGCCATGGCCACGGCATACAACCGGGGTCAGGTGCTCTATCGCGTGGCCGAGCTGATGGAGGGTCGACGCGGACAGTTCGCCACTGAGGTCGCCGCCGCGGAGGGACTCACCCCGGCTCGTGCCGACAAGGTCGTCTCGGCGGCCATCGACCGCTGGGTCTGGTACGCCGGGTGGTCAGACAAGATCGCGCAGGTCCTGGGCGGGGTCAACCCGGTCGCCGGGCCGTACTTCAACATCTCCGCGCCCGAGCCAACCGGCGTGGTCGCCGCCCTTGCGCCGCAATGCTCTTCGCTGCTCGGTCTGATCTGCGTGCTCGCGCCGATCGTGGTCAGCGGCAACACCGAGGTCATCCTGACCAGCGAGCACCGACCGCTTCCAGCTGTCACGCTCTCGGAGGTCCTGGCCACCTCTGACGTGCCCGCAGGTGTCATCAACCTGATCACCGGACGCACCGCCGAGGTCGCACCATGGCTGGCCGCCCACCAGGACGTCAACGCCGTGGACCTGGCCGGCGCCGCGGACGCCGACGGCCTGGCGTGGGCGGACCTCGAACGCGCCGGCGCCGATAACCTCAAGCGGGTATTGCGCCCGGCCGGCGACGGCGCGGACGCGGTCGAGCCCGACTGGTCGCCCGTGCCGGACCTGACCCGGATCAAGGCCTACCTGGAGACCAAGACAATCTGGCATCCCAAAGGTGGCTAGCACCTCACTGCCCCGGGCAGCAAACCCGAGTCCGCCGGCCGCGAGTTTGGGCCATCATGGGGTAATACCCAACTGATCAGGAAGACACATCACGATGACCGGCGAATTTCCAGCCCCTGGACCGCAGGCAGCCCCTGGACCGCAGGCAGCCCCAGGACCGCAGGACCGCGAGCCGGAGCGGGACGGGTGGTATGCCGCGCCCCCGCCAACCGGACTGCCGGTGCTGCCACGCGTCCCGGTGCACCAGGCCCCGATGTTGACGGCGCACAAGCCGAGCATCGTGCCGCTTCGGCCACTCGGTCTCGGCGACATCCTGGACGGCGCGGTCAAGGCTGTTCGCTTCAACCCGAAGTCGATGGTCGGCCTGTCAGCCCTGGTTCTTGGCGCCTTCCTCGGCCCGTCGGCTGCGCTGGGAATCGGCACGACCCAGCTGATGTCCAGGTTGCTTAGCTCGCGCGGACCCGAGGCACAGGCCCTTGTCGGGGTCCCTGCAGCACTGCTCCAGGCCTTGCTCACCATGCTCGCTGCAGGCGTCCTCAGTGGGCTGTTGATCCATGTCCTGAGCCAGGCGGTCCTGGGTCGCAAGCCGGACCTCGGTGCGACGTGGCGATCCACCCGCGGGCGAGTCCTGTCGCTGCTTGTGTTGGCCGTTCTGACGTTGGTATTCAGTCTCCTTGCCACAGCGTTGCTGATCGGGCCCGGTGTGCTGTTGCTGTTCAACGACAACATCCTCGCGGGGGCGATTCTGGTGCTTCTCGGCATCCTCGGCCTCATTGTCGTGAACCTGGCGGTCTCGACGAAGATCTCGATGGCCGCACCCGCGATAGTTCTCGAGGGCCACGGCGTGCTCGCCGGGCTGCGACGCTCCTTCGCCCTCACCAGGGGCTCGGCGTTCTGGCGCATCCTGGGCATCACCCTGCTGGCCGGAATCCTTGCTGGGATCGCCGCATCGCTGCTCGGGCTGCCGTTCCAGATCATCGGCACCATCATCGCGGCCATGGCAGGGCAGGGCACCGTGAGCGGGCAGATGGTCCTCACGTTCGTCTCGCACCTGTCGGGGCTGCTTACCGGGGCCATCACGACACCCTTCGTGGCGGCGGTGACGGGCCTGCTCTATATCGACCGTCGGATGCGCCTCGAAGCACTCGACGTGATCCTGCTTCGCGACGCCCAGTCCAACCCCGCACCGCGGATCTGACCGACATCCGATGACGCCGGCGAGCTGGTCACCGCATCGCGGCCTGAACCCCACACCTCCCGAGGCGCGGGACTGGCTGAAGAAGGAGCTCCAGGGCACCGACTACCAGAACCCGTGGCTGAGCTCGGTAAGCCGGTGGGTCGTCGACCTGCTGCGCAAGCTCCTCAACGGCGCAGGTCATGTGGCCGGACTCTCCCCGGCCATCACGGTACTGGTGGCTTTGGTCGTGATCGCCCTCCTGGTCTGGGTCCTGCCCAAGGTGCGCCGCGAGTCGGTGGTCGCGGCTTCGGACGGGGCAGTGCTGGAGGACGTGGCGATCACGCCGCGCTTCTACCGTGACCTGGCCGCCGAGGCCTTGCGAGACGGGCGCTACGACGACGCCGTCCTGAACGGATTCCGCGCCATCGCCAAGGACATGAGCGATCGCACGCTGCTCGATGACGCCCCCGGCCGCACCGCCCACGAGGTCAGCCTGGCGCTGGCGTCGCCCTTCCCCAGCCACGCTGACCGGCTCGCGCAGGCCGCCGACCT
>DHJN01000230.1:10828-11080 GCA_002404345.1 Actinobacteria bacterium UBA4719 | reverse complement strand
CGGAGCTGGTCAAGGCCCGCCCAGCGCTGGCCGCGTCGCTGCTCGAGGACCTGTCGGTATGACGACTACTGCGACCGCCCCGGTCTCGAAACCCTTCACGCGCAAGCGTCCCCGATGGCTCACGCCCTTGATGATGGTCGTCCTGCTGATGGTGGTCGCCATGGCGGTGACGGTGCTGACCCGGGGCCCGCAACGCAACAGCGACGACCTCGACCCGGCCAACCCCGGCTTCTCCGGAGCCCAAGGCCTGGC
>DHJN01000230.1:0-10701 GCA_002404345.1 Actinobacteria bacterium UBA4719 | reverse complement strand
TGCTCGACGAGACCGTCGACGGCGCCACTACGGTCGTGATCACCGGCACCACAGGCCTGTCCGGGCGAACGGCACGAGCAGCGCTGGCCCACTCTGCGTCCGCCGCCAGTGTGGTCCTGCTCGACCCAGACCCCGAGGTCACCAAGGGCATGGGCCTGCCGGTCGACTCCCACCTCGCGGAACTGACAGACGTGAGGGCCGGCTGCCCCGGCGCAGAGGTGGGCCAGCAGTTCCGGCTCGCCCAGGCAGACCGGGCCTACGTGCCGACGACCAACCACTCAGCCGCAACGACCTGCTTCCCGGACAAGAGCGACGGGGGCGGCGCGATGGTCAGCCTGCCCGCCACAGCGGGACGACCACGGGTGACCCTGCTCGGGGACGACAGCCTGATCAGCAACGGTGCCATCCTCGAGTCCGACAACGCCGCGATCGCCCTGCACCTCTTCGGTCAGACCGACCACCTGGTCTGGTACGTCCCCTCCCTGGCCGACATCTCCGGGGCAGACAGCACCTCGCGATCCATCGCGCCCTCGTGGTTCAGGCCCGGCCTGGAGCTTGCGATCTCCGCCGTCGTGCTCCTGTGCCTCTGGCGCGGGCGCCGTCTCGGACGCCTGGTGACCGAACCGCTGCCGGTCATCGTTCGCGCCGTCGAGACCACCGAGAGCCGCGGGCGGATGTACCGCAAGTCCCGCGACCGCACCCGAGCCCTCGCCGTGCTGCAGCTTGCGACCCGAAGGCGCCTCACGTCATACCTCGGCCTGTCCGCGTCGTCTGCGGTCAGCAGCGTGGCAGCGGCCGCAGCTGCGGTCAGTGGCCGGAGCTATCACGATGTGCTGGATCTGCTGAGCTCGTCTGCGGCGCATGACGACTCGTCGCTCCTGGAACTAGCCAACACCCTCGTTGCACTCGAGAAGGAAGTACTCCGAAGATGACGGACGTCACCCAGCCAACGCAGGACCGCGCGTCCTCGGACCAGCCCCCCGCCTCCTCCGAACAGACCAGGGCATCCTCCGACCAGAGCCCCGCCTCCTCCGAACAGACCCGGGCATCCTCCGACCAGGCCCGCGCCGCGCTGCTCGCCGTCCGCCATGAGGTCGCCAAAGCCGTCGTGGGGCAGGACGCCGCAGTGTCCGGCATCATCATCGCGCTGCTGAGCCGTGGCCACATCCTGCTCGAGGGTGTCCCGGGCGTGGCCAAGACACTTCTCGTCCGTGCGGTAGCTGAGTCGCTCGACATCCAGACCAAGCGCGTGCAGTTCACACCCGACCTGATGCCCGGCGACATCACCGGCTCGTTGATCTACGATCCGCACAGCGCCGAGTTCTCGTTCCGCGAGGGGCCCGTGTTCACCAACCTGCTGCTGGCCGACGAGATCAACCGGACGCCGCCCAAGACCCAGTCCGCACTGCTGGAGTCCATGGAGGAGCGTCAGGTCTCTGTTGACGGCGTACCCAGGCCCCTGCCGTCGCCGTTCATGGTCGCCGCGACCCAGAACCCGGTCGAGTACGAGGGTACCTACCCCTTGCCCGAAGCCCAGCTGGACCGGTTCCTGCTCAAGGTCGAGCTCCCTCTGCCCCCACGCGATGACGAGATCATGGTTGTCCACCGACACGCATCCGGCTTCGACCCTCGTCATCTGGCTGCGGCCGGCCTGCGTCCCGTCGCCGGGCCGGCCGACCTCGATGCCGGCGTGGCGGCAGTCCGGACGGTGACCGTCTCGCCGGAGGTCACCGGCTACATCGTCGACATCGCCCGAGCGACCCGGCAGTCTCCGTCGCTGTCCTTGGGTGCCAGCCCACGTGGCGCCACAGCACTGATGGCGACCAGCCGAGCCTGGGCCTGGTTGAACGGCCGAGAGTTCGTGACCCCCGACGACGTCAAGGCGCTCGCCCACGCGACGCTGGCCCACCGGCTCGCGCTGCGACCAGAGGCCGAGCTCGAGGGCGTCAATGTCGGGTCGGTACTGGCCAGCGCCCTGTCCTCTGTGCCGGTCCCCCGCTGACGCCTGCCGTGCCTTCCCCGATCCGTACTCCGTTCCGCTCCCTGCCGTGCCGCTCCCTGCCGTGCCGCTCCCTGCCGTTCCGCTCCCAGCCGTGCCCCTCAACACCGTGCCCCTCAACACCGTTCCGCTCCCTGCCGTGCCCCTTAACACCGTTCCCCTCAACACGGTGCCCCTCAACATCTGGAGGGTGGTCCTCGTGGCGTTGACCGGGCGCGCCCCAGCGCTGCTGGTGCTGGGGCTGGTCGCCGTGTTGCTCCAGCCGACCATGAGTACCGTCCGGATCTGGTGGCTCGTCACGTTCTGCGCCATCGGGCTCGACGTGCTGCTCGCCCTGAGTCCCCGCAAGCTGGTGATCAGTCGCGACCGTGTCCTCCAGGTCCGACTCGGGGTGCGCGGGTCCACGACGCTGTGGCTGACCAATCCGACGTCGCGACCTCTGCGCGGCATCGTTCGCGACGCCTGGCAACCGTCCGCGGGGGCCGCGGGCGACCGGCATACGGTCACTGTCCGCGGCGGTGAACGGGTTGCGCTGCGAACTCACCTGACGCCCACCCGGCGCGGCGACCGACGGGCCGACCGGGTCACGGTGCGCAGCATCGGGCCCCTCGGACTGGCCGCCCGCCAGCGCTCGTTCCCGGTCGAGGGACTCATCCGAGCCCTGCCACCGTTCACGTCGCGCAAGCACCTGCCCAGCCGACTTGCCGTTCTGCGCCAGCTCGACGGCCGCTCTGCGGTTCGCGTTCGTGGGGCGGGCACGGAGTTCGACTCGTTGCGCGACTACGTCGTCGGAGACGACGTCCGCAGCATCGACTGGCGGGCGACCGCTCGCCGCAGCGCCGTCGTCGTACGCACGTGGCAGCCCGAGCGCGACCGGCGGCTCATTCTGGTGCTGGACACCTCACGGACGTCGGCCGGGCGGGTGGGGGACGTGCCCCGGCTGGACGCCGCCATGGACGCCTCGCTCTTGTTGGCCGCCCTGGCCTCTCGTGCGGGTGACCGGGTGGACTTCATCGCCGGCGACCGACAGGTGCGTGCCCGCCTGAGCGGCGCGAGCCGCACGACCCTCCTTGGCGATCTCGTGACGGCGATGGCTCCGCTGGAGCCGGCGCTGCTGGAGGCCGACTGGTCGATGATGGCAGGGGCAATCTCCGGACTGAGCCGTCGCCGCTCACTGGTCGTCCTGCTGACACCGCTGGAACCCGCGGCCATCGAGGAGAGCCTGCTCCCGACCCTGGCCGCACTCACCCGTCACCATCGGGTGGTCCTGGCCTCGGTTGCCGATCCTGCCCTTTCCGCCATGGCGGCGAACGTCAGCAACACCTCGCACGTGTACGACGCCGCGGCCGCCGAGCGCACCATAGGTCTACGCGAACGAACCGCCGAGGTGTTGCGACGCCTGGGCGTCCACGTGATCGATGCCGAGCCGGAACAGCTCCCGGTGGCCTTGACCGATCACTACCTGATGCTCAAAAGCCGGGGGCTGCTGTAGTCACCGAGCGGTGGCCCGCACCGTCCCTAGATTTGGCCACNNACGAACCCCAGCACCGTCCCTAGGTTTGGCCACGAAAACCAGCACCGTCCCTAGGTTTGGCTGATCAGCCCACGACGGGTGCCGTGTCACCCGCGTCGCGCGCTGCCACGTCGCCGGTTGCACCGCGTTGACACGCCCAGCGACCGACTGTGAACACGTAGGCGATGAAGGCCACCTCGACGAGCACGCCGATGGTGATTCGCGCCCACGTGGGAAGCGGCGAGGGAGTCACGAACGCCTCGATGACTCCCGAGATGGCCAGCACGACGACCAGGCCGAGGGCCACCGCCATGGCGGATCGGCCTTCTTCGGCAATGGCCCCGGAACGAGCTCGCGGGCCGGGGTCGATCCAGGCCCAGAACAACCGCAGTCCGGTGGCGCCGGCCACGAAGACCGCCGTCAGCTCCAGCAGCCCGTGCGGGAGGATAAGACCGAAGAACAGGGCGCCCCGGTGGTGGTTGATCATGATCGCGCCCATGAACCCCAGGTTGAGGACGTTGTCGAAGAGAAGATAGACCACCGGGACGCCGAGGACGCCGAGCGCGATGCAGATGGCCGTGAGCCAGGCGTTGTGAGTCCAGACCAGCGCGGCGAAGTGCGATGCGGCGAACTCGGTGTAGTAGTGCTCGAAGTCCGTGTTCACGAGCTTGTCGATCTCGGAGGGGGACATCAACGAGGACTCGAACTGCGGGTGCGAGAGGAACCACCAGCCGATGACCACCGCTGCCCCGAGGTTCGTGACTGCGGTAAGGATCCACCACCAGCGGGTCCGGTACAGGGCTGCGGGAAAGGTGTCGGTGAAGAAGGCCCGCAGATCTGACCATGCCACCGATCTCGTTCCGGCAGAACGCGTTCGCGCTCGGGCAAGCAGCGATGAAAGATAGGTCACCAGGCTCGGGTCCGGGGCCGCGGAACGGACCACCGACAGATGCGTGGCCACCCGTTGATACAGATCGAGGATCTCGTCGGCCTCGGATCCACTGAGCGATCCATGGCGCGCCAGGTACTCTAGGCGGCTCCACTCGCCCTGGTGTGCTGAGACGAACGCGTCTAGATCCACGCCCATACTGTATTCGCGGACCGCCCCTGGTCGCTCGGCCAGGCCGGATACGCTGAACCCTGAGATGAGCAGCGGAACAGCATGAGCAGCAGCACAGTCGGCGTCGGCGTCGACGACCTCGTCACCGGCGAGGCTGTTGCGCTGGAGCTGCCCGCCGCCGGCATCGCGCTGCGCGCACTCTCCGGCTTCCTTGACGTGCTGATTGCGGGAATGGCCCTGACGGTCGGCCAGATGGTGGCCGGGCTGATGATCCAGAACGCCGACGATGCCATCATCGGCGTCACGATGACCGTGCTCGTGGCACTGGTCCTGGTCGTCCTGCCAACCACGATGGAGACCCTGACCCGCGGTCGTACGCTGGGCAAGCTCGCCACGGGCCTGCGGACCGTCCGCGATGATGCCGGGCCGATCGGGTTTCGCCATGCGCTGACCCGCGCGCTGGTTGGGGTCGTGGAGATCTGGTCCATGCTCGGGGTGCCCGCCCTCGTCTGCGCGCTGGTGAGCGGCAAGGGCAAGCGGCTCGGCGACTACGCCGCCGGCACCTATGTGGTGCGGGAGCGGGTCCACCTGACGTTGCCGCCGCCTCCGATGATGCCTCCCCACCTGGCTGCCTGGGCGACCGGCGCGGACATCGCCCGACTGCCTGACGGCCTGGCCATGGCGGTCCGGCAGTTCCTCATGCGCGCGCCCTTGCTGAGCCCGCAGTCGCGCGCGACGCTCGGTGTCCAGCTGCACGACGAGGTGGTCACCCATGTCGCTCCGGCGCCCCCGGCCGGAACGCATCCGGAGCTCGTGCTCGCCGCAGTCATCGCTGATCGCCGCCGACGGGACTGGATCCGGCTGCAGCGGGACGCCGCCCTGCGAAGTCGTCTCATCCCAGCGGACCCGATCGACTCGCCGCACGAGTAACGTCGGTATTGACAACTGACTCAGATCGCAGGAGAAACAGATGCCACGCGTCGATGTTCACATGAGCTCAACGATTCCACCGGAACGGATCCGCAAGGCACTCATCGACTTCTCACCAGATCGGCCGAAGACCTGGCCCGGCATCACGCCTTCGTTGTATGAGGTCTACGAGACCGGTGACAGCTGGGCCGAGGTCAGAGAAGGCACCAAGATGGCGGGCTCCTCGGTCTGGGCCCGCGAGCACTACGACTGGTCAGACCCAGACACCGTTCGATGGACGGTGAAGGAGAGCAACTTCTGCGCACCCGGCAGCTACGTCCAAACCACTGTCAGGTCAGAAGGCAGTGGAGGATCGACCATCGACCTGATCTGGGACCGGAAGCCCACCACTCTCTCGGGTCGATTGATGACCGCACTCATCGTGGCAACGCGCGGTTTGCCGGTCACCCGATCGATGAAGGCCGGGCTTGCCAACCTCGAAGCCGGATAGCCGCAAGGTTCAGGCCTGGATCAGGGCCGCGAAGCCTGGCTTCACCACGTCGTCGATGATCGCGAGCCGTTCGTCGAACGGGACGAAAGCGGACTTCATCGCGTTGATCGTCGCCCAGCGCACATCCTCCAGCGTCCATCCGGCGCCGTTGACCAGGAGCGACATCTCCCGGGTCATGGACGTGCCGCTCATCAGGCGGTTGTCGGTGTTGACGGTGACCCGGAACCTGAGCCGCTTGAGCAGTGAGATCGGGTGCAGGGCAACGGACTCGGCAGCGCCGGTCTGGACGTTGCTGCTGGGGCACATCTCCAGCGGGATCCGCCGGTCGCGCACGTACGACGCAAGTCGGCCGAGGGTCACCTCGGACGGGTTCGCCGTGGCCGCGTAGGCGACGTCGGCGGAGTACGGGCTGGCCGAAACCCTCACGTCGTCGACGATGCGCACGCCGGAAGCCTGCGTTCACCGCCTCGACCGCGTCCTCGAGCGACAACCCGGCCACCAGATGCAGCTCCGGTGCATACCGCACCTCGGCATAGACCACCCCGTCGTTGGCGAGGTCCTGCACGCACTCGCTGGCGACCCGATGCAGGCTGTGGACGGTCTGCATGACGGCAACCGTGTGTTCGAAGGTCGTGAGGTAGCGCTCGAGCGACCCCGAGCTGGAGCTGTCACGGAACCAGGCACCGAGCGCGGCTGCCTCCTGCGCCGAAAGTCCCTTGTACTCAACGCTGTCGGCGAGCTCGATGATCGTCTGTGGGCGCAGCCCGCCGTCTAGGTGGTCGTGCAGGAGCGCCTTGGGGGCACAACGCAAGACGTCGTCGCTGAGCACTCAGTCCTCGCCGGTGACGGTGATCCGCTCGATCACCAGCGGCAGGAGATCGGGCCGGGAGCCTTCTGGGGCAATGAAGTACGCACCCTCCAGCGCGTCGATCGCCCGGTCGAACCTCTCGGGCGTGTCAGTGTGCAGGGTCATCAGCGCGTCGCCGGCTCGCAGGACCGCGCCGGGCTTGGCGTGCATCTCGATACCCGCTCCAGCCTGGACCTGGTCCTCCTTGCGCGACCGACCAGCCCCGAGCCGCCAGGCGGCGATCCCGACCTGGAGCGCGTCAAGCTTGGTCAGCACGCCGGAGCCGGGGGCCCGGATCTGGTGGGTCTCCTTCGCGACGGGCAGGGACGCGGACGGGTCGCCGCCCTGGGCGGAGACAAGGCGGCGCCATACGTCCATGGCTCGCCCGTCCTCGAGCGCGTCGGCCGGGTCGACGTCGCCCCGGCCGGCGGCCGACAGCATCTCGCGGGCCAGCACCAGCGTCAGCTCGACGACATCTGGCGGGCCGCCACCGGCCAGTACCTCGACCGACTCGCGAACCTCGAGGGCGTTGCCCGCCGTCAGACCGAGCGGGGTCGCCATGTTGGTCAGAAGCGCCACTGTGTTCACCCCGGCGTCCTGGCCGAGGTCGACCATCGTGCGCGCCAGCTCACGGGCAGCAACGACATCCTTCATGAACGCTCCAGACCCGACCTTGACATCGAGCACCAGCGCGCCGGTGCCCTCGGCGATCTTCTTGCTCATGATCGAGCTGGCGATCAGCGCGATGGACTCGACGGTGCCGGTCACGTCACGCAAGGCGTAGAGCTTCCGGTCGGCCGGGGCGAGCCCCTCTCCGGCTGCGCAGATCACCGCACCGACATTCTCGAGCTGGCGCATCATCTCGTCGTTGGACAGCGCCGCACGCCAGCCCGGGATCGACTCAAGCTTGTCGAGCGTCCCGCCGGTGTGGCCCAGCGCTCGGCCCGAAAGCTGGGGAACCGCAACGCCGCACGCCGCGACGAGCGGGACCAGCGGCAGGGTGATCTTGTCGCCGACCCCACCGGTCGAGTGCTTGTCCGCGGTGGGAAGCGACAACGAGGAGAAGTCCATCCGCTTGCCGGACGCGATCATCGCCGCTGTCCACCGCGAGATCTCCCGACGGTTCATGCCGTTGAGCAGGATCGCCATGGCCAGGGACGACATCTGTTCGTCGGCCACCACAGCGCGCACATACGCATCGATCACCCAGTCGATCTGCCCGTCGGACAGCTCCTGCTTGTCGCGCTTGGCGACGATGACCTCAACAGCGTCATGGGCCTCAGGCACGTCGGCATCCTCTCACTCCTGAGGTGCGACGGGTGCCCAGGTTCCGCTGACGGCGTAGGTCAGTGGTGCGCCGCGCTGAAGTCATCCAGATCATCGCCACCGAAGGCGTCCGGAAGCACCTCGGCCATGGTGCGCACGCCTCTTGCGGTCATCAGCTCGCAAGCGGGCCCACCGTGCTCCCACAACAGCTGCCGGCACCGCCCGCAGGGCATCAGCGAATCCCCGTTGCCGTTGACGCAGGACACCGCCACCAACCGGCCGCCACCGCTGAGGTGCAGCGCCGAGACCATCCCGCACTCGGCACACAGCGCCACACCGTAGGCCGCGTTCTCGACGTTGCAGCCGGACACGATGCGCCCGTCATCAACCAGACCGGCCACGCCGACCGGGAACCCGCTGTACGGCGCGTAGGCCTGATGCATAGCCTCCGTTGCCCTGGCGCGCAACAGATCCCAGTCCACGGACGCCGGATCGGACACTAGTGCCTGGCACCCTTTCGATACGGCTGGCCATCTGCCAGTACGGCGCCGACCAGTAGTCGTGCGCCCATGGCGATCGCCCGCTCATCCACGACCAGGTCGCCTTGGTGCAGGTCGTAGGTCGTACCCCCAGGGGTACGAGTCCCCAACCTCGCCATGACCCCCGGCACCCCCTGTAAGTACCAGGCGAAGTCCTCGCCGCCCAGAGACTGCGCGGTGGGCGCCGGCGCATGGGGACCCAACATCAGCTCCGCGGCGAAGCGGAGCCTCGCCACCGACTCCGGGTCGTTGACCACCGGCGGAGCCCCCCGCACGTGCTCGACTTTCGCAGTCACGGCATACGGGCTGATCACCGCCTGAACGACCTCCTCCAGCAGGGGCCCGATGTCCTCCCACAGCTGCGCATCGAGCATCCGCAGGGTGCCGCTGACGGTGCCCGTCGACGGGATGACGTTCTCAACGCTGCCGGAGTGGACGGTCCCCCACACCAGCGCGACAACAGCCCGTGGGTCGACCCGGCGCGAGAGCACCGCGGGGACTTCTGTGACGACCTTGCCCAGCGCATAGGTCAGGTCCTGGGTCAGGTGCGGCCGCGAGGTGTGACCGCCGCGCCCGCTGAGCGTGATGGTGACGGTGTCGGCAGCCGCGGTGATCGCTCCGTCGCGCAGCCCCACCTGACCCACGTCAATGGTTGGGTCGCAGTGGAAGGTAAAGATGCGGTCGACTCCCTGGATGCCGCCCTGCTCGATCACCTCCTTGGCTCCCCCAGGCATCACCTCCTCGGCCGGCTGGAAGATCAGACGCACGCCAATCCCTCTTGCTGCAAGGGAGTCAGCGTGTTCCTGCAACGCCAGACCCGCACCCAGGACTGCCGCGATGTGGACGTCGTGACCGCAGGCGTGGCTGACCCCGTCGGTCTCCGAGGCGAACGGCAGGTCGGTGCGCTCGGCCACCGGCAACGCGTCCAGGTCCGCCCGCAGAGCCACCCGGTATGCCGGGTCGACCGGCCCGATGTCCGCGATCAGTCCGGTGCCGGCAAGTGGCCGCACCCGAACACCCGCGGCAGACAGCCTGACCGCGATCAGGTCGGTGGTGCGGGTCTCCTTGCGCGCCAGCTCGGGGTGTGCGTGGACGTAACGGCGAAACGCGATGAGCTCGTCGTCCAGTCCGGCCAGCGTCTCGCGCAGGATGGCCAAACCAGCCACGGTCGAGGGACGGGCGCGCTCAAGGGTCACAAGCATTGACGGTACCCTCCATCCTCCTCACGCGGCACTGCGTCAAATGGTGCGGGCGTCAAAAGGTGTCGGCGTCAGAAACTGCCGGCGTCAGAAACTCCGGGCGTCAGAAGGTGTCGGCGTCAGAAGGTGTCGGCGTCAGAAGGTGTCGTTGGGGACGTACGTGCCCCAGACGTCTCGCAGCGCATGGGCGACCTCGCCTCCGGTGGCGCGAGCGGCCAGGGCTTCCTTCATGGGCAGCAGGACGTTGTCGGTGCCTGCCGCGGCGGTGCGCACGGAGTCCAGCGCACGCGATACGGCGTCGTTGTCCCGCTCCTTGCGCAGCACCGCGAGGCGCTCGCACTGGTCGGCCTCGATCCTGGGGTCAGCGCGCAACGACTCGAAGGGCTCCTCCTCGTCGAGGGTGAACTTGTTCAGGCCGACCACGGTGCGATCGCCATGGTCGATCTCCAGGGCGATGCGGTAGGCCGAGCGCTCGATCTCGGACTTCTGGAAGCCCTGCTCGATAGCGGCCACGGCGCCGCCCCGGTCCTCGACGGCCTGGATCAGCTCCAGAGTTGCGGCTTCAAGGTCGTCGGTCATTGACTCCATCACGTAGGACCCGGCAAACGGGTCGACCGTCTTGCACACGTCCGTCTCGTAGGCGATGACCTGCTGGGTGCGCAGCGCCAGGCGCGCGGCCTTCTGGCTCGGCAGCGCGATTGCCTCGTCGAAGGAGTTGGTGTGCAGCGACTGGGTGCCACCCAGAACCGCGCCCAGTCCCTGCAGGGCGACGCGCACCATGTTGACCTCGGGCTGCTGGGCGGTCAGCTGCACCCCGGCGGTCTGGGTGTGGAAACGCAGCATCTGGGACTTGGGGTT
>DHJN01000071.1 GCA_002404345.1 Actinobacteria bacterium UBA4719 | reverse complement strand
AATTTGTGCGGAGGGCGAGAGATTCGAACTCTCGGTGGGTTGTAACCCCACAGCGGTTTTCAAGACCGCCGCACTAGGCCACTATGCGAGCCCTCCTGGCCGAACGGCATACCGGTAGCAGCCGTCCAGCAGCGCTAACCGTATCCGCCGAGCTCAGATCCAGAGTGCGGGGTCGTTGAACATCGCCTCGTAGGGGTCCTCGCCCTTGTTCGGAAACCGGATCTTGGCGGGAACGCCAGTGGCGACCGCTCCGGCCGGGATGTCCTTGACGACAACGGAGTTGGCACCGATCAGGACTCGGTCACCGATGTAGACCGGACCAAGCACCCGAGCACCCGCACCGATCGTGACGTTGTTGCCGACCGTCGGGTGACGCTTGACCCGCTTCATCGAACGACCCCCGAGCGTGACTCCGTGATACATCATCACGTCGTCACCGACCTCGGCAGTCTCGCCGATGACGACGCCCATCCCGTGGTCGATGAAGAACCGCCGACCGATCTGCGCGCCCGGGTGGATCTCGACGCCGGTGATCGCCCGCGAGATCTGCGAAAGGATGCGCGCGGTCAGGCGGCACCCGGGTCTCGTCCACAGGCGATGCGACAGCCGGTGCACCCAGATGGCATGCAGGCCGGGTGAGGTGAGTGCCATCTCGAGCCTGGAGTCGACGGCCGGGTCCCGCTCGATCGCTGCGTCCAGGTCCTCACGGATCCGGCGCCAGGCCGACCGTATGAGGGTCGACCGACCGCGCGCATCAGGGGGGGTAGCGGCACGGTCGGTCGACAGGTTCTCAGTCAAGCGCAAGGCAGTCATCAGTGCAGTCGTTTCAAAGAAAGACGACCCGTTCAGCTGAACAGGTCGGAAAAAAGGATGGTGGACAGGTAACGCTCGCCGAACGACGGGATGATCACGACGATGAGCTTGCCCGCATTCTCGGGCCGTCGGGCGACCTTGTCGGCAGCGGCGAGCGCAGCGCCGGAGGAGATGCCGACCAGCAGTCCCTCTTCCTTGGCGGCACGACGCGCCCAGTCCACGGCGGTCTCGGCGTTGATGTCGATGACCTCGTCGTAGATCTCACGGTCGAGGATCTCCGGGATGAAGTTCGCACCCAGGCCCTGGATCTTGTGCGGGCCGGGAGCGCCGCCGTTGAGGATCGCGGACTCCTCGGGCTCCACGGCAATGACCTGGATCTGCGGGTTGCGGCCCTTGAGCACCTGACCGACGCCGGTGATGGTGCCACCGGTGCCGATGCCTGCGACGAAGATGTCGACCTTGCCATCAGTGTCCTTCCAGATCTCTTCCGCAGTGGTCTCGCGGTGGATCTGCGGGTTGGCCTCATTGGCGAACTGGCGGGCCAGGATGCCGCCGCGCTCGGCTGCGATTTCCTCGGACCTGGCGACTGCGCCCTTCATGCCCTCGGAACCGGGGGTCAGGATGAGCTCGGCACCGTAGGCGCGCAGCAGCACCTTGCGCTCCATGCTCATTGTCTCCGGCATGGTGAGCACCACGTTGTATCCACGGGCGGCACCGACCATCGCGAGCGCGATACCGGTGTTGCCACTGGTCGCCTCGACGATCGTTCCGCCCGGCTTGAGCTCGCCGGACTTCTCCGCCGCGTCGATGATCGACACGCCGATCCGGTCTTTCACGGAACTGGCCGGGCTGTAGAACTCGAGCTTGGCTGCGATCGTCGCTCCGGCACCCGCGCTCAGCCGGTTGATCCGGACGAGTGGGGTGTTGCCGACGAGAGCCGTGACGTCGTCATAGATGGGCACTGAAACCGCCTTTGGGTGCGTGACTGAACGGAAGGGTCTGTTGCGCGTACATCCACTACGAGAACCAACCTATCGTTATAGATGTTCCAAGCGCACGTTATGTCGATGCCCTTCGGTGACCCAACCACGTCCGCCCAAGGACCGCGACGCTCATCACAACTTCGCGACCAGGGGCGACGTGGGGGTCTCTGCTCCGTAAACTCCCAACCATGCCCGCCCTCCAGATCATCGCTCTCGTCATCTGCCTCGCCGTCACAGCTGTTGCGGTGGCGTTGTTCGCCAGGATGATCGGCCGCTTCATCGCCACCTTCAAGGTCGGCCAGGCCGACGGTGGGCGGACCAACGCGCCGGCCACCCGGACCAAGACCCTGGTGCGCGAGTTCGTCGGGCACACCCGGATGGCACGGCTTCCCGTCGTGGCATTGGCGCACTGGTTCGTCATGGTCTCCTTTGGGCTGTTGTTCTTCACCCTGCTCACGGCATACGGGCAGTTGTTCGACCCGCACTTCGCCTTGCCGCTGATCGGACGGTTCCTCCCGTACGAGTGGGCCACCGAGTTCATCTCCTGGGCCTCCCTGGTGGGGATCCTGGTCCTGATGGCCATCCGTCAGAAGAAGCATCCCCGATCCCTGGGCCGCCGCAGCCGTTTCTTCGCCTCCACGTTCTGGCAGGCCTACTACGTCGAGCTGACCATCCTCGGCGTCGTCATCTGCATCCTGACGTTGCGCGGCATCGAGTACGCCCTGGGCATAGCGGAAGGCGAGTCGTGGGCGACCGGTCTGCACTTCCCGATGACGGCCTTCATCGCAAGCCCCTTCTCCGGTATGTCGATCGGTGCCCTCAAGGCGGCGACGTTCGCCGTCGCGTCGCTCAAGATCCTGATCTCGATGGCCTGGCTGATCACCATCTCCGTGCAGCCGACCATGGGCGTGGCCTGGCACCGGTTCCTGGCCTTCTTCAACATCTGGTTCAAGCGCAACGCCGACGGCAAGACCGCGCTGGGTCCGCTCAAGCCGATACTGATCAAGGGCGAACCGGTCGACTTCGAGAACATCGAGGAGCTCGACGAGGATGCCGCCCTGGGCGCCGGCAAGGTCGAGGACTTCACCTGGAAGGGCCTGCTGGACTTCACCACCTGCACCGAGTGCGGTCGCTGCCAGGACCAGTGCCCGGCGTGGAACACGGACAAGCCGCTCTCGCCCAAGATGCTCGTGATGGCGTTGCGCGACCATGCCCACGCCAAGGCGCCGTTCCTGCTCGCCGCCGAACAAGACCGCGCCGGCCTGCTCGAGTCCAACGGCACACTGGCCACCATCTCGACGCTGCCGTTGGTCGGCGACACCGGCTACGACATCGCCGACCCGTTCTCGGCATACAACCCCCACGGGCCCGAGGCCGTCATCGACCAGGACGTGCTGTGGTCCTGCACGACCTGCGGCGCGTGCGTCGAGCAGTGCCCGGTCGACATCGAGCACGTCGACGCCATCGTGGACATGCGCCGCTACCAGGTGCTGATCGAGTCGGCGTTCCCCTCCGAGCTCGGCGGCCTGTTCAAGAACCTGGAGAACAAGCAGAACCCGTGGGGCATGTCAGCCCGCGCCCGGATGGACTGGGCCAAGGACCTGCCCTTCGAGGTCAAGCAGGTCGGACAGGATATCGAGACACTCGACGAGGTCGACTACCTGTTCTGGGTCGGCTGCGCCGGCGCTTATGAGGACCGCGCCAAGAAGACCAGCCGCGCCGTGGCCGAGCTGCTCAACACAGCGGGCGTGACCTTCGCCGTCCTGGGCGACGGCGAGACCTGCACCGGTGACCCCGCCCGCCGCGCCGGCAACGAGTTCCTCTTCCAGATGCTTGCCCAGGCCAACGTCGAGGTTCTGAACGAGGCCAAGGCGACCAAGATCGTCGTCACCTGCGCGCACTGCTTCAACACGATCAAGAACGAGTACCCCCAGATCGATGGGGGCGGCAACTACGAAGTCGTCCATCACACCCAGCTGCTCAACCGGCT
>DHJN01000184.1:4549-4801 GCA_002404345.1 Actinobacteria bacterium UBA4719 | reverse complement strand
CGGGATCACCAGGCCCAGGAAGGTGCCCATGATCAGCAGCAGTACGGCGACCAGGCCGGGGGAGGGCCACAGTGCGATGTTGGCCACCACGGCAGCGAAGACCCCGGTCGCGCCCACCGCGACTCGTTGCCGGTTGGACGCTCGCAGGTGCGCCGCGTTCGCCCCTACAGCTGCCAGCGCGAAACCGGCCGGCAGGGCGGACAGCACCAGCCCGCCGGCTGCCACGCTTATGCCCCAGGTGGCAAAGACGCT
>DHJN01000184.1:2720-4402 GCA_002404345.1 Actinobacteria bacterium UBA4719 | reverse complement strand
GGGGCGAACAGCAGCAGGTATGCCAGCAGCGCCCCGGTCAGCGAGGCACCGAGCCCGCCGCGGCGCAGCAGGTTGATGTCCACCAACGGGGCCACCGCACGTGCCTCGGCGCGCCAGAACAGGACAGCGGCCGCGACCGCCACCACACCCAGTCCCACCACCACAGCCGGCGGCAGGGGCATACCGGACAGGCCGCTCAACACCAACAGGGACGACACGATCGCGCTTGCTAGTAGGACGAAACCGGCGATGTCCTTGCCCCGCCCCGGGCTAAGGTCCCGGCTGCGCGGCAGAAGAAAATACCCAGCCAGGATTGCGACGACGCCAACAGGGACATTCACCCAGAACACCGACCGCCACCCGTAGGCACCCACCAGCACCCCACCGAGGGTTGGACCCAGGGCCAGGCCCAGTGCCTGGGCGGCCCCCTGAAAACCGAGCGCGGTCCGCACCCGGGACGCCGGCACGCTGAGTACCACCAGCGCCACGCTGTTGGCCTGCAACAACGCAGCCCCGACTGCCTGGAACCCGCGCCCGGCTACGAGCCAGCCCAGGCTCGGTGCAAGGGCACACGCCGCGGAGGCCAGGGAGAAGAGCCCGAACCCATACAGGTATAGGAGCTTGCGTCCTCGGGTGTCCGCCCAGCGACCCACCGGAACCAGCAGCACCGCCAGGACCACCAGGTAGGAAAGCGAGACCCATTGCACGCTGCCCAGCCCGGTGTGGAACTCGGCCTGCAGCTGCGGGTAGGTCAGCGTCACGATGCTGGCGTCCAGCTGACCCATGAACGCGCCCAGGCACACCGCACCGACCGCAGCCCACGGCGCGCGTGGATGTTCCCGCACCCACCGCGGGCGCCGTGACTCTCGCGTCAACGGTTCTAGGTCGAAGTTGCTGATGAACACAAATCGATTCTGTCACAGACAGAAACCTAATTCGACATGGAGGGTGGCCTTCCGTGTGCGACTGGGCCTGTCATCTAGACGACAGGGTCGTCCGTGGCACAGGATCCGGGCCTGACTTTCTGGGGGCCATCGGACCCGAGACAGAGACCGTCGGGTCGTGAGACGGGGTCACGCATAGAGCGTTTTTGGCACGGGTGCCTTTTCCTCGTGGATCTGGCTGGCGTGCTGGCGCTCTCGGTGATGTCTTGATGCCTTCGCGGCGTGCGGGCATCAGTGATATTAGCGAGGCCTGGAGTAGGCGGCTTGCGCGAGCTCGAAGCGGTGTTCGGTGTCGTGGGCCGTGATAGCTGAGGCTGCCAGTGGTATGAGGACGAGGGCGGCTACTGCGACGGCTAGCCAGCGGCGACGGCGGGGTCGAGGGGCGAGGAGGGCGAGTGCCCGGTGGGCGACGCCGGAGTCGACAGCCGGCAGTGTGGCAAGAAGTGCCAGGCGCCTGCCTGGAGACGCGAGGGCTCGGGCCAGTCCGGCTCGGGCAAGGGCTCGAGCGGCCAGTGCCCGGTCTCCCACTTCAGCGGCGGCGTCTTCGTCGGCCCATCGCTCAGCGCCGTCGCGGACGGCCAGTGCCAGCGGGCGTAGGAGGGGGTTGGCGGCGGCACCGAGCTCGGCTAGCTGGACGTAAAGATGGTGATGGTTCCGCAGGTGTGCGGCTTCGTGGGCCAGCAGCACTCGGCGCTCGTCGGGGGGTAGAGCTCTTAGCATCGCGGTCGAGACCACGAC
>DHJN01000184.1:0-2482 GCA_002404345.1 Actinobacteria bacterium UBA4719 | reverse complement strand
GCCGTCGCGGGTGGCAGCCAGCGTCCCAACCGTGTGCCGATGAGCCACAGGGCCCCACTGACCAGCAAGGGCAGCAGCATCGCAGCGCGCAGGCTCATTTCTTGTATCCGTGCCCGCTGCGTCCGGCCAACAGGTCGGCCAGTACCTGCTCGTCCTCGGGGGAGAGGTCAGCCACGAACCGGGCCAAGACTCCGGCCCGATCTTGTCGTGAGTCCAACACGCGCCGCATCCGATGCGCAGCCAGCGACGCCTCGACGTTTCGAGGGTCCCCAGAGACGGCATACACGTAGGCACGTCCCGACATCAGTCGGGTGAGCACTCCCTTGGCGTGCAACCGGGCCAGGGTGGTCATCACCGTGGTGTAAGCCAGTTCGCCGCCAAGCTCGGCCAGGACCTGGGTGGCGGACATCGGGTGCCCGGCTGCAGCCAGGGCGGCCAGGACCTCGCGTTCGAGACCTCCGCGGGGACGGGGCGACGATGACATCCAGGACTCCGATCGTCTACTATCGAATCTGTAGTACGACCGAGTTGGTCGAACCTCCATGATGCCTCACGCAGGACCTGACCCGAAAGGCCCGACCATGGACTCCCTGCGCCGGCTGGATGACCAGCTGCTCCTGGCGATCAACTCGTTTGCCCGCAACACGGTATGGCTGCACGCCCCGGCCCTGGCATACGCCACATACGGCTTGGTCCTGTTCGCATTGCTCCTGGCCGCTGGAGTGCTGATCTCGCGCCGCGCCCCGTCCAGAGTCCTTGCCGCGGCCGGGTGGGCCTGCATCGCCACCCTGATCGCAGTCGGGCTCAACCAGCCGCTCGGGCACGTGTTCGCCGAGGTCCGCCCTTACGTCACCCACCCGCACATGCTGCGCCTGGCCGGTTTCACAACAGACTTCTCCTTCCCCTCCGACCACGCCGTCATGGGCGGCGCGGTCGCCGCCGGCCTGCTGCTGGTCAACCGGCGCCTCGGCCTGCTCGCCTGCCTGGCCGCCGCACTGCTGGCGTTTGCGCGGGTGTACATCGGTGCCCACTACCCGTGGGACGTCCTGGGCGGACTCGCCTTCGGTGCGAGCGTGGCGCTGCTGGGCTGGTTGTTGCTGCGGCACCCGCTGACCGGATTGGCCAGCTGGCTGCGCCGGCAGCCCGGGCTCAGGGGGTCCTTCGCCGAGCCTGAGGGGCCCGTCCACGCCTCTGCCCATACTGGCGGCGTGCCGTTGCGCCCATGACCGGGCTCATCAACCAGATCCTGAACGCCCCCACCTGGACGGTCCTGGCCTTGGTCGCCCTCATCGTCTTCGTCGAGGACGCACTCTTCGTCGGGTTCGTGATTCCCGGCGAGACCGCGGCCATCCTCGGCGGCGTCGCCGCGAGCCTCGGCCACGCCCCGCTGGCTGCGGTGGTCGCGGTCGTCATCGTTGCCGCGATCGTCGGCGACAGCGTCGGGTATGAGGTCGGGCGCCAGATGGGTTCCCGGATCCTGAGCCTGCCCATCCTCAACAAGAGGCGCAAACGTCTGGACGACGCCCAAGACTTCCTGGCCCGCCGCGGTGGGGCCGCAGTCTTCCTCGGCCGCTGGGTCGCGTTCTTCCGCGCCGTTATGCCCGCCCTGGCCGGCACCGCCCGCATGCCCTACCCCAAGTTCCTCGCGTTCAACGCCGCCGGCGGCATCATGTGGGGTACCGCTGTCGTCTTGGCTGGATACTTCGCCGGCCAGTCCTACGCGAAAGTCGAAGCCACCCTCGGGCGCGACGCCGCCCTGGTCATCCTGGGCATCGCCTTGGTCACCCTGCTCGTCTGGAGGATCCGAAAGCACCGCGCCGACTCCTCCAACGAGACGACCCGACAACTTGACCCAGTTCGAATGCTGCCAGCGCATCACGCCGCATACCCATCGGTCACCGGAGGCAACTGGAACGCGGCCCAGGAGGGGAGAGACTGGGGCTTCGAGCCGAACCTGTGGAGCTTTGATACCCGATCTGCTGTCACTACCGTGGGCCGTCCTATTTGGGGATGCTCCGCAAGGCGCTCATTCGTGAAGGTGATACGGGTCCATACCGTCCAGATTGGGCAGAACCGTGGCCAATAAGACGCCACGCCCGGTGGTGATCCTCTACGAGCATGCGTTGCTCGGTGAGGGGATCGCCAAATATCTTCTGGCCCAGCTTGGTGTTGAGGCTACGGTCGCGTCAGCGCTCGACCCCCAAACGATCATCTCGGCGCTGGCCCTTGGTCCTGGTGTGGTCATCTTCGAGTTGACCGAGTCGCTGCGGCGGGTGGACCTGACCACCCTGGCGCCACGTGCCGTCCTTATCGATGTGAGCACGGTCGTGACGCGAGGCCCGGCCCTTTGTAGCCCAGCCGCGGCGGGGCTACAAAGGATCCTGCAAGTCGTACGCAACAGCTCATGGTGACGCTGTGACCCGTAGGCACATCACTCGTACGGCGCATGTGTCCATCAGCGAACGATAACCGGTCAGCCATC
>DHJN01000130.1:2691-3240 GCA_002404345.1 Actinobacteria bacterium UBA4719 | reverse complement strand
AAGCGCGGCATCTCCCGCTTCGGCGACGCGACGGTCCCTCTGGACGAGGCACTGGTGCACGCGGTGGTGGACGTTGCCGGGCGTCCGTACTTCGTCCATCAGGGTGAGCCCGAAGGCCAGGCATACGTGCTCATCGGAGGCAACTACGTGGGGTCGCTGACGCGCCACGTGCTGGAGAGCTTCGCCCAACATGCAGGCATCGCGCTTCACGTGCGCGTTCTGTCCGGTCGCGATCCGCACCATGTGGTCGAGGCGCAGTTCAAGGCTGTGGCGCGGGCGCTGCGTGCTGCCGTCGCTCTTGACCCGCGGGTCAAGGGCATCCCCAGCGCGAAGGGCAGTCTCTGATCCCGTGACGGTGCCGTGGCACTCCGCTCGTCAAGGGCGGGGGATGCTCATCCTGAGAGGTCGGCCGGACGCGGTCTCGACCTGGGCCCGGCGCGGACTCGCGCCCGTGCACGTCGTGCCTCTCGAGGGCTGGACCGCAGTCCTTCCAGCTGGGCCATCTCGTGCCATGCCACCGTACGACGACACGATCAAGACACTGGCGGG
>DHJN01000130.1:0-2566 GCA_002404345.1 Actinobacteria bacterium UBA4719 | reverse complement strand
GGCGCTGGCGGCGATGCCGGCGTCCTGCTCGGCGACCTGATGACGTTGTTGTCCTTGCCGGGGTCCGAGCTGCTTGACGGAGGGCAGGACCCGGCCACGGCGCAGGGCTCGACCCTCGTCGAGCCGGATGACCAGCAGATCGCCAGGTTCGAACGGATCGTCAGTGACCAGGCTCTGCACCGGGCCGAGCTGGAAGACAGCTAGATGACCGCGAGTGTGGTGGTGCTGGACTACGGCAGCGGCAACGTCCGCTCTGCGGTCCGCATGCTCGAGCGCGTGGGTGCCAGTGTCGAGCTGAGCGCTGACCATCGCGTCGTTCAGTCCGCTGATGGTCTCTTCGTCCCAGGCGTGGGGAACTTTCACGCATGTATGCGCGGGCTGCGGGCTGTGGACGGCCCTCGCCTGATCGACGTCCGGCTCGCGGGCGGCCGACCGGTGATGGGGGTCTGCGTCGGGATGCAGGTGCTGTTCGACGGGTCGGCCGAACCCAGTGTGGGCGGCCCGGAACGCGGTATGGGGGAGTGGCCCGGGGTGGTTGAGCGGCTGGCGGCGCCCGTCGTCCCGCATATGGGATGGTCCACCGTGAAGGCCGCACAAGGCTCCCGGCTCCTCGCCGGGGTCGAGAGTGAACGTTTCTACTTTGTGCACTCCTACGCGGCGTTGGGCTGGATGCTCGAACCTGAGGGCAGCATGGCGGTGATGACCCCCAGGGTGAGCTGGGCCGAGCATGGGTCACCCTTTGTGGCGGCGGTCGAGAACGGGCCGTTGGTGGCCACCCAGTTCCACCCCGAGAAGTCCGGGGACGCCGGGGCCCACTTGCTGGAGAACTGGGTGGCAACGCTGTGAATGACCCACAACCGCAAAGGAACCCAACAGTCATGAGCTCACTTCCCCGTCTTGACCTCTTGCCTGCGGTCGATGTCGCGGACGGGCAGGCCGTCCAGCTCGTCCAGGGTGTTGCGGGAACAGGCGGGCAGTTCGGCGACCCGTGGGACGCCGCCAAAGCCTGGCAGGACCAGGGCGCTGAGTGGATCCACCTGGTCGACCTCGACGCTGCCTTCGGTCGCGGCTCCAACCGTGAGCTGCTCGCCAGCATCGTCGGCCGCCTCGACATCTCCGTAGAGATGTCGGGCGGCATCCGTGATGCCGAAAGCCTCGAGGCCGCGTTGTCGACGGGCTGCCGTCGGGTCAACCTCGGCACGGCTGCCCTGGAGGACCCGGAGTGGACAGCCCGAGCCATCACTGAGTACGGCGACCAGGTCGCCGTGGGTCTCGACGTTCGCGGCAGCACACTTGCGGCCCGGGGCTGGACCCAGGAGGGAGGCGACCTCTGGGAGACCCTCGAGCGGCTCGACGCCGAAGGTTGCGCACGCTACGTCGTGACCGACGTGTTCAAGGACGGCATGCTCAAGGGCCCCAATATTCAGCTGCTGCAACAGGTGTGCGAGCACACTGCCCGGCCGGTGATCGCCTCCGGAGGGGTGTCCACCCTCGCCGACCTCACAGCGATCCGCGGACTGGTCGCTGTCGGGGTGGAGGGGGCGATCGTCNNATCGTCGGGTCGGCCCTCTACCGGCACGCCTTCACGCTCCCGGAGGCCCTCGACGTGGCCGGCCGACCATGACAGATGCCTCGCCGCTACGCCGGCGTCACTCGACCGGTGGTCCGTGGGAGGACGCGTTCGGATACTCGCGCGCGGTCCGAACGGGAGACCGCATCCTGGTCTCCGGTTGCACGGCAGTCGTGGACGACGTGGTCCAACACGTCGGCGATGCCGGCGCCCAGATGGCCGTCGCGCTTGACGCCGCACTCGGTTCCGTCATAGCCCTTGGCGGCAGCATCGGTGACGTCATCCGGACCCGCATATACCTCGTCGACCGGGCTGACTGTGACCCGGTCGGCCGCGTGCATGGTGAACGGTTTGGCGCCGTGCGACCTGCGGCGACCATGGTGCTGGTGGCCGGCCTCATCGATGAGGAGATGCTTGTTGAGGTGGAGATCGAAGCCCGGGTGGGCTCAACCAAGCCTTTTCACAACAACGGCCCCATCTCGTGAGCCACGCGTCGGATTTCGACTCGTCGAGGATGCGATCAACACGACGAACACTGACCAGCACCGGGTTCGATGGTGATCTGGGCGTGGCCGACACCGATCTGCTTGAAGCGCTTGACGATCGGCAGGACGAGACAGTCCTGATGCGTGCCGTGGCCAAAGCCCGGTTGCTCGTCCCTATCGTCGCCGCGCCATCCGGGATCGACGACCCCGGCGAGCTGGTGGAGAGATCCACCGACATGGCCGTTGTCACCCTGACCTCGCCAGGCCGGCAACGTGCGCTCCCGGTCTTCACCAGTGTCGCCGCGCTTTCGGCCTGGGACTCCGCCGCGCGCCCGTCGCCGGTCACCAGCTCGCGGGCCGCTCAGGCAGCGGTGTCCGAGCGCTGCGACGTGATGCTGCTCGACGTGGGGTCAGGTCACGAGCGTGCGTTGAGACCCAGCATGGTGTGGGCCTTGGCGCAGCAACGCGAATGGCTCCCAGCGCATACTGATCCCTTTGTGGCCCAGGCGCT
>DHJN01000043.1 GCA_002404345.1 Actinobacteria bacterium UBA4719 | reverse complement strand
TGGCACCCCTTGGGCCGGCCCGTCGTGCCGCTGGTGTACATCAGAAACAGTGGTGCCTCGGCAGGCATCGACACCGGTTCGACCACAGCTCCGGTGTAGCCGGTCAGGAGTTCGTCGATGAAGAAATCCCGACCCTCGACCATCGGGCTGGCTGAGGCGTATTGGCCGGGGTGCCGTCGCCAGACCAGCACCTTGGCTACCTCGAAACCCTGCTCCTTGGCCCTGGCCACTGCCTCGTCGGCCTTGACCTTGTGGTCGATCAGCTCGCCGTTGCGGTAGTAGCCGTCAATAGTCACCAGGATGTGGCTCTTTGAGTCGGCGATCCGCTCCCCGCAGGCGGCGCCGCTGAAGCCACCGTACGTCTCGGAGTGGATCACCCCGAGGCGGGCGCAGGCGAGCATGGAGACCGGCAGCTCGGGGACCATCGGCAGGTGGAAGGTCACCCGGTCGCCGACCTTCACCCCGCAGAAGTCTTGCAGGAGTGCGGCGAATTCGTTGACCCGGCAGTAGAGCTCTTGGTAGGTGATCGCTTGGGTGTCTTCGGTCTCAGGCTCGGGCACCCAGATCAAGGCCGCCTTGTTAGGGGTGCTCGCCGCGTGCCGGTCGACGCAGTTGTAGCTGGCGTTGAGCCGTCCGCCGACGAACCACTTCCAGAATGGCGGGTTGCTCGTGTCCAACGTCGTGTGCCAATAGGCATCCCACGTCAGCAGGTCCGCATACTCCTTGAAACACTCCGGGAAGTGCTCCTCGCTGAACCGCTCGAAGATGGCCGGGTCGGCCGCGTTGGCCTGAGCGATGAACTTCGCCGGCGGATAGTAGAACCCTTCCTCGCGCCAGTGAACGGCGATCTGCGCCTCCGAGACCTGGTCATCCTGTTCTGTGGTCATTGCTCGATCTCCTGTTGGTTGTTAACCGTCGAGGGCGGATAAGGACCTGCTCGGCCCAGAACGCCAGCCAGTCCGCGCTAACGGGGGAAGACTGGCAGGATCGCCCGCTTGGCGGTCGCGTTCATCACCCCGGCGAAGGATGCGTACCAGGCGAGGAGTGCCGTCAACAAGCCCAGGTAGCCGCCGGCCTTCGTCATGCTGGTGGAGGCATTCAGCTCGCCGAGCGCCAGGAACACGAACGTCAGGAACAGCACACCAAAGACGGCCATGACCGCGAGGTTCGTCCGGAACGAGCAGATAAACATGTACAGGGTAAAGATCGCCCATCCGATCAAGTAGAAGCCGACGCCGCGCGCCGCATCGTGGGCGCTGGCCTTGGACAGGTCCACATGGGCGACCAGATACCAGAACGACAGCCAGAAACCCCCGAAGGAGGAGAAGGCCACCGCACCGAAGGTGTTGCCCTTCACGAACTCCAACATCCCGGCCAACAGCTGCGCGATCCCGCCATAGAACAACGCCAAGCCCAGGACAACCCCTTCCGCCGTCTTGGGCAGCCAGCCGGCGTTCACACTGGACAGGAAGAACGTGGTCATCGCGAACGCGCCGAGACCGAGCGGCCCCGGATCGGCGAACGCCGCCCCGAAAGCAGGAGGCAGGGCGTGCTTCGAAAACTCGTCTGGCGTCGTCTCAGCCACCGTGGGCTCCTCTCACGACGGGACCGGACGTTCGGCCCGGCCACCCGGTCAGCAGGCCAACCGCGCCTGTGACATCGGACACACTTGCATCGTTCCACCAACCCCGGCACCTGTCCATGGGGGCGAGCTACGCGGAGGTCTTCACGAGTCAACGCGCCCTCTTCCGCCGACGGGTTGGAAGGTAAAGGCTGTGCTGGAAGGGACCCTTGAGAGGAGTTGCCATGCGCGCAGTAGTGGGTGACCGGCTGCACGTGCACGGCCGGGTTGTCGGTACGCCCGACCAGACGTCCGAGATCATCGAGATTCGGGGACGGGACGGGGCGCCGCCGTAAGAGTAGAAGCGCCGCATCGACGTGCGCGCCCCATCGGGATCGTTGTCTGGAATGGGTGCCCAGAGCTGGTTGGCCCGAAGGACGTGCCAAGCGCCAAGGAGCGTGCGCAGCGGACCCATCCCGAAACCTGTCCGCACCATGCCCACCGACGCGACGAGGAGCCGGCCCCATTCGTGCCGGTAGTACGCCACCCACGCGTCGGTCTCGCGGTTGCCGACAACCACAGCGTCGAACGAACGAGGACCTGACATGGCCTTCCAGCCCATCCGAACCTCCCTGCGCCTCAACTCAGGATCATAGGTTCTCGGCTCCACCTTCGCACGACGCCTGGGGCCGGCTGGCATCGCGGCGAAGCCCAAACGGTTACGGCGCGCTGCTCACTGCGGCACGCTGTCTGACCGGAGCGCAGCTCACCGCGGTCAGCCCACCTCGGAGCCATGTGAGCCATGTGAGCCGTTGACGAGCCGGCGAAGGGCATCACCCACCGTCGAGAGGTCCAGCTCCGGAGCGGGCGCCGTTCCGGTGGAGCTGCCCTTGGCGCCCAGGAATGGCTTGATGAGGTCCATCGGCAACGGGAAGACGATGGTTGACTTCTCACCGCCGAGCTCGAGCAAGGTCTGCAGGTAGCGCAGCTGCAGCGCGGCAGGGTTACGGCTGAGGATCTCTGCGGCGTCGTAGATCTTCTGCGCGGCCTGGAACTCGCCCTCGGCGTTGATGATCTTCGCGCGCCGCTCGCGCTCGGCTTCGGCCTGGCGGGCCATGGCCCGCTGCATCGCCTCCGGGATCTCGACGTCCTTGATCTCGACCGTGGTGACCTTGATGCCCCACGGCTCGGTCTGCTCATCGATGATGCGTCGCAGGCTGTCGTTGAGCTGGTCGCGCTCGGCGAGCAGGTCGTCGAGGTCGGCGCGGCCGAGCACGGACCGCAGCGTCGTCTGGGCGATCTGGGAGGTGGCGACCGGGTAGGCCTCCACCTCGGTGATGGCCCGCGCAGGGTCGGTGACCCGGAAGTAGGCGACGGCGTTGACCCGGGCCGGCACGTTGTCGCGAGTGATGACCTCTTGGGGCGGGATGGTCATGGTGACCGTCCGCAGGTCGACGCGCTCCATCCGGTCGACGAACGGGATCAGGAACACCAGACCCGGCCCGGCAAGGGGGCGCAGACGACCCAGCCGGAAGAGCACACCCCGCTGGTACTCCCGCAGCACCCGGGTGTTGACGACGCTCAGAGCGAGCAGAACGACCACTATCAGTGCTACGACATAGATCATGCGTCCTCCCGGACATCGGATCCCCAGCGGGTGCGCGAGGTCTGCGTCACCCGCAGCCCGGTCGCCGGGGTCGGCGCCGGGAAGTTGGCCGGCGCAGCCCGGAAGTGGGCGCTGTACCGGATCCCGAGCAGGATCGTGAACAGCATCGGCACGCCCAGCACCAGCGTAGGGGGCTGGGGGTGCCGTACCGCCGCGACGACCAGCAGAATGGCCGCAAGGCCGACGAGCACCATCGACATGCCGCGATGGAAGCGTCCGGCCTCCGAGTGCGGCCAGGGCGCCACCGCGCGGGTGACCTCGCGGCCGTTCGTCGAGCTGGTGCAGTCGGGCTTGACCTGGCAGGAGTTGCACACCGATGGTTTGGCGCGATACCGAACCAGGTGGTGCTCTTTGTCGTACTCCATGGGCCAGAGCATCGCGTCCTCCGAGCAGGTCCACGCGTCGTGCTCTGGGAGGTAGCGGAACCCCGCGGTGCGGAAGCGCTCGGAGCGGCGCTGGGTGTGCTGCGCCAGCACGTCCACGACGAAGGCCACGGCAAGCAGGACGACGGCGTAACCACCGACCAGCACCACCTCTGGGTGCAGGTTCACCGCTACCGCTCCCCGGCCTCAACCGGCACACGCTCGGTGATCTCG
>DHJN01000115.1:19262-19544 GCA_002404345.1 Actinobacteria bacterium UBA4719 | reverse complement strand
GTTCACCACGATTCGCCGAATCGGCCGCGGCGAGCGTGCGATGACGCAGGAGATCACGCAAAGTAGTCCCCCCACCCACTGGGCCGCACACGGTGTAGACGGACCGGTCAGGCCAAACGTCGACATGACCGTCGAACCGCTCGCCGACAACACCCGGTCGCGGGTCACGTTCGCCATGGACTTCGAGGGACATGGTATGGGCAAGTTGCTTGTGCCGCTCATCGTCCGTCGTCAGGCGGCAAAGCGCGCACCTCAGAGTTATCAGCACCTCAAGGAACAGCT
>DHJN01000115.1:15155-19187 GCA_002404345.1 Actinobacteria bacterium UBA4719 | reverse complement strand
CAAGGAACAGCTCGAGCGCCAGGCCTAGCCGCTCCGCGTCCGCCCGCCCAGGCAGAGTCCCCGACGCGACACGCGACGCGTCTCGTTTGACTGTTGAGCCGACAACGTGAAGCGTGGGAACAGACGACGCGGCGAGCGGACAGGTCGCTCCGGCTTGTCGAGCCGTGTCGAAGGACGACCACGAGAAGCTGAGGAGTACACATGCTGACCATGACCGAAAGCGCTGTAACCGAGATCCGCAACTTGACCGACCTGCCTCAGGCACCCGAAGGCAGTGGAGTGCGCATCGCCGCCGATCCGACTGCCGGCGCCCTGACGTTGAGCCTGGCAGCCACGCCTGCCGAGGATGACACGGTGCTCGATACCGCCGGAGCGCGCTTGTTCCTAGACTCCAGCGCCACCACGATGCTCGACGACAAGACGCTCGACGCCGTAAAGGACCCGAGCGGCGAGATTCAGTTCGCCATCGCCGAACAGTCAACCTAAGCGTCGCCCACGCCCGGCCCACGCAGAAGTCATCACGGCTCGGCTGAGCCTCGTCCCCGGTGCCGGAGGATGAAGGTCGCGGGGCTGGTTCTTGCCGCCGGTGGAGGCTCACGCCTCGGACGTCCCAAGGCAGAGGTGAAGATTGGTGGCCGCCGACTGGTGGATCTGGCAGTCGGCGCCTGCATCCGGGCGGGGTTGAGCCCCGTGGTCGTGGTCCTGGGCGCCGCCTGGCTGACACCCATGTCGCTGGCCGACGTCAGGGACGGCGGGGACGGCGTGGACTGCGGGGACGGCAACACTGCCGAGGTATGGCTGGTGGACAACACCGACTGGGCCACCGGCATGGCGTCATCCCTGCGAGCCGGGCTGGCGGCCCTGGAGAGTGACCTTGGCATCGACGCCGTGGTCGTCACGTTGGTCGATACCCCCTCCGTCAGCGCGGAACACCTGCGCCGCATCGGCTCGACCCTGCGCGACGGCGCGACTGCCGCGGTAGCGACCTACGGCGGCGCTGCGCGCACTCCGGTTGGACTGACGCGCGAGATCTGGGCCGATGTGGCCGGAACCGTTGCGGGGGATCAGGGAGCGCGCGGATGGCTGCGCGCTCATCCCCTGCTGGTCACCGAGGTGGAGTGCGCCGACCTCGGCTCATGGACCGACATCGACACCCCAGCCGACCTGCCCGACTAACCTGCCCGGCGGGTCACAGAAGCAGTCAACCCGGCTCAGCGGGTCGATCAAGATCAGCTTCAGCGACGCGATCTGCGCCCCAGCAGGTAGCCCGCGAGGAAGGCCAGAGGACCAAGGACCCGCGCGGCATACCGGGTGAGAAGGACCCGGCCAATAGTGCGGAGCAGGTTCAGCTCGACCTCCGGGGCGGGAGCGGAGGGCTGTGCCGGCCGGTATGCCGAAGCCTGGGTCCGGGGAGCAGCCGCACCACCGGTTGCGCTCCCCGATGGGGTCGCCACGGAAGCAGTGCCGGTCGGGGCGGTGATCCCGGTAGCCGTAGGGGCGGCGCCGGTCACCTCTGATGCTCCCAGCTTGGTCTGCAGACAGGCCACGAACTGCCCGAGCAGCTTGTCGCTGACGTCCTGCATGACGCCCCGGCCGAACTGCGCCGGCTTGCCCGTGACGGCGAGATCCGTCGTGACGTGCACGGCCGTCCCCCCATCGTCGGCGATCAGCTCGGCCGTGACCGTCGCGTTGGCCGTGCCGTTGCCTCGTTTGTCCTTGCCCTTGGCCTCGATCACGGCCCGGTGGGCGGACTGGTCGCGCTCGATATAGGTGCCGACCCCGTTGTACTGCAAGGCAATTGGCCCCAGCTTGATCTTGGCAGATCCAGTGAACTCGTCGCCGTCCACAGAGGTTAACGTCGCGCCGGGGAAGCACGGCGCGACGCGCTCAGGGTCGTTGAACGCCGCCCAGGTCTCCTCGACGGACGCCGGGACGGTGAAGTGGTGCTCGAGCTCCACGGGTTCTCCCAGTTCAGCCAGCAGGTTCAGCCTGCGGCGGCCAGCACGGACCGCCGCGCCAGCACGGACGCCAGATGGCGCCGGTAGTCGCCGTCACCGTTGAGGTCGCTGGGCGGTCGGGTCCCGTCGGCGATGTCGGCGACCGCCGCCGCGATCGCGGAGGCGTCGACGGCAACACCCACCAAGGCCTGCTCGGTGGCCGATGCGCGGATCGGGACCGACCCCATGTTGGTCAGCGCCACCCGAGCCTGCGCGATGGTGCCGCCCTCGACCCGCACGGTCGCGGCCACTGCCACGATCGCCCACTGCTGGGCGACCCGCGAGAACTTCTCGTAGTGCGCGCCCCATCCGGTGTGCTTGGGCACGCGGACCTCGGTGAGGATCTCACCCTCGCCGATGGCGGTCGTGAACAGGTCCTGGAAGAAGTCCGCGGCCGGGACGGTGCGCGAACCGGACGGCCCGACGATGACGAACGACGCATCGAGGGCCAGCGCCGGAGCCAGCAGGTCACCCGCGGGGTCGGCGTGGGCCAGCGCCCCTCCAAAGGTCCCCAGGTGGCGGACCTGCGGGTCGGCGACCGTCTGGGCAGCCTTGCTCAGCAACAACGCATGCGTTGCCACCAGCGGCGATCGAGCCACGACGTCGTGCGATGTCATGGCGCCGATCACGAGGGTGTCGCCGTCCTCCCGGATCCCGCGCAGGGACTCGATCCGACCCAGGTCGACGATGACCTCCGGTGCGGCCAGCCGCAGCCGCAGGACCGGGATCAGGCTCTGGCCGCCGGCCAGGACCTTGACGTCGCCGGACGAGCCGAGCAGCCGCATGGCCTCCTCGACGCTGGTCGGGGCGTGGTAGTCGAAGGCTGCCGGAATCATGGCGCATCACCCTTGGTAGAAGCTGCCTGGCTCGAAGCTGCCTGGAGCGCGCGCCACACCGTCTGCGGAGCACACGGCATGCCGACGTCCTCGACGCCGAGATGCCTGATGGCGTCGATCACGCCGTTGACGATGGCCGGGGTCGAGGCGATCGTGCCCGCCTCGCCAACACCCTTGACCCCCAGGTCATTCGTGGTCGAGGCCGACACCGTTCGGTCGGTGATGAACGACGGCAGATCGGCGGCGCTCGGCACCAGATAGTCGACAAAGGAGCCGGAGACCAAGGTGCCGTTCTCGTCATACACGGCTTCCTCGAACAGCGCCTGGGCGATGCCCTGCGCGAGCCCACCATGGACCTGGCCCTCGACGATGAGCGGGTTGACCACGTTGCCGACGTCGTCGACGCAGACGTACTTGCGCAGGGTGACCGCACCCGTCTCGGTGTCGACCTCCATGGCTGCGAGGTGGGTGCCGTGCGGGAACGAGAAGTTCACCGGGTCGTAGGTGGCATCGGCATCGATGGAGGGCTCGAAGCCATCGGGCAGGTTGTGGCCTTGGAACGCCGCGAAGGCCGTCTCACCGAGGCCCATCCCCTTGTCGGTGCCCTTGACCGTGAACCGGCCGCGAGCGAATTCGAGGTCGTCGGCACTGGCCTCGAGCAGATGCGCGGCGATGGTGCGCGCCTTCTCGATGACCTTGTCGGCCGCCTTGACCACGGCCATACCACCCACGGTCAGCGACCGGGAGCCATACGTGTCAAGGCCCCTCGGCGCAACCGCCGTGTCCCCGTGCAGGACCTCGACGTCCTCGAAGGCAACGCCCAGCCGGTCGGCCACGATCTGGCTCCAGGCTGTCTCGTGCCCCTGCCCGTGCGAACTGGTGCCCGTGACGACCTCGACCTTGCCAGTGGGCAGGACGCGGACCGACGCGTGCTCCCAACCGCCGCCGACGTACTTGAGTGCGCCCAGTATCCGTGAGGGCGCAAGCCCGCACATCTCGGTGAAGGTCGAGACGCCGATGCCGAGCTGGACCGGATCGCCGGAATCACGGCGCCGCTTCTGCTCAGCGCGCAGCTCGTCGTAGCCGAAGAGCTCCTTGGCTCGCGCGGTGGCAGCCTCGTAGTTGCCGGAGTCGTAGGTCATCCCGGCGACGGTCGAGAAGGGGAACTCCTCGTGCTTGATCCAGTTCTGCTCCCGCAG
>DHJN01000115.1:294-15000 GCA_002404345.1 Actinobacteria bacterium UBA4719 | reverse complement strand
TTGAACATGAACGCGCCCAGCACTGGGATACCCGAGGTCACGAGACCGAGATAGGCCCCCATGTTGGCGAGCAGGTCGACCTTGAGCCCGGTGACGGTGCCGTCCTTGGTCGCGGCCAGGGTCAGTCTCTGCAGCTGGTCGCGGCCGTGGTGGGCCGACACCAGCGACTCGGACCGCGTCTCGGTGTACTTGCACGGCTTGCCCGTGTGCTGCGCGGCGAGGACGGTCAGCACCTCCTCGGGCGTGAACTGCAGCTTGCCGCCGAACCCGCCGCCGACGTCCGGGGCGATCACGCGGATCTTGCTCTCCGAGATGCCCAGCACCAGCGCGAGGAAGATGCGGACGAAGTGCGGGACCTGGGTGGCGGACCAGACCGTGAGCTGCTCCCCGGTGGGGTCGACCAGGATCGACCGGGGCTCCATGAAGGCGGGGATCAGCCGCTGCTGACGGTAGGTCCGTTCGATGACGACCCCGTCCTCGCGCGCCTTGGCGATCTCCTCGTCGACGTCGGTACCGGTGCCCGCCTGGCCCGAGTCGTAGACCCAGGTTGCCGAGACGTTGGTGCCCAGCTCGGGATGTGCGTATGGCGCGCCCGCCGCCGCGGTCTCCAGGTCCAGGACGACGGGGAGGTCCTCGTAGTCCACGTCGACCAGCTCGATCGCATCCCTGGCCTCGCCGGCGCTGCGAGCGACGACGACGGCGACCACTTCGCCGGCGAAGGCGACGTGGTCCACGGCGACCGCTGGGTGATTCGGGGCTTTCTGGTCATCGGTGATCGGCCAGGCGCAAGGCAGGCTGCCTTGCTTGTCAGCCAGATCGGCGCCGGTCAGCACCGAGACCACTCCCGGCGAGGCCTTGGCCACGTCGGTGTTGATGGCGGTAATCCGGGCGTGAGCGACCGGGCTGCGAACCATCCCGAGGTGGAGCATCCCGGACAGAGACAGGTTGTCGGTGTACCTGGTCCGGCCGGTGATGAGGCGCTGGTCCTCCTTGCGTCGCCGCGCCTTGCCGATCTCCGGTGCGTCGGAGTCGGCGGCCTCTGCCACACGCTCGTCGACCGCGGTCATGACGAGGCTCCGGTCGATGCCGACGCGCCTGCCGAAGCCGACGCGCCTGCCGAAGCCGACGCGCCGGTCGATGCCGACGCTCCTGCCACCTGCTGCACGGCCCGGACGATGTTCTGGTAACCCGTGCATCGGCACAAGTTGCCGTCAAGGCCCTCGCGGATCTCGGTCTCGGTGGGGTTGGGGTTGTCGTTGAGCAGGTCGATCGCAGACAAGATCATGCCCGGCGTGCAGAAGCCGCACTGGAGGGCGTGACACTCGTAAAAGGCCGCCTGCATCGGATGCAGGACGCCGTCGCTAGCCAGTCCTTCGATCGTGGTGACCTCGTGACCGTCGGCCTGAACCGCCAGCATCGCGCAAGACTTGACGCTGCGACCGTCGAGGTGCACTGTGCACGCCCCACAGCTGCTCGTGTCGCACCCGACAACCGTGCCCGTCTTACCGAGTTGATCACGGAGGTACTGCACGAGCAGGGTGCGATTCTCAACCTCGTCGGAGTACGAGACACGGTCCACGTTGACACTGATTCGGGTCATGACTGGCCTACCCTCTACGGCCTCCTAGCGTACTCTTCACCACCAAAAGTCAGGTCGGACGATGTTGATGGTGGATGCGCCCATCCATCTGGGCCAGGCGTCCGCCGCCTCCACCCCACTGCAGGGCGATGATCTCGGCCGCGATGGAGACGGCCGTCTCCTCGGGAGTCCGCGCGCCGAGGTCGAGCCCGATCGGGCTGGACAGGTGGGCCATCTCCTCCTCGTTCAGCCCTGCCGCGCGCAGTCGCTCCACCAGGTCGGCGTGGGTGCGCCGTGACCCCATGGCACCGATGTAGGCCACCTCGGGCAGTCTCAGCGCGACCTCCAGCAGCGGCACGTCGAACTTGGGGTCGTGGGTGAGGACGCACATCACGGTGCGCTGGTCGATGGCTCCGGTGGCCGCCTGTTCGCTCAGGTAGCGGTGTGGCCATGCCACGACCACCTCATCGGCATGCGGGAACCGCGAGACCGTCGCAAAGACCGGCCGCGCGTCGCAGACCGTGACGTGATACCCGAGGAAGGACCCGAGCCGGGCCACGGCTGCGGCGAAGTCGATCGCGCCGAAGACGAGCATCCGCGGCTTGGGTGCGTAGACGGCGCAGAAGACGCGCATGCCCTCGCCCCTGCGCTGGCCGTCCGGACCGTAGGTGAGCAGCTCGCTGCGACCGCTGGCCAGCAGTCCCCGAGCGTCATCGGCAATCGCCGCCTGGGCACGGTCGGACCCCAGGCTGCCCTCAAGCGGTATGCCGTCCCTTTCGGGCCGCACGACCAGTCGCCTGCCCAGCCAGGCGGGATCTGGGTGCTCGACCACTGTGACGACTGCGACCGGGCGCTCCGCCTCGATGTCTTCGGCCACCCCGTCCAGCTGTGGGAACGTCTCCTGCGAGACCTTTTCCACGAACACGTCCAGGATGCCGCCACAGATCAGCCCAACGGCGAAAGCGTCCTCATCGCTGACTCCGTAGCGCTGCAGAAGCGGTTGGCCGTCGGCCACCACCTGCTGGGCCAGGTCGTAGACGGCGCCCTCGACACAACCGCCGGAGACCGACCCGACGGCGCTCTTGTCCGGTCCGACCAGCATGGACGCACCGGGCGGGCGTGGGGCCGAACGCCACGTCCCGACGACGGTCCCGACACCGATCGCCTCACCGTCGCGCCACCAGGCCATCAGCTCGGGCAGAACCTCACGCATGTGCCACCACCTTCAACGCTTCCGCGAACGACGCGAGCGAGTGCCCAGCCACAAAGTGGTCAACGTGCGGCAGCACGGCGGCGATACCGCCCTGGACCGGCTGGTATCCGGCCTTTCCCCGGTGCGGGTTCATCCACACGACGGCATGGGCGAGGCGTCGCAGACGGGCGACCTGCTCGCCGAGCAACCGCGGGTCGCCGCGCTCCCACCCGTCGGAGGCGATGACGACGACCGAGCCACGCGCTATACCCCGTTGTCCCCATCGCGCAGTGAACGCTCGGATCGACTCTCCCAGCCGCGTGCCGCCGGACCAGTCCGGGACGGTCTGGCCCGCGACCTTGAGCGCCTCGTCAGGATCACGAAGCCGCAGCGCTGTGGTCACCCGAGTCAGGCGCGTGCCGATCGTGAAGACCTCGACGCGGCCCGGGACCGCGTGAGACATCCGGTGGCCCAGCCGCAGAAGGGAGTCGGCATACGGCTCCATAGACCCCGATACGTCCACCAGGAGCACGATCCGGCGGGCCCTGGTCCGCCGGCGGCGATGACTCAGGGGTCCTGGCTCCCCTGCCCGCCGCAGCTGTTCGCGCAGCGTGCGTCGGGGGTCGATCTCACCACGATGGGACGGGCCCCTCCGTGGGCTGCGCCGACGCGGAGGATCGACCCAGAGTCCGGCGAACAACACTGCCAGCGAACGACGTTCGGCGCCGGACAGCTGGGCGATGTCGCGGTGGCGGAGCACCTCGGTCGCACTCGCGCGGACATGCACCGCCTGGTACTCGCCCTGATCGCCGGCCGGCTCCTCGTCCACCAAGGATGCCCGCTGGACCGTTCGCGTCGCGGGCTCACCGCGCAGACGGGGCGAGCTCTCGGCAGAGAACCAGGCGCGGAACGCGGCGTCGTAGCGTTCGAGGTCCTCCGGTGAGGAGCAGAGCGTGCCTCGGCCTGCCCAGAACACTCCCCGGCGGTCGCCAGCGTCGGCGAGCGAGGTCGCGCGCAGGAACGCCTGGGTGCGGTCAGCTGTGACCGCGACACCGGCGTGTCGAACCGTGCGGGTGAAGGCCACCAGCATCAAGTCAGGCATCAGACCAGCGTCACCCAAACCGGCGCTCACCTCGTGCTCACCTCGTGCTCACCTCTCATTGCTTACCCGGCCAGGATCAGGTCCAGGGCATCCCGCACACGGTCCGCGTCCTCGCGGTACTTCAGCACGGCCCCCAGCGTGGCGCTCGCGGTCTCGAGGTCGAGGTGGTCGCGCCCAAGCTGGTGCAGCGCCCGCGCCCAGTCCAGCGTCTCGGCCACACCCGGAGGCTTGAGCAGGTCGCCCGAGGCGCGCATCCGCTGCACAGCCCGGGCCACCTGTTCGGCCAGCCGCTGCGACACCTCGGGCAGCCGGCTACGCACGATCTCGACCTCGCGTGCCAGACCAGGGTGCTCGATCCAGTGATAGAGGCAGCGCCGTTTGAGGGCGTCATGAAGCTCACGCGTGCGGTTGGAGGTCAGCACGACAACCGGCGGCTTCTCGGCCCGAACCACGCCGTACTCCGGGATGGTCACCTGGTTGGTCGACAGCACCTCAAGCAAGAACGCCTCGAACTCGTCGTCGGCGCGGTCGATCTCATCGATGAGCAGCACCGCGTTCTGCTCGCGCAGCGCCCGCAAGATGGGTCGGTCGAGCAGGAACCGGTCGGCGAACAGTGAGGCCTCGAGCGCCTCGGTGTCCACGCCATGAGTCGCCTGGCTCGTCGCCTCGACCGCCCGCAGGTGCAGGATCTGGCGCGGGAAGTCCCAGTCATAGAGAGCCTGGCTTGCATCGATCCCCTCGTAACACTGGAGCCGGATCAGCGGGGCGTCCAGCAACGTAGCGAGTGCCTCGGCGAGGGCGGTCTTGCCCGTGCCCGGCTCGCCCTCGAGCAGCAGCGGCCGCTGCATGGCCAGCGCGAGGTAGGTGATAGTGGACAGGCCCTCGTCAGGCAGATAGCCGGTCGCCCGCAGCCGCGTCGAGACCTCCTGGGCTGACTCGGGTGCGTACGCCATGAACCAACCGTAGGCGATCAAGCGGTCAGCTGACTGCCGGGCTGAACGCAGGCGCGACGGGCGAGAATGTGGTGTGACCCACTGGGTGCTGCACGTCGACCTGGACCAGTTCATCGCGGCTGTCGAGCTGCTGCGCCGTCCCGAACTCCGCGGGCGCCCGGTGGTCGTCGGTGGTGATGGCGACCCAACCAAGCGCGGCGTGGTCAGCACCGCCTCGTACGAAGCCCGCGAATACGGCGTGCACTCCGGGATTCCGCTGCGGACCGCGGCCCGGCGATGCCCCGGAGCGGTGTTCCTGGCCGTCGACCGGGAGCTCTACGAGGCTGCCTCGGCCAACGTCATGGCGACGCTGCACGAAGTCGATGCCGTCGTCGAGGTGCTCGGCTGGGGACGAGGCATTCCTGGCTGTCGAGACCGACGACCCTGAGGCGTCGGCGCGGGAGATCCAGCAGCGCGTCCGGGCGGCCGCCGATCTCGACTGCAGCGTGGGCATCGGCCAGAACAGGCTGCAGGCCAAGCTGGCCACCGGCTTCGGCAAGCCGGCCGGCATCTTCCGGCTGACCCACGCGTCATGGTTTGCGTTGCTCGGCGAGCGGCCGACCGACGTGCTGTGGGGCGTCGGCTCCAAGACTGCCAAGCGGCTGGGCGGGATGGGCATCTCCACGGTTCTCGAGCTCTCGCGGGCCGATCCACAGGTTCTCGCCGCGGCGGTCGGCCCCACGACCGGTCCATGGCTGGTGCGGCTGGCACAGGGTCAGGACAGCTCGACGGTGGTGAGCGCGCCGTACATTGCCCACTCACGCAGCCGCGAGACCACATTCCAGCAAGACCTCGAGGACTGGGACCAGGTACGCCACGAGGTCGCCGTCCTCGTTCGGCGAGTGGCTGAAGATATCGCGGACGGGCAACGTCACGTCGTCCGCATCGTCGTGAAGGTGCGCTACGCGCCGTTCACCACCCGCACCCACGGCCGGGCGCTGACAGCGGCACCCTCGGACGTGGAAGCGATCGAGCAGGCCGCCCTGGCTGCGCTGGACGCGTTCACCTCACGACGGCCAGTGCGGTTGCTGGGTGTTCGAGCCGAGCTCGAAGTCTGACGGTGTCTGTCAGCGAGTATGCCGTCTCGGCCCGGCGCGCTCCCTCAGGGTCGGGCATCGACGACGGCGGGTGGCTGGACAGTGCCGTCCCGCTGGGCTTGGGAGATGGCCCACGCCGCGTTGACCAGGCCGATGTGGCTGAACGCCTGCGGCAGGTTTCCGAGCTGCTCCCCCGCCGCACTGTCGAACTCCTCGGACAGCAGGCCGAGGTCGTTCGCACACTTCAGTGCCCACTCGAACGTTTCGCCGGCCCGGTCCACATCCCCGGCCAAGGCTTGCGCGTGTGCCAGCCAGAACGTGCAGAAGACGAACGACCCCTCGGTGCCGGCCAGTCCGTCGTCGTCGCGGTAGCGCAGCAGCAGCCCGTGGTCGTAGCAGAGCTCGCGCTGCAGGACCTCGATGGTGGACCGCACGCGGGGATCAGCTCCCGGGAGCAGCCCGACGATCGGGATCATCAGCGCGCTGGCATCGAGCCCGTCGCCGTCGAGGGTCTGGGTGAACGCCCCGAGTCGCTCGTTGTACCCGCGGGTGCAGATCGCGTGGGCGATCTTGTCCCGCGTCACTGCCCAGGACGTCACCCGGTCGGTGGCGTGGAGCGGCTCGGCGAGCTGGACCGCGCGGTCCAGGGCGACCCAGCACATCAGGGCCGAGTAGAGGAAGTTCTGCGGTTCGCCGCGCATCTCCCAGATGCCGTGGTCGGGCTCGGTCCAGCGGGCCGCGGCCGCGTCCGCGACGTCGATCAGGAACCGTCGGGTCGGCGCATCGAGGTCGCCCAGCTGATCCTGAAGTCGGTGGACCGCTGCCAGCAGCTCGCCATAGACGTCGAGCTGGGTCTGGTTCCAGGCGCCGTTGCCAACCCGGACCGGACGGGCACCGGACCAACCATCCAGGTGCGGCAGCTCGCGTTCGGTGAGGTCATGCTCTCCGCCAACGCCGTACATGATCTGGAGCGAGCCCCCGTCATGCAACGCAGTCGACGCGGTCCCGACGAGCCACGCAAGGAACTCGTAGGCCTCGTCCGGACAGGCGGCGACCCACAACGCGTCCAAGGTCATGCTCGCATCACGGATCCAGGTGTACCGGTAGTCCCAGTTGCGTTCACCGCCTCGAGCCTCAGGCAGAGAGGTCGTCACCGCTGCGACGATCGCGGCCGACGGCTTGAATGTCAGCCCCTGCAGCACGACACCTGCGAAGCGCACCTGCTCGGCCCACGGCCCGTCATACGTCTGGTGCTGCTCAGCCCACGAGTCCCACGCGGCGACCGTGTCGTCCAGGCGGGCCGCGGGGGTGAATTCGGCGTCCGGGGCGGGGGGTGCTTCCCACGCACGAGACCAGCCCAGCGCGAAAGCGAGGGTCTCCCCTGCCTTCATGGGGACCACCGCCACCGCCGCCGACTCCGCGACGTCGAGCTGATGGCTGCTCCACAGGGTGAGCCGGTCGGGTCCACCGTGCGACACGACCCGTCCGTTACCGTCTTGGCGCAGCAACGGCGCGACGAGCCCGTATTCCGGCCGCGGCCGGTACTCGATGCGGACAGTCGCCCTGCCGTCGAGGCATTCGACGTGCCGGGCGAGCAGGTGGGGGGATGCGCGCCCAAGATCGTGGTGACGCTCGCCATGGCCGACGAGCAAACCGTCTGTCAGCTGCACCCGACCGTGCGCGGTAGTGAAGACGGTCCTCAGCACCAGGCTGCTCCCCAGGTAGGACCGCGTCACCTCCTGCACGTCGTCGGGAGTCACGAGCCAGTGCCCAGCATCGTCGTCCAGGAGCCTGGCGAACACAGCCGGCGAGTCGAACCGGGGAAAGCACAGCCAGTCGATCGAACCCGACCGGGTGACTATCGCTGCGCTGTGACAATCGGACAGCAAGCCATGGTCAGCAATTGGCACGCCGCTCATCGAGACCTCCCGTCAGATGGCTACCCGTTCGCTTCAATCACATGCTGAAACTCGCTGAGGGGCACCGGGCTTCCCGACCTGCCCAAGTCAGGACGCGGCCTTGGTCCGTGCGGTGGCCTTGGTCAGCAATGCGGTCGTCTGCTCGAGCGTGACAGGCGTGGCCGACGGGACCAACACCGCCAGGCTCACCTCGACCTGACCGACCAGCGATCCGGTGATGAACCCCCGGATCTCGATCTTGTGTCCCTGCACGGTGGCGGCCAACACAATCCTGTAGGCGAACGCGGCGTCTCTGCCGGGCACCGTCACCGAGACGGGCTGGGCCGAGAAGGACGTGGCCGTAAGCCCCGAGCTGGCGAAAGCAGCTGTCAGCTGGGACTTGAGGCAGGTAGGTGCCTTGCTGCTCGTCATGCCCGCCAGCTGCGTCTTGGCGTTGGCCGCGGAAGTGGCGACGTCGGCCGAGGAGTCGATCTCGACTCCACCTTTGGAAAAGGCCGTGCCGAAGTTTCGCGTGAGGTAGGTCGGATTGGTGACGCCCAGGCAGGTGGCCATCTTGGCGTCGAACGCGACGTTGGTGGCGTCGTGTCCCTGCGCCTTCGCCGCGTAGCCCGGCAGGTCAGCATCGGTGAGCACGGCTGCGGCTGCGAGGATTTTCGCCTTCGCGAGCGTGAGAGCGACCGGGGTCGAGGCCGTCGGGGTCGTCGACGCCGTCGAGGCCGTCGCTACCGACGATCTTGTCGAGTGGCGGAAGGCGTGGACGTGCCGCCTCCACATCCCGCGACGGCAGCGGCTGTGCAAAGGGCAAGGACAACGGGCAGGGGCGATCTCACGTCCGCAGCGTACAAGGACCGGGATGACAGAGCACGGGGGTACGACGCGCGCTCGAGCGGACCGGATCTCCTGCCGCGCGCGATCCCCGGCCACCTGTGGAAGGTCGCCGCCCCTGGATTCCCCTTGGATACGATGTTGCCCGTTCGAACGTCCCTTCAAGGCGTTCTTCGCCGAGATCGAATCCAAGTTCCGACGTGACCGCGACAGCCCGGAATGGCCACGTCCGCACAGGCGGACGGTCCCCGTCACGCCGGCAGCGCCACCACAAGGGAGGCTCATCATGGCCAAGCTGATCTACTCGGCGATCACCTCGCTCGACGGCTGTGTAGCGGACGAGGAGGGCAACTTCGACTGGGCTGCGCCGGACGAGGAGGTGCACACCTTCGTCACCGACCTCGAGCGGCCGGTCGGCACCTACCTCTACGGGCGCCGGATGTACGAGGTGATGGTCTACTGGGAGACCTTGCACGCCATCGCCAACCAGCCGCCCTTCATCCAGGACTTCGCGCAGATGTGGCGGGCGGCCGACAAGATCGTGTACTCGAAGACGCTGGATACCGTCTCCAGCGCCAGGACGCGGATCGAGCGAGACTTCGACCCTGAAGCGGTCCGGCAGATCAAAGCGCGAGCGGGACGTGACATCACCGTGGGCGGTCCGGACCTCGCCGCCCAGGCGATCAAAGCCGGTTTGGTCGACGAGTTCCAACTGTTCCTCGCGCCCATCGTGGTGGGAGGCGGCAAACAGTCCCTCCCCGACAATGTCCGCCTGAAGCTCGAACTGCTGGACGAACGCCGGTTCGGCAACGGCGTGGTTCACCTCCGCTACCGCACCAGGACATGACAACGCTGAGGCCTTGTAGCCCGTCACAGATGCACTGCCCTACAGCGCTGTCCTTTCGCCGGTCTCACCCGCTCGTGAAGCCAGCTCAGCGCCCGACATCACTTCGAACTGCGAATGGCCGCTTTCCCGCTCGACTTCACGGCGTACATCGCCGCATCAGCGTCCCACAGAATGTCCTCGGTGGAGAGGCGGCCTTCGGCAAGGGCGATTCCGATGCTTCCTCGTAGCGAAACATCGGTGCCTTGCAGCTGGACGGGTCGATGAAGCTGCTCATCGATCCGTTCAGCCACACGCATCGCCATCTCGAGGTTGATACCTTCACACAGCAGCGCAAACTCGTCGCCGCCAAACCGAGCGATGGTGTCCACGCTGCGTGCTACGCGCGTCAGGCGCCGCGCGACCTCACACAGGAACTCGTCACCCGCGCTGTGACTGAACGTGTCGTTGACCTTCTTGAAACCGTCCAGGTCCATGAACAGCACTGCGCAGCTGAGGCCTGACCGCTCAGTGACGGCCAGCGCGTGACCGAGCCGGTTGAGGAAGAGCCTGCGGTTTGCCAGCCCGGTCAGGGGGTCGTGGAAAGCCAGGTACTCGATCTCGACCTGCAGCCGCTTTCGCTCGGTCACGTCGTGGAGGGTGCCGAACATCCGCGTCACCGTCCCCTCCGTGTCGGTCACCCACTCGCCCAGCGCATGCATGGTTCGAATCTCGCCGTCCGGGCGGACCAGTCGGCACTCGTAGTCCAGCTCGGTCCCGGCCTCGAACGCCACCCTGATCAGCTCAGCGACCCTGGCCTTGTCGTCGGGGTGGAGCAGCTCGAGGAAGGACTCGGTGGTGGGCGTGAAGGTCGTGGGGTCCACGCCGGCGAGGGCGTAGAGCTGGTGCGACCACGTCACGGTGTCCGACGTAAGATCCCGTTCCCAGCTGCCCATCGCTGACAGCTCCTGGGCCTGAGCCAGATCGCCGTGGGCCTTTTCCAGCCCGCTCCGAGCGGCACGCTCACCGTCGAGCGCGTCCTCGGTGACCCGCCAGTACACCAGGCAGGCCACGCTCTCAGCGAGAACGAAACCAGCGTGGACCAGGGTCCACAGCCACGGCGTGTCCATCACCGAATGAGAACCGTAGACACTCATTGGCGCAATGGCCCCGAAGACGCCGTGATGCAGCAGGACGAAAACCACGGAGAGCAGGAACGGCGGCCATGCCTGGTAGAGGGTGATCACCGCGATCATCACGAAAAAGTGGAAGTGCATCTCGGTGACGCCGTCAGAGATGAAAACCAAGAGCGCGGAGCTCGACATCAGGCCCAGTGTCGCCAGGGCGGATCGGTACCCCGGGCTGAGACGACGTTGCATGGCACCGACGCCGAACGCGGCCACGATAGCCACCCCACGCAGCGCAGCCCCGGTCTGATGACGGAACACCCCGATCAGCGGAAGGACGACGACATGCGCCCAGAGCAGCATGCAGATGCCTCGGTGGCGCGTCGACCAGCTCTGCTCGGACAGCGCGCCGCCCCGCGGCAATGCGGCACGAGTTGCAGCGAAGACTCGCTGCCACCACGGCGTCGCACTGACCTCAAGTCGAACAACGTTCGTCAAAGGCGCGCCTCTATCGTCATGTCGGCAACGATTAGAGCGAAAGAGCACCTCGTCTGGGCACTTTGAATATTCCGGTCAACGACGCGACAAGATTCTGGTCAGCCTGGTAAGGCCATACGGTAACCCCGCATCTCGACGGGCCGCCTCAGATGGACTCGGCGCCGCGCTCCCCGGTGCGGACCCGGACGACCTCCTCGACGTTCGTCACCCAGACCTTGCCGTCGCCGATCCTTCCGGTCCGCGCTGCGGTGACAATCGTCTCGATGACGTGCGCGGCGTCGCTGTCGTCTGCGAGGACCTCCATCCGGATCTTCGGCACGAAGTCGATCTGGTACTCCGCACCGCGGTACACCTCGGTGTGGCCGCCCTGGCGTCCGTGACCCTGGACGTCCGAGACGGTCAGCCCGCGCACGCCGATTTCCTGGAGGGCGTCGCGCACGTCACCCACCTTGAACGGCTTGACGATCGCGGTGATGAGCTTCATCAGGAGACCCTTCCCAGACTCGAGGTAGCGGTGAACTCGTACGCGTTCTCGGCGTGCTGGCTGGAGTCGAGACCATCAGACTCTTCGTCTGGCGTGACCCGCAGACCGATCGTGGCGCGCAGAATCCACGCGATCGCATAGGTGGCGGTGAAGGCGAAGACCGTTGCCGCGAGCACGCCGACGCCCTGACGCGCGAGCTGGCTAAGACCGCCGCCGAGCAACAGTCCCTCGTGTGTGACCGCGGGGTTGACGGCCACCGCGGCAAACAAGCCGACGAAAAGGGTGCCGATGACCCCGCCGACGTAGTGGACGGCAACGACGTCGAGTGAGTCGTCGTACTTGAACCGGAACTTCAGCCGTATCGCGAACAGGCTGACGGCGCCGGCAGTGGCGCCGAGCAGGAGCGCCGGGAGGGGCGACAAGAAGCCTGCAGCGGGTGTGATTGCCACGAGGCCGGCAACCGCCCCCGAGGCGGCGCCAAGCGTTGTAGCCTTGCCGGCCAGCCGCTTCTCGAGGACGAGCCAGCCGATCATGCCGCCGACGCCAGACAGGTGCGTCGCAAGGGCAGCGCTTGCCGCGAGGTACCCCGCGCTGAGCGCCGAGCCCGCGTTGAACCCGATCCAGCCGAACCAGAGCAGGCCGGCGCCGAGCAGTGCGAGCGGCAGGTTGTGCGGCGCCATCATCTCCCGTGGCCAGCCGCGGCGCGGACCGAGCACGAGGGCGAGTGCAAGAGCCGACGCGCCGGAACAGATCTCAACCACGGTGCCGCCGGCGAAGTCCAGCAACCCGGCCTTGTGGAGCCAGCCCTCGGGGGACCAGGTCCAGTGCGCGAGCGGCGCGTAGACGACGACAGACCAGATCGCGATGAACGTCACGAACGCGCCAAAGCGCATCCGATCTGCGGACGCCCCACTGATCAGGGCGGCGGTGAGGATGGCGAACATCAGCTGAAAGGCCACGAAGGCGAGCGGCGGGACGGTCAGGTCCATTCCTGGCACAGCGACCTCGGCGTGGGTCAGCCCGGCCAGATGGAGCCCGCCGACCAGGCCGCCGGCCACGTCATGGTCGAAGGCGAGCGAGTAACCCACCAGCACCCAGGTCACCGAGACGACTGCGATCGTCACGAAGCTCTGCATGATCATGCCGAGCGCATGCTTCGACCGGACCATGCCCGCGTAGAAGAACGCTAGACCGGGGGTCATCAGCAGTACCAGCGCGGTACACACGATGATCCAGGCGGTGTCTCCGGAGTCGACCGGTGCGGCTTCTGTCAGGAGGAGGTGCATCGTCGTCATTTCTCTCGCGCGGTGGCCCGAACATCCTCGTCTGCAGCCTTGGCGCGGGTCAGACTACTTGCCACGACCACCCGGGCGCCGTCAGTCCCGGTTTCAGCGCTCCGTTTCAGAGGCGCCGACTTGGACATCGAGCCACGTGGCCAGGGGTGCCGAGGCGCGTAGCACCGCCACGACCCTGTCCTTCGCCTCCGCCGTGGCCAGCCACGGCTCGACCGACCACTCCTTCCAGGTGACCAGGCCCTTCATCCGCAGCAGTTCGATCCGGGGGTGATCCCTCGGATAGCCACGCGGCGCTGTCGTAAGGGTGCCTGCTGCGGTGATGGTCAACCCGGCCGACCGGGCGTCGTCCACAATCTTCGTCAAGGCAACGCCGGTCAGATCAAGAGCCACCGCGCGGCGGTAGCGGGCCAGCTGATCCGTCGCGAAGATGTAGATGCCGCTGGCAACCGCGAGCCCGCCAGCAGAGACCTGCACATAACCATGGTTGGCGAGAGTGGCCCCGACGTGGGTCTTGTACGGGGTCTTGTCGGCGCTGAACCGGATGTCGCGGTGGGGACGGAAGATCTTCGCGTCACCGAACTCATCCGAGAGTTCGGCCACCAGGGCCTCCATCGGACCCCGCACCTGTTCGTCGTAGACCTTCTTGTGGGCCTGCCAGTAGCCCCGGGAGTTGTCGACCTCCAGGCCCTCGTAGAAGTCAAGGACCGCATCAGCCCAGCCGTGGAAGATCATCGCGGTCCCTTCATCTCGAGTGGGCGTCAGGAGCAGGTCGTGCCAGAGCCGAGTGTGGCACCACGGGCGGTTGATGGCCGAGCTAGACGCGGGCGGGCCTCCCGAGGCTGTTGCCTAGGCGCGCCGCTAGCGCGAGGACCGGGATCGTGCGGATGCCGGCCGTCTTCTCGGCGTACTTCGAGAAGCCGGGGTACCGGCGCGCCTGCTCCTCGAAGATGCGTTCCCGTTCCTGACCTAGTATCTCGCTCACCGTCACCTGGTAGGTATCCCTTCCCACCTCCACGAGGGCCAGGCCCGCAGACTTAAGGTTCTGGTACCAGTCCGGGTGGGTGGGCGCACCGGCCTTTGATCCGAAGACATAGATGGTCGCCGCGTCACCATCATCAGCCAGGTACATCATGGGAGACACGTATTCGCGGCCGCTCCTGCGTCCCCGATGATGCACCAACGCGATGGGCGCACCTTCAAACGCGCCCCCCACTCGGCCTTGGTTCGCCCGGAACTCGGCGATGATCTTCGCGTTCCAGCCGGTCGTCTCGGCCACGTTGCACTCCTCTGCTCGGACCTCTCAGTCTCGTGTAACACGCAGCCGACGCGGGTCCTTCCGACGGGCCCTCATCCCCAGGTCAAGCCGTGACTAATCGACTTTCTCACTGGTTCGACAAGCAGCGCTCACCACCTCTTGTCCGCACCTGCTTCCAGGGGCGACCATGGTCCGTGTGACGTCGAGGCTGACTATCCGGATCAGCTCTGGCCGACGACCTCGCACCAATCTCTTCGATCAATGGCGGATCTGAAAGAACATTCGATGAGCGTTACCGATGACCTCCTCCAGAACGCCCGTGCCTATGCCGCAGCCTTTGACAAGGGCCACCTGCCGATGCCACCCGCGCGCCACGTGGCGATTGTCGCCTGCATGGACGCCCGGTTGAACCCATACGGACTGCTGGGCCTCAGCGAGGGCGACGCCCACGTGATTCGCAACGCTGGTGGAGTCATCACCGAAGACGAGATCCGATCCCTGGTCATCAGCCAGCGACTCCTCGGGACCCGCGAGATCATCCTCATCCACCACACAGACTGCGGCATGCTCACGTTCAC
>DHJN01000115.1:0-182 GCA_002404345.1 Actinobacteria bacterium UBA4719 | reverse complement strand
GACGAGTTCAAAGCCCAGATCGAGGCCGACACCGGTCTGCGCCCAGGATGGGCACCAGAGTCATTTCGCGACCCCGCTGCAGATGTGAAGCAGTCTCTGGCGAGGATCGCGGCCAGCCCGTTCATCCCACACAAGGACCAGGTCCGCGGCTTTGTCTACTCCGAAGTTACGGGCGGTTTGAG
>DHJN01000080.1:7693-21284 GCA_002404345.1 Actinobacteria bacterium UBA4719 | reverse complement strand
CGCGGGTCGAGCTGCTGGATGAAAGAGGAGTCGGTCAACGGGTTGACCGCTCCGCCACCGCCACCGCCACCGCCACCGCCACCGCCGACCCGAACCTGCTGCAGATTGTGGATGAAGTCGGTGTTGGCCTGGGGGTTGCCCGTGGGGGAGTGGGGACTCTTGAGGGCCGCCTGGAACTCAGGGGTCGGGGCGACCTTGCCGAAGGCGGTCTGGATGCGGTCCGGCACCGCGGAGAACAGGATGGACAAGAAGACGGCAACCCCGAGGGTGCCGCCGATCTGACGGGTGAACGTCGCCGAGGCGGTGGCCACGCCGATGTCGCGCGGGGGGACGGCGTTCTGCACGGCGAGGGTGAGCGGTTGCATGTTGAAACCGAGACCGAGGCCGAAGACCAGCATCAGGATCATCGTCTGCCACAGCGTGGTATCGGCTCCGACGTAGTGGAACCCGAAGAGCGAGCCGACGAGCAGGCCGCAGCCGATGATCGGGAACTGCCGGTAGCGGCCCGTCCTGGAGATGATCTGCCCCGAGATGATCGAGCCACCCATCAGGCCCAAGGTCATCGGCAGCAGCATCAGGCCGGCGTTTCGCGGCGTTGCGCCCTTGACGATCTGCAGGTAGAGAGGCAGCGAGGCCAGTCCACCGAACATGCCCATGCCCAGGACGACCGAGGCGATCGAGGCGACGCCCACAGTCTTGTTCGTGAACAGGCGCAGCGGCAGCAGCGCCTCCGCGCCCATCGAACGTTCGACCAGGAAGAACGCGACCAGGCCGATCAGACCGATGCCGTAGCAGAGCAGGGACTGATGGGAGCCCCAGCCCCACTCGCGACCCTGTTGGGCGGCCAGCAGCAGCGGGACGAGTCCGACGGTCAGCGCGGCGGCGCCGCCGAAGTCGATGCGGTGGTCCAGGCGGGTGTGACGCAGGTGCAGCGTGCGGTTGACCACGAAGAGTGCCGCGATGCCGATCGGCACGTTGACCAGGAAGACCCAGCGCCAGCCGGTGACCCCCAGCAGCGTGGACTGGCCCGCGAAGAAGCCGCCGACGACAGGACCCAGCACGCTGGAGGTGCCGAATACCGCCAGGAAGTAACCCTGGTACTTGGCTCGCTCACGTGGCGGCACGATGTCGCCGATGATGGCCAGGGCCAGGGAGAAGAGGCCACCGGCACCCAGACCCTGGAAAGCGCGGAAGCCCGCCAGCATCGGCATCGACGTGGCGAACGTGCACAAGATCGAGCCGACGATGAAGATCGAGATGGCAGCGGTGAAGAAGCGCTTGCGTCCGTAGATGTCGGAGAGCTTGCCGTAGAGCGGCGTCACGATCGTCGAGGTGATCAGGTACGCCGTGGTGACCCAGGCCTGCCCGGCGAGGTCGTTGAGATCGTCGGCGATGACGCGCATGGCCGAGGAGACGATGGTCTGGTCGAGTGCGGCCAGGAACATCCCCATCATCAACCCGGCGAGGATGGTCAAGATCTGCTTGTGCGAGAGCGGCCCATCGGTGGAGCGCGTCCGCGAAGCGGTGGTGGTGACCATTACTGCTCCTTGCTGGCGGTATCGGCCAGAGCGTTGCCGGAGGATGTGACAGCCGTTGCCGGCGCGAGGGTGATTGACCTGATCTGGTCGTTGGAGGCTTCGAAGGACGAGGCGAACCGCTCGAGATAGTCGCCGAACTCTCGTGCTTCGGCTGGCTCCCAGTCCTGCAGCATCTGGCGAAACCACTCGCCCCGGCTGGCCTTGAGACGCTCCACGAGCTCCGTGCCCTCGGTGCTGAGCGAGACCATGAAGGCCCTGCCGTCCTGGGGATCGGCCACCTTGTCCAGCAGCCCATGGGAGACCAGCATCGTCACCTGACGGCTCACCGTGGAGACGTCCGAGTGGACGCATTCGGCCAGCAGGGACACCCGCCGCGGCTCGTCGGCGAGGTTGAACAGGATCGGGTAGGACGCGGGCTCGACTCCCGGGTGCAGCTTGGGGGCATGCTGGCGCAGGGACTGGAACAGCTTCATCACGCGGACCAGATCGGTGCTGAGTCGGGTTGCGGTCTCCAGGCTGATCGCCATCGTGTCTCCAGAGTCGCCAGGAACTTGCTTGCGACATACAAATATCACAAAATAACTTGTATGGCGCAACCAAGTGTGTTCGCCCGGCGGTCTGGCGGGGCGGTCAGTGGGTGACGACGAGGGCTTCCATGACGCGACGCGCGATCGCTTCGTCACCGACCACGTCGTATGCCGTGTCGCTCACCGAGCGCCGTCCGGCGGCCCGACGGGTGAAGGCTTCGGTGGACAGGCTGATCGTGGTCGGCCAGTCTGGTTGACGATCGGGGGTCTGCGCGCTTTCGCCGGGGCGGTACCAACTAGCGGCATAGCCGGCATCACCGGCGAACATCGCGTGTCCGCGGGGCCGCCCCTGATCGTCCATCTCGACCCGGATGCCCTGGCGGGCAGCCACAGCCGAGCCCGGGCCGGTGACGTCGATGACGACCTCGTGCCCCGGCTCGAGACCTGCACCCCTGGCGATCAGCCTGGGCAGCTGGAGAAACACCGTGTTGACGAACACCGCCGCCGCCGGGGAGTCCAGGTTGCCGGGCTGCCCGAGCGCGCCGCGGATGTCCTGCTCGTGCGTCCAGACGTCGAAGGTGCGCAGCAGCAGCACGGTCGAGGCCCGGTCCGGACCAAATGGCCCGGCGATGATGCTGGTGTCTTTCAGCGCTGGACTGCGCAGCGTCGAGAGTCGTTGTGCCAGAACGTGTTCAAGCTCGGCGACGACCTCCGCGCCGCTGCGTCCGCGGCGGACCTCGACGGCATACTCGACCTTCTTGCCGAGGTCATTCCTGATGTGCTCATAGGGCGGCAGCTCGACCCGCGGGTCCTTGTGCCCCTCGAGCCAGGCCTCGACGCCGACGACGTGGGCTATCTGGTCGTGCACCGTCCACCCAGGGCATTCGGTGGGCAATGCGAGGTCGTCATCGCTGCAGCCGTGTCCGAGGTCGATCACGGCCTGGGCAGTGTGGACGAAGGCCTCGACGAGTTCGTGCAGACCCTGAGGTGGTGCCGGGTGCATGGGCATGGCGTCACTTTAGAACTCGGAAGCTACCCTCCTCAATTACGCTGGTGAGATGACCACGGCAGACGGCGCAGCTGCGCAGACCGCGAAGCTGCCCCTGATCCTTTCGGCCGTGGCGGTCGTCGCCGTTGTCATACCGGCTGCTCTGCTCGGAGGCGCGCTCGCGGCTCCGGTCGCCGGACTGCCGGATGCCGGTGCACTCGTACGCTGGGGGCTGCCGATCGTGCGGGCGATCCACGACCTGGCGGCGGCAAGCACCGTGGGGCTGCTCGTGGTGGCGGCAACGATCATCCCCGAGGGGCGCGGCACCTCCCGCAGGATCACTGCGACCCGTTACGCCTGCGCCTCGGGTGTCGTGTGGGTGGTGGCCGGACTCGTCGGCCTCGTCTTCTCGTTCGCCAGCTACTCAAGCACCGGCCTCATCGACCCGTCGTTTGGCACCCAGTTCCAGACCTTCGTCGTCCAGCTCGACTTCCTGCGAGTGGCCGCGATCAGCTCCGCGATCGCCCTGGTGGTGACGACCGGCGCTGCGGTCGTCCAGCGCCGCTCAGGTATGGTCGCCCTCGCCGCGCTCAGCATCCTGGCAATGCTTCCGCTGTCCATGGCTGGTCACGCCGCCGGCGTCGCGAGCCACGACACGGCCGTCAACTCCCTTGCCCTGCACCTGGTTTCGGCTGTTGTGTGGGTCGGAGGCCTGCTCGCGTTGGCGATGCTGAAGCCCCTGCTCGGCAAGGATCTCGCGATCTGCGTCCAGCGATACTCAACCGTCGCCGGGTGGTGCTTCGGGGCCGTCGCCGTGTCCGGGGCAGCCAACGCCTGGATCCGGATTGGCTCGATCGGCAACCTGGCTTCGAGCTATGGCGCGCTGGTGATCCTCAAGGTCGTCGCGCTGGTCGCACTCGGCGCGGCGGGTTGGCTGCAGCGCTCACGCGTGGTCAAGCGGATCGCCGCGGATCCGCTGGCCGGCCGGCTCTTCGGGCGACTGGCCCTCATGGAGCTGGTCGTGATGAGCGCCGCCTTCGGCCTGGGGACGGCACTCTCGCGCAGTGCAGCGCCGGTTCCGCTCATGCCGGTCGTCAGCGCTGACCCGGCATACGCTTTGACCGGTTACACCGCTCCTGCGGGCCCGCTCTCGGGCAGCGGCTGGTTCACCGAGTGGCGCATCGACTGGCTGTGGCTCTTGGTGTCAGTGCTTGCCGTGTCTCTCTATCTTCTCGGCGTGCGGCGGATGCACGCCCGCGGCGACTCCTGGCCGGTGCTGCGAACCGTCGGCTGGGTCCTGGGCTGGGCAGTCTTTGTATGGGCCACCTGCGGGGCGCCGGGTGTCTACGGATCCGTCCTGTTCTCGGTGCACATGCTCATGCACATGACGGTCTCGATGGCGGCTCCGATCCTGATGGTCCTCGCCGCTCCGGTCACCCTCGCCCTGCGCACCCTGACGCCGCGGCGGGACGACACCCTGGGTCCCCGCGAGCTGCTGCTCGGCCTGGTCCACTCCAGATACCTTGCGGTCATTGGCAACCCGATCGTGGCAGCCGCCATCTTCTTCGGCAGCCTGGTCGTGTTCTACTTCTCGCCGTTGTTCGAGCTGGCCCTGCGGACGCACACCGGGCACGTCCTGATGACGACCCATTTCCTGCTGGCCGGCTACCTGTTCGCGTGGGTGCTCGTGGGCATCGACCCCGGGCCCAAGCGCTGGCCGCCCTCGCTGCGGCTGCTCATCCTCTTCGTCACGGTCTCTTTCCATGCCTTCTTCGGAGTCGCCCTGACGACCGGCACGACGTTGTTGGCGCCCACCTTCTATCAGGGCCTGCACCTGCCGTGGGCGGTGGATCTGCTTGCGGACCAACGCAACGGTGGCGCCGTCGCGTGGGGGGTCGGCGAGCTCCCCACGCTGATCCTGGCCATGTTGGTCACCTTGGCCTGGGTGCGTTCCGACGATGCCGAGTCCAAGCGGCTGGACCGTCAGGCCGATCGCGATGACGACGCCGAACTGAAGGCCTACAACGCTCATCTCGACGCGATATCCGGGCGCACCGGCCCCCGTGCGCCGCCGGCCCACTCAACGACCCGGAGACTGAGAGGAGACTGAGATGCGGATCGCTGTGATACAGCTCGGGTATGACGACCGGGAGCCTGTCGCCGACAGGGTCACCCGGGCCGCCGATCTCGTCTGCGCCCAGGAAGGGCACGACTTCGTCGTTCTGCCGGAGCTGTGGGCCCCAGGCGGGTTCTCCTACCGAAGGTGGGACGAGCGCGCCGAGCCCGTTGATGGTCCGATCGCCTCGGCGATGTCCGCCGCCGCCCGGGACGCCGGTGTCATGCTGCACGCCGGGTCGATTGTCGAGCGTCCGGCCGATGGTGGGATTGGCCCCGAGGGGAAGCACCTGTGGAACACCTCTCTGGTCTTTGCCCCCGACGGGTCGTTGGCGGCGACCTACCGCAAGATCCACCGGTTCGGCTTCGGTCAGGGCGAGCCGCTGCTGATGGAGGCCGGGGACGTCCTGTCACTCATCGATGTGCCCGACCCCTCGTCGCCGGCCGGGGTTGCTCGGGCGGCACTGTCGACGTGTTACGACCTGCGGTTCCCCGAGCTCTATCGGGCCCAGCTTGACGCTGGCGCAACGCTTTTCGTCATACCGGCCGCGTGGCCTGCGGCTCGGGTGCGGCACTGGTCGCTGCTCGCCCACGCCCGCGCGATCGAGAACCAGTGCGTCGTGGTGGCCTGCAACACGGCGGGCACGCATGCTGGCGTCGAGATGGGCGGGCACAGCCAGGTCGTCCTGCCGACCGGGGACGTGGCGTCCATGGCCGGCAGCGACGAGCAGGTGCTCAGCGTCGACGTCGACATGAGGGTGGTCGGCGACTACCGCACCAGCTTCCCGGTCCTGCGTGATCGCCGACTACCGCTGGGACGATCGGGAGTCGTGCGCGGTTAGACTCGGCGGCGTATGACGTCCCATCCATACCGGGGAGTTCGAGCAATCGGGCTGAGAGGCCGGCACAACGCGCTGGCGACCCGCACCACCCGATCCGGGTAATGCCGGCGAGGGGAGCCGCTTTCCTCATGTCAGTGCAAGCCACGTACGCCGACCCGCTGGTCATCGGCGGTCGCTCCTTCACGTCCCGGTTACTTCTCGGGACCGGCAAGTTCTCCGGCCATGCGGTGATGCGCGACGCGCTCGAGGCGTCGGGCGCCGAGATCGTCACCGTCGCGCTGCGCCGCGTCGACCTGTCCCGCGCCGGTGAGGGCGACATCCTCGACTTCATCGACCCGACCGGCTTCCTGCTGCTGCCCAACACGTCCGGGGCGACGACAGCCGACGAGGCAGTGCGGTTGGCCCGGCTCGCACGAGCCGGCGGCATGCCCGACTTCATCAAGCTCGAGGTCACGCCCGACCCGCGTTATCTCGCGCCCGATCCCATCGAGACGTTGCGCGCGGCGGAGATGCTCATTGCCGACGGGTTCATCGTGCTGCCGTACTGCTCCGCCGATCCGGTGCTGTGTCGCCGGCTCGAGGAAGCCGGCTGCGCGACGGTGATGCCGCTGGGTTCGTGGATCGGTTCCAACAAGGGGCTGCGCACCCGCGATGCCGTCGAGATCATCATCGAGCAGGCCGGCGTGCCTGTCGTCGTCGACGCCGGGCTCGGCGTCCCGAGCGACGCGGCCGAGGCGATGGAGATCGGCGCGGACGCGGTCCTGGTCAACACCGCGATCGCGATCGCGAACGACCCGGTTTCGATGGCCCGCGCCTTCGCGATGGCGACCGAGGCGGGCCGCCTCGCGTACCGCGCGGGGCGTGCCGCGCCGCGGCGCGAAGCCGAGGCGTCGTCGCCGCTCACCGGTTTCCTTGGGCAGCACGGCCTCGGCCAGCCCAGCCTTGGGCAGCACGGCCTCGGCCAGCCCAGCCTCGGGCAACCGGCGTGAGCGCTGACGCCGGCCGCTTCGCTGCCGAACTCGCGGCTCTCGACACCACCGCGCTGTCGTCGTACTCGCTCGGGGTTTCCGACGGTGACGTCGACCGGGCTCTCGGCGCCGAGCACCTCTACCCGCGTCACGTTGCCGCGCTCCTCTCGCCCGCGGCTGCCGCGCGACTCGAGGAACTGGCGACGGTCGCGAGCGAACGCACGCTGCAGCGCTTCGGCCGCGCGGTGCGGCTCTTCGCGCCGCTCTACTTTTCCAACGAGTGCCTCTCGACGTGCACGTACTGCGGCTTCGCCAAGGACCTCGACGTCGTACGCCTGACCCTGACGCCCGACGAGGCCGAGGCCGAGGCACGACTGCTCGCCGATCGTGGATTCCGGCATCTGCTGCTGGTGTCCGGCGAGCATCGCGTCGCCGTCTCTCCTGACTACCTGACCGACGTCGTACGCCGCGTGGCCGCTGTCGTGCCGTCGGTGTCGGTCGAGACGCAGACGTGGAGCGACGACACCTACGCACGTCTCGTCGCGGCCGGCGCCGAGGGTGTCGTTCACTACCAGGAGACCTACGACCGGACGCGGTACGCCGAGGTGCATGTCGCCGGTTGGAAGCGCGACTTCGATCGTCGGCTGGCCTCCACTGAGCGGGCTGCCGATGCGGGTATCCGCCGGCTTGGGATCGGCGCCCTGCTCGGGCTTGCAGGGGACTGGCGTGCCGACGTCCTGGCTGTCGCCGCGCACGCGTCGTACCTCTGCCGCACCTACTGGCGTACCGATGTGACCGTCTCGCTGCCGCGCATCAAGCCGTGCGCATCCGGCTTTCAGCCGGTCGTGCCGGTCGACGACGCGTCGTACGTCCAGGCGTTGTGCGCCCTGCGTCTCGCCGCGCCGGACGCAGGGATCGTGCTCTCGACGCGCGAGCCCGCGGCGTTGCGCGACGGCTTGGTGCGTATCGCCGTCACGCACATGAGCGCAGGTTCATCGACCGAGCCGGGCGGCTATTCGCACCCGGGGGAGAGCCAGGAACAGTTCGCGATCTCCGACGAGCGCTCACCCGCGGAAGTCGCCGCAATGCTCACGGCCGCCGGCTACGACCCGGTGTGGAAGGACTCGTTCCCACTCCTGCCCCCGACCCAGGCGCGCGTCGACAATCGTGGAACCGAAGTCAAGCGGCGCGCGCAGGCGTCGGCGTTCTGACATGGCGACGATAGCGATCGTCGTCAACGGCGCGGCGCGCGACGTACCGGCCGGCATGACCGTGCCCGAGTTGTTGACCGAACTCGGCCTCGGCGTCGGCTGGGTGGTCGTCGAACACAACGGAACTGCCTTGCTGCGCAAGGAGGTTGAGACGACCGCGCTCGCTGCAGGCGACGTCCTTGAGCTGGTGCGCGCGGTGGCTGGTGGCTGACGTCGCGCGGCTGCCGCAGCTCGCGGGCGGACTGCCCGATCGCCCCTCGATGCAGGACGTGCGTCTGTACGTGTGCACGGACGCACGCCGTCGTCAGGGTGATCTCGAGGACTTCCTCGACGCCATTCTCGCCGCTGGGGTCGACGCGGTCCAGCTGCGCGACAAGACCCTCGATGCGGCCGACGAGATCTCGCTTTCTGCGGTCTTTCAGGCCGCCTGCGCTCGGTATGGACGGCTGTTCTCTATCAACGACCGTGCGGACATCGCCGCGGCCGTGCACCCGGACATCCTGCACCTCGGGCAGCGCGACCTGCCGGTGGTCGTGGCTCGGGCGATCATCGGCGACGGCATCGTGATCGGTCGCTCGACGCACGCGCCTGAGGAAGTCGTTGCGGCCGCTGACGAGGACGGCGTCGACTACTTCTGCGTCGGCCCGGTGTGGCCGACACCCACCAAGCCAGGGCGCTCAGCGCCCGGAGTGCCGTTGCTCCGGTACGCCTCAGCTGTCGCACCGCCCGGCGGGACCGGGGCCAGGCCATGGTTCGCGATCGGCGGCGTCGACCTCATGACACTCGACGAAGTCCTCGACGCGGGCGCGCGCCGCGTCGTCGTCGTACGCGCGATCACTGAGGCTGACGACCCGGGTGCGGCGGTCGCGGAGTTCGCCCGGCGACTGGCGGACGCGGCCGCGGACTCAGGGTCCTAGAAAGCATCCTCGGACACGTCCATGAGGGAGTTGTCCGTCGACTCGGTGATCTGGCGCTCGGCGGCGATCTTGGGCAGCACGTTGCGGGCGAAGAAGGACGCCGCCGCGATCTTGCCTTCGTAGAACTTCTGGTCCTTGGCCGATGCGGTGCCGGCGTCCAGGGCAGCCTTGGCGATCTCGGCCTGACGCAGCAGCAGCCACCCCACGACGAGGTCACCGGCGCAGAGCAGCAGACGAGAGGTGTTCTGACCGACCTTGTAGAGGTTGGTCACCGAGTTGCCGTCGCCGCCGCGCGGATCTGACTTCATCAGCTCGGCGACCATGAACCCGAGGATGCCCTGCACGTCCTCCAGGCCCTCGCCGAGCAGCTCGCGTTCCACCACCAGGAAGCCACCCCCGCCATCCGCATCCTTGGCGAACTCCTGGATCTGCATGGCGAGGTGGCTCACCGCCTTGCCCTTGTCGCGAATGATCTTGCGGAAGAAGAAGTCCAGACCCTGGATGGCAGTGGTGCCTTCGTAGAGCGTGTCGATCTTGGCGTCCCGGACGTACTGCTCGATCGGGTAGTCCTGCAGGAAGCCGGAGCCGCCGAAGGTCTGCAGTGACTCGGTGCCGAGCAGAACCCAGGCGCGTTCGGAGCCGACACCTTTGACGATCGGCAGCAACAGGTCGTTGACCCGGCTGGCCATTGCGGCGGGCGAGCCCTTCTCGAGCTCATCGGAGCCGCTGGTGAGCTGCGCCTGGTCGACGATGTCCTGCTGGCAGGCGGTGTAGATGACCAGGGCGCGCAAGCCCTCGGCATACGACTTCTGCAGCATCAGGGAACGTCGCACGTCGGGGTGGTGCGTGATGCTCACGCGCGCTGCGATCTTGTTCGTCATCTGGGTCAGGTCGGCGCCCTGGACACGCTCCTTGGCGTAGGCCAGCGCGTTGAGGTAGCCGGTCGACAGCGTGGCAATTGCCTTGGTGCCAACCATCATTCGAGCGAACTCGATGATCCGGAACATCTGTTTCATGCCGTCGTGGGCATCGCCGAGCAGGGTGCCCACCGCGGGCTGCTTGTCGCCGAAAGTGACCTCGCAGGTGGTGGACACCTTCAGGCCCATCTTGTGCTCGACGTTCGTGATGTAGGCACCGTTGCGCTCGCCGAGCTCACCGGTCTCGAGGTCGACCAGGAACTTGGGGACGACGAACAGTGACAGGCCCTTGGTGCCGGCGCCGCCGCCCTCCGGTCGGGCCAGGACGAAGTGCACGACGTTGTCGTAGAAGTCAGCCTCGGCCGAGGTGATGAAGCGCTTGACGCCGGTGATGTGCCAGGTGCCGTCGGGCTGTTGAGCCGCTTTGGTGCGGCCCGCGCCCACGTCGGAGCCCGCGTCGGGCTCGGTGAGCACCATGGTGGCGCCCCACTTGTTGTCGACCATGTGGCGGGCCATCTTCTTCTGGTCGTCGGTGCCCAGGTTGTAGAGAACCTTGGCGAAGGCGAAGCCGGCGGAGTACATGTGCACCGCGGGGTTCGAGCCCAGGACCAGCTCCGCGACAGCCCAGCGCAGCGACGGTGGAATGACCGTGCCGCCCAGCTCGGCGGGGACGTCGAGGCGCCACCACTCGGCGTCGAGGTAGGCCCTGTACGACTTGCTGAACGACGCCGGGACTGTGACCGAGCCCGTTGCCGGGTCGAACACCGGCGGGTTGCGGTCGGAGTCGAGCAGGCTCTCGGCGAGCTCGTTCTCGGCCAGGCGACCGACCTCGTGCAGGATCTCGCGCGCAGTGCCCTGGTCGACTTCGGCGTAGGGACCAGTGCCCAGGATCTCCTGACGGTTGAAGACCTCGAACAGGTTGAACTCGAGGTCGCGCAGATTGCTCTTGTAATGGCCCATCCGGGTCCCTCCGTGCTCTGATCGAGGCCGTACCGGGCCGCTGTTGATCACCGTTACTGGTGAGTAACATCCATGGTCCTACTGACCGGTAACAAGTGCAAGCGTCTTGCGCATTTCTAGGTCCGCGGCCTTTTGCTCGGCGCCGGGCCTGGCTTGACGCCGGGCCATCGGGCAGAGACCATTCACGGTGCCATGACTCTAGACACCGAAGCCTGCGGGCGATATGCCTCTGGACCGTGCCGTTGACCCGGCGTGACGGGAGCGTGCCGTTGACCCGGCGTTTGCTCGCCGAGCTGGTCGGGACGCTGCTGCTGGTCACCGTCGTGGTGGGTTCCGGTGTCGCCGCCCAGCGATTGTCCCCCCACGATGTCGGGCTCCAGCTGCTGGAGAACTCGGTCGCGACGATGCTCGGGCTGGCCGTGCTGATCCTCGCGCTGGGCCCGGTCTCGGGCGCACACCTCAACCCGGTGGTCTCCGCCGCAGACTGGCTGCTCGGACGGCGCGCCGGCGCCGGCCTGTCCGGCCGCGACGCCGCGGCATACAGCCTGGTTCAGACCGTCGGCGGCGTTGCCGGCGCAGAGCTTGCCAACATCATGTATGCCGTGCCGCTGCACCTGTCGTCCCATCAGCGGACCGGGCCACATCTGTGGCTGGGCGAGATCGTCGCCACCGCCGGCCTGGTCGGTCTCATCTTTGCCCTGGCGCGCACCGGTCGCGGCGCACTGGCTGGGCCCGCCGTGGGTGCCTACATCGGCGCCGCGTACTGGTTCACCTCCAGCACCTCCTTCGCCAATCCCGCCGTGACGGTCGGGCGCCTCTTCTCCGACACGTTTTCCGGCATCGCCGCATCGTCAGTCGCCGGTTTCGTCGTGGCCCAGGTCATCGGTGCGGGAGTCGGCCTGGGCTTGGTGTGCCTGCTCTACCCAGACGCCGGCGTGACGGCCGCGGAAGCGCGTGCTTCGGAAGCGCCTACTGCAGCAGTCGAGAGGCCTTGAGTGCCTTCCTCGGCGAGCTGGGTGTACCCATCGTCACACTGGCAAAGCGGAACATTGGCAAGGCGGACTCCTGAACTCGTTTAAGGTGAGCCTTACCTTACTCACGAGCACGGGAGATGGAATGCGAATCAACGCACGGGCGGCCTCTGCTGCTGGACTTGCTGTCGTGTTGCTCGGCGTCGCCTCATGCGGAACCTCGAGCTCAGGCAATGGCTCAGGCAATGGCTCAGGCAATGGCTCGGACGACAAGGCCACGCTGACGCTGTACAACGCTCAGCACGAGGACCTGATGGCGCTCATGGTCGCCGACTTCACCAAGGCGACCGGGATCAAGGTCAACGTGCGCAACGGTGAGGACTTCGAGCTCGGCAACCAGCTCGTCCAGGAGGGCACCGCCTCACCTGCCGACGTCTTCGTGACCGAGAACTCCCCGGCGATGACCCTCGTCGACAGCAAGGGCCTGTTCGCCAAGGTTGCAGACACCACGCTGGCACAGGTCCCGCCGCAGTTCGCGCCGGCCGACAAGAACTGGGTCGGGTTCGCCGCCCGCTCGACCGTGTTCGCCTACAACCCGGCACAGGTCAAGGCGGGCGCCCTGCCGACGTCGATCATGGATCTGGCCAAGCCACAGTGGAAGGGCAAGGTGGGGATCTCCGCGGCCGGGGCCGACTTCCAGGCCATCGTCAGCGCGGTGCTCTCGCTCAAGGGTGAGACCGCGACCGCTGCCTGGCTCAAGGGGCTGAAGGACAACACGAAGGTCTACCAGGACAACGGCCCCGTCATGAAGGCCGTCAATACCGGTGATGTCCAAAGCGGTGTGATCTACCACTACTACTGGTACAAGGACCAGGCCGAGTCCGGCACCAACAGCAAGAATGTGAAGCTGATGTTCTTCGGCAACCATGACCCCGGCGCGTTCCTCAGCATCTCCGGCGCCGGCGTGATCAAGTCCAGCAAGCACCAGGCCGAGGCCCAGCAGCTGGTCAGGTACCTCAACAGCCCGGCCGGCCAGAAGGTCCTCTCAGACAGCAAGGCCCTGGAGTACCCGATCGGCAACGGTGCTGCGGCCAACAAGGTGCTCAAGCCCCTGACTGAGCTCAGCCCGCCGATCGTCGACGTGGCCAAGCTCAACGGCCCGAAGGTCGTCCAGCTGATGCAGCAGGCGGGCCTGCTCTGACACAGCTCACGTCATTGCTGACAGCAAGCGCGGGTAGGTCAGGTAAGTCCCTGAGGACCTACCCCCGCCTGCTGCTGGTGCTGTCTGCGCTGATCGTGCTGGTCGCGCTGATACCGCTGTTCTTCGTCGTCGGCTATGTCGTCTCGATCGGCTGGGACCAGGCGGTCGCCCTCATCTGGCGCCCGCGCGTCGGCGAGCTACTCATACACACGGGCCTGCTCGTCACCGGTTGCGTCGGGCTGACGGCCGTCCTCGGCACCGGGATGGCGTGGCTGGTCGAGCGCACCACGTTGCCCGGGCGCGGTGTCTGGAACGTCCTGCTCGTGGCGCCCCTGGCCGTGCCGGCCTTCGTCAACAGCTTCGGCTGGGTCTCCCTGACCGCCAAGGTCGAGGGGTATGCCGGTGCCGTCCTGATCGTCAGTCTCTCCTATTTCCC
>DHJN01000080.1:1811-7612 GCA_002404345.1 Actinobacteria bacterium UBA4719 | reverse complement strand
GAGGAGACGGCTGCGGCTCTCGGCTACGGTCCGTGGCGCACCTTCGCCCGAGTCGTGCTGCCCCAGCTGCGTCCTGCTCTGCTGGGTGGGTCGCTGATCGTGGCGCTGCACATTCTTGCCGAGTTCGGCGCGCTGCAGATGTTGCGTTTCCCCACCTTCACCACGGCCATCTACGACCTGTACCGCTCGTCGTTCAACGGGCCCGCGGCGAACGTGCTGGCGGGCGTGCTGCTGCTCTCCTGCCTCCTGCTGCTCACCGTCGAGCTTCGGCTGCGCGGTCATCAGCGCTACTCGCGCCTCGGTCGGGGTGTTGCCAGAACCATTCCGCGGCGTCGTCTTGGTCGCGCGACAGCTCCCTGCCTGGTCGCTGTCGGCGGCCTCACGACGCTCGCCCTCGGCGTACCGCTGGGGAGTCTGGTGTTCTGGCTGGTCACCGGCTCGTCCACGGACTTCCCCCTCGGTGATCTGGTGGCAACGACCGCGACCTCGCTCGGTCTCGGTCTGGCCGGCGCGATCCTGACGATGGCACTCGCGTTCCCGATCGCCTGGCTGTGTGTCCGTCGGCGGGGACGCCTGACCATCCTGCTGGAACGAAGCACCTACTTCGGGAACGCGGTCCCCGGGATCGTGGTGGCTCTGGCGCTGGTGACCGTGGCCATCCGGTTCGCCCGGCCCGCGTACCAGACCGTGGTGCTGTTGGTGTTCGCCTACGCGATCATGTTCCTGCCGCGGGCGATGGTCAGTGTTCGGGCTGCGCTGGACCAGGCGCCGCCGGTGCTCGACGACGTCGCGCACGCGCTCGGCTCCGGCCCGCTGGAGACGCTTCGACGGGTGACCCTGCCGTTGATCGCGCCCGGGCTGGGTGCTGGCTCATCGCTGGTCTTCCTTGCCGTCGTGACCGAGCTGACCGCCACCTTGCTGCTCGCGCCGATCGGCACCCGGACCCTGGCGACACAGTTCTGGAGCAACAGCAGCAGCATTGCCTATGGAGCGGCCGCTCCGTATGCCGCGCTCATGGTCCTCCTGTCGGCACCGGTGACCGTGCTTCTCACTCGTAACCGCTGGAGGTCGATGACCGTATGACCGCTGTGACCGTACGCAACCTGACCAAGGCCTTCGGATCCTCGGAGGTCCTGCGAGGCATCGACCTCGCGGTGCCCGAGGAGAGCCTGACCGCGATCCTCGGCCCGTCCGGTTGCGGCAAGACCACCTTGCTGCGCCTCATCGCCGGCTTCGACGTGCCGGACTCCGGCGAGATCCTGCTGGGCGAGCGGCTGGTCTGCGGGGACGGCCGGTTCGTCGCCCCCCAGCACCGGCGGGTCGGTTATGTGCCCCAGGAGGGGGCCCTCTTCCCGCACCTGGACGTCGCCCGCAACATCACCTTCGGTCTGCGGGGCAGCCAGCGTCGCGGTGGTCACCGGGTCGAGGAGCTGCTGGCGCTGGTGGGGCTCGATCCTCTGGTGCGGCAACGCTTTCCGCACCAGCTGTCCGGGGGCCAGCAGCAGCGCGTGGCCTTGGCTCGGGCGCTCGCGCCTGGGCCCTCACTGATCCTTCTGGACGAGCCGTTCTCGTCGCTGGACGCTGGGCTGCGTGAAGGCACCGGTCGTGCGGTCGTCCAGGCGTTGAAGGCCACCAAGACCACCGCCTTGCTGGTCACCCACGACCAGGCCGAGGCCCTGTCGCTGGCTGATCAGGTGGCGGTGATGCGCGACGGGACCCTCGCGCAGGTGGGCACACCGCACGAGGTATATCGCGCGCCCACCGACCTGGGGGTCGCCGAGTTCGTGGGTGCGGCAGTTGTGGTCGATGCCGACGTCGTGGACGGCGCAGCATCCTCCGACCTGGGTCCGCTGCACGTCCTGGCAGGCTTCGCGGGCGGCCGGGCGCGCCTGCTGGTGCGTCCCGAGCAGATCCAGCTGGTTGGCCCCTCGCGGGTGGCCTCCTCGCAGGTGAGCCCCTCGCGGGCGGGCTCCTCGCGGGCGGGCTCCTCGCGGGCGGGCCCCTCGCGGGCGGGCCCCTCGCAGGTGGGCGTTGAGGCAAGGGTGGTCGACGTCAGCTACTTCGGACACGACGCGGCCGTGCACCTTCGGGTCCTGGCGTCGGGGCGTCTGGTCACCGCCCGGGTGTCCGGGCTGTCCGTCCCGATGCCCGACACCTTGGTCCACGTGAGCGTCACTGGGCCGGTTGCGGCATACAGCCCCGACGCCTGAGGTTGCGAGCTGAGGGTGCCGCTCAGACTGTGGGCCTGCCGAGGGCGCGGTAGGCCCAGCCGGCTGAGCGCCACAGGGTGGGGTCGAGGGCGTTGCGGCCGTCGATGATGGTGGGGTTCGCCACGATCGCGGCCAGCTTGGCGGGGTCGATCTCGCGGAACTGCTTCCACTCGGTCAGGTGCAGCACGACATCGGCGTCGACGCAGGCCTCTTCCACGGTCGCGGCGTACTCGAGCTCGGGGTGGACCTGCTTGGCCGCCTCCATGGCCTTCGGGTCGTGAACAGTGACGACCGCCCCTGCCTTGCGGGCTGCCTCGGCCACGTCCAGCGCCGGGGAGTCGCGGATGTCGTCGCTGTTGGGTTTGAAGGCCGCACCCAGGACGGCGACCCGCTTGTCGACGAGCGTGCCGCCGCAGTGCTCGCGAGCAAGGTCGACCATCCGTGAGCGTCGCCTGACGTTGATCGCGTCGATCTCGCGCAGGAACTCCAGCGCCTCCTCGGCGCCCAGCTCCCCGGCGCGGGCCATGAACGCGCGGATGTCCTTGGGCAGGCAGCCGCCGCCGAACCCGACTCCGGCGTTGAGGAACTTGCGGCCGATCCGGTCGTCGTGGCCGATGGCGTCGGCGAGCTTGACCACGTCGGCGCCGGCTGCCTCGCACACCTCGGCCATGGCGTTGATGAACGAGATCTTGGTGGCCAGGAAGGCGTTCGCCGCCACCTTGACCAGCTCGGCGGTGGGGAAGTCGGTCACCAGGCGGGGTGTGCCCGAGGCGAGCGGGCCGGCATACACCTCGTCCAGCAGCGCGACGTCGGCCTCCGCGGACGGGCCGTCCACTCCGTAGACGAACCTGTCGGGCGCGACGGTGTCCTGGATCGCGAAGCCCTCACGCAGGAACTCCGGATTCCAGGCGAGCCGGACCTGCCTGCCCTCGGGGGCACCCTGCTGGAGGTGATCCCGCAGCTGGGCGGCCGTGCCCACCGGAACCGTGGACTTGCCGACCACCAGGGCGTTGACGCCCAGGTGTGGCGCCAGCGACTGTGCGGCGGCGAAGACGTAGGAGGTGTCGGCGGCGTTCTCGCCCTTGCGCTGGGGGGTGCCGACGCAGATGAAGTGCACGTCGGCATCGCGGACCCGGGCGTAGTCGGTGGTGAAGGTCAGGAGACCGGTCGGCTGGACCTTGGCCAGGAGCTCCTCGAGCCCGGGCTCGTACATCGGCGGCACCCCACGGGACAAGGACTCGACCTTGGCGGCGTCGGTGTCGATCGCGATGACGGTGTGGCCCAGGTCGGCCATGCAGGCGGCGTGAACGACCCCGAGATAGCCCGTACCGATGACGGAGATAGTGACAGACACGTCCCGAAGGCTAACAACTCTCTCGGCCCGCTCAGACCAGAAGCCCTCGCGCATCGCATCGACGCGCACGGGGGTGAACGTTGGGGTTGCAGGGGTGGCATTCCGTGGTCGCGACGTCTTGTTCGTTCCGACAGAACTCCTTCGCCCGCCTAAGGCCCGGGGGCCCGTCGCACGCTCCGCCGACTACGCTGACTACGCTGACCGGCGTGCAGGTGATCCGGGAGCTGAGGGAACTCCTGCGACTTAGCGACTTCCGTAAGCTCTTGACGGTGCGTCTGGCGAGCCAGACCGGCGACGGGATGTTCCAGGTCGGGCTCGCGGCCCTCTTCTTCTTCTCCCCGGAGAACGCGAGCACGGCCACCGGCGTCGCCGAGGCCTTCGCGGTCCTGCTGCTCCCGTTCACGGTAGTCGGCCCCTGGGCCGGCGTGCTCCTCGATCGCTGGCGTCGCCGTCAGGTGCTTTTCGTCGGCAACCTCGCGCGGGTCGCGATCACGCTCGCCATCGCGATCATCATCCTGACCAGTGGCCTCGGCCCCGCGGTCTACGTGCTGGCGCTCGTCAATCTCTCGATCAACCGCTTCCTGCTCTCGGCGCTGTCGGCCTCGCTCCCGCGCGTCGTCGGCGGCCCGCTGCTGCTCACGGCCAACTCCCTGACGCCGAGCCTCGGCGCGGCCGCCTCGATCGCCGGCGCCGCTGCCGGCTTCGCGCTCGGCCTCGTCCTCGAGCCGGGCCGGACCAAGGACGCCGCGATCCTGGCGGTCGCCGCGCTCGTCTTCGCCACCGCCTCCGCGCTCGCAACCCGCATGGGCCGCGACCTGCTCGGACCCGACACCCGAGCCGACGCCGTGGCCATGGCGCGCGCGCTGCACGAGCTCGGCCGCGGCCTGGTCGACGGCGCACGCCACCTGCGCCGGCGCGGCACCCCGGCCCGGGCGCTCGCCGTGATGGCGACGCACCGGTTCGTGTACGGCGTCGTGTTCATCGCGAGCATCCTCATCTCCCGCAACCTGCTCGAGGACCCGGCAAACGCGTCCGCCGGCCTGAGGACGTTCGGGACGGTGCTCGCCGCCTCCGTCATCGGGTTCGTCCTCGCCGTGGTGCTGACCCCGGTGCTCAGCCCACGCACGGGACCGCACGTCTGGATCGTGTACTGCCTCGTGCTGGCCGCGGCGAGCCAGTTCCTGCTCGCGGCGACCATCGCCCGCTGGGCCGTACTGGCCGGTGCGGTCGCGCTCGCCGGGGCCGCCCAGGGCGCGAAGATCGCGGTCGACACGATCGTCCAGCGGGACACGGACGACGCCTTTCGCGGTCGCGCGTTCGCGCTGTACGACGTCCTCTACAACGCGGCGTTCGTCGGAGCCGCGGCCCTCGCGGCCCTCGTCCTGCCCGACACCGGTTACTCGCGGACGGTCTTCGCGGCGCTGGCGCTCGTCTACCTCGCAGCCGCTGCCATCTACCTGGCCCGGTCGCGACGGGGCGCTCTGACCGCGACCAGCAAGTGATGGAACCAGGTCAGGGAAGCTCGAACTCTTCAATGGTGAACGAGTCGGGGCGGTAGTCGCTGTAGCGCAACCAGCGAGGCCGCACGCGCACGTGCTTGATGTCCGGGCTGGCAGCGCGCTCGCGGCCGTCTGGGTACTGCTCGAAGTAGGCGGTCGTGCAGCGGACCAGATCCTCGCCCAGCGGCAGGTCGGCCAGACCCTCGCACTGAAGCGTGACCTCGTCATCCCAGCCGATCACGAGCGCGACCCGTGAGTGGGAGTTGATGTTGCGGTACTTGCGCGACGAGGTCAAGGTATCGAACACGATCTCGCCCTCGGCGGTTGCGGCTACGCCGACCAGTGCGGCCTGGGGCTCACCGTAAGCGTCTCGAGTCGCGACGACCGCGAGTCCGCGTTGCCGGACGAACTCGACCAGCTGCTGTGTGTCCATCGATACCTCCTTCTGTCAGGTAGAGAAGGCTGTCGGCGCGTCAGACGGTGATGGCGACCTTGCCTCGAGCGTGCCCCTCTCCCACATGACCGATCGCTTGGGGGGTTTCGCTCAGTGGATAGGTGCGGTCCAGGACCGGTGTGATCTTTCCGGCTTCGACCAGCTCCTTGAGCGCGACCAGGTCATCGAAATTGAACGAGACGAGAAACGGCCGCAGCTTGTGGCCCACGAACCGTTTCAACACATGTGCGCTGATCACGCGACCTCCGCTGGCGAACCAGCGATTGTCGAACCCTCCGCCGTTC
>DHJN01000080.1:0-1730 GCA_002404345.1 Actinobacteria bacterium UBA4719 | reverse complement strand
ACGTTGTCGAGGATGAAGTCGTAACGCTGCTCGCTTCGGGTGAAATCCTCTTGGGTGTAGTCGATGACGTGGTCGGCGCCGATCGATCGGACCAGGTCCACGTTGCGCGTGCTGCACACTCCGGTCACGTCCGCTCCGAGTGACTTCGCAATCTGCACCGCAAAGGTGCCGATTCCTCCGGAGGCACCGTTGATCAAGACCTTCTGCCCGGCTTGGACGTTGCCGTGATCGCGAAGCGCCTGGAGTGCGACGAGGCCGGCCATGGGAACGGATGCGGCCTGCTCGAATGTCAGGTTGGCCGGCTTGAGTGCCAGCGCGCCTTCGGGAACCGACGCGTACTCGGCATACGCGCCAATGCACCAGCCGAAGACCTCGTCACCTGGCCGAAACCGGGTCACGCTGGTGCCCACGGCCGCGACCTCTCCCGCCACGTCGGTGCCCCGAACACCGTTCTTTGGCTTGCGCAGCCCGTACACCGGGCGGGCGATGTACGGCAGGCCGCTCATGATCGCCCAGTCGGCAGGGTTGACGCCGGCGGCCCGAACACGAACCAGCACCTCGTCGTCCCCGATCTCGGGCTTGTCGATGTCCCGGAACTCGAGAACATCCGTCGAGCCGTAGGTGTCTTGGACTATCGCCTTCATGGACTTTCTCCTTGCTGAGGGGGCCGGTCCGACCGGCGCCGGTTGTACACTTACGATGTACGTTTACGATGTAAGGTACACCTACCGGGTAAGCTCGTCCACCCCTGCGGCTTACTTTGTACGCCCCGCGCTCCAGGAGGATCCGATGCCGACAGAGACCGATTCGAACGCCGAGCGGCGAGTCCCCTTGAGTACGGAGCGGGTGTTGCGCGCCGCCGTCGCCCTTGCCGACCAGAGCGGGATCGAGTCGCTGACGATGCGCAGGCTCGGCCAGCGGCTCGGGGTCGAGGCGATGTCGCTGTACAACCACGTGGCCAACAAGGACGACATCCTCGATCGCATTGTCGATCTGGTCCTGAGCGACATCGACATACCTCCGGCAGGGACCGACTGGAAGACGGCCATGCGCCAGCGGGCCATCTCGGCCCACGAGGTCCTGCTGGCTCACCCTTGGGCGGCGATGCTCATCATGTCGCGCTACAACATCGGCCCGGGCATGACGCGCTACCTGGACGCGACGCTCGGACGGCTGCGGGAAGGCGGCTTCTCGATCGAGGGTGCGCTCGATGCGTGGAACACCCTGGACAGCCACCTCTACGGATTCACGCTCCAGGAGCTCAACCTGCCATTCGAGGTCAAGGAGGCGCAGAAGGTCTCAGCCGACGTCCTCAGCCAGCTCCCCGTCGACGAGTATCGACACGTAGCCGAGGTCATCACCGAGATCATGAAGACGGGACGCGCCGAGGACTTCGAGTTCGGGCTGGACCTGATCCTCGATGGCCTCGAGAGAATACTCGACCAAGCTGAGGGGTCTTCGAAGTTGAGGGGACGACTGGAAAGTCGCGGTAGGTGACAACCAAGCGCGCCAGGTGCTGGTCTTCGTCCTGTTGTTCTCCGTCGGCTACATCCTGCTGCTGACGTTCGCCGCCGGCGTCCGGCAGGTGCTGAGGCGCGCCGGTGACTCATCCACACTGCCCGTGCTCGCCTTCGGGGCGGCCATCTGGGTCAATGTCGTCGGAACCATCGGCCTTGTGGCTATCGGGGCGGCTGCCTTTCGAGCGCCGTCACTCGAACCCGGTATAGCCC
>DHJN01000190.1 GCA_002404345.1 Actinobacteria bacterium UBA4719 | reverse complement strand
CCACCCCCGGCCGCAGGGAGCAACCGGCCACCGGTGTGCTGACAGCAGGTGGCAGTGAAGTCGGCGCTCTGCGCTTTGCTGCTGGTGGGTTGCCCCTTGGCAAAGCTGAAGCTGGTCCACGCGAGCACCAGATAGACGACCGCCTTGGCGATGCCCTTGGCCTTGATCGCCCATCTCGATGACTCGCCGCCAGCGCGTACCGCCAAAGCGCTGGCCAGCTGCCACAACCCGAGGGCGAGGAGCCCCAACACAGCCACCCAGAGCGTCAACCGTCCCGGGCTGCTCCCTGCCAAGGTCTGCAGCGCGCCCGACTGGTCCGCCGACTTGCCGCTGGCAGTCCATGCGATCTGGAAGGCGATCCAGGCGATCAGCAGGTGCAGCACACCGCTGACGGCGTAGCCGACCCGTGCGCCGATCTGCAGTGCGGGATGGCCCTCAACCTGGGATGCGACACCCGCGACATCTCGTCCTTGCGCCATCGGTCGCTCCTTTCGACGTGTCGATGTTACTGGCGCGGCTCGATGTTCCTGGCGCGGTCCGGGTCGGAGGTTAGGATTCTGCGGTCGCACCGGTGACGATCTTCCCGGCACAAGCGGCCCAACTGAGGAGAACGAAGGAACATGTTGCTGGTCCCCCCCCATCTGGGGCGCCGCACCGGGCCGGACCCTCGCACCGCAGTGCGAGGCCTGCTTCTTGGTGCGCTCGCTCCCGGCATAGTGCTGTGGTTGGCCATCGCCGGATTCGGCCTGCTGCTCACCGCGCCCTTCAAGGGTTGGGACCGCTCCGAGAGCGCCCTGAACCGGTCGCTTCAGGACACCCGTACCAGGACATGGGACTCGGTCACTGCACTCTGGTCACACGTCGGCAACACCGAGATCATCATCGGCGTGTGCGTTGTCGCTGTCGCGGTGGTGTGGTGGCGCACGCGACGCTGGTGGTTCGCGGTCATCCCGGCCATCGCCATCAGCCTACAAGCAACCATCTTCGTCACCGCGTCGGCCGCAATCGGTCGCCCACGCCCGGACGTTCCGCATCTGGACCCGGCCCCACCGACGTCGAGCTACCCCAGCGGCCACGTCGGCGCCAGCGTTGCGCTGTACATCTCGCTAGCCATCATGGCCACGAGCATTGAGCGGACCTGGCTGCGCCGCGCCGTGATCGGCGTGTGCTCGGTCGTTCCCTTCCTCGTGGCGTACGCGCGGCTGTACCGGGGCATGCACCATCTCAGCGACGTCATCGTCGGCGCCATCAACGGCCTAGCCTGTGCCGGACTCGCCGCCGGCTGCCTGGTCCACCGGCGCCGCGACACAACCGAGGCTACCGTCTAGGTCACCACTGACGTAGAACGTGTCCCAAGCGCACGACGCAAAACACATCGGAGGGACGGAGGCAACAGGTGCGACAAGGATCCGCCGAGAAGACCGAGCAGCGGCACCGTGGCAGTCGAGTCCTGACAACTCGCTGATCACATTGGAAGAGGCGCCCGACAGCGAGCTGAAAGCAACGACCGACGCTCACCGCGACCTAAGGCGCGAAGCGCAACATGAGCCGCCCCGCTGACACCCCAAGATTGCACGTCGACACTGGCCGCGCCCCCGTCCGATCCGAACACCCCTCCGCGCCTTGCGATCTCGCTCATGCCGCCGAACCCGATACTGGCCGACCTGGCTGCCGAGGCGTTGATAATGGCGGAGTCATTCGGGGGGTGGATCGGTCCTGGCGAACCAGGCAAGATGACCGTCAGGCCCAATGCGCCGGAGGAGTCTTCCCTGCCATCGTCCAAGTCAACAACCCGATTCGGTGCCCGCGCAGTGCTGGCCGCCGTGGCGCTGGCACTGGTGGCGGTCCCCGGTGCGCTGACGCTACTGCTGGTGGAGAACAAGTGGGCGCCGCTGCTGCGGGCCGACAAAGGCGCACTCGACAGTTTGCACGATTTCGCGGTGACCAACGCGGGGTTCGTCGGCGTCATGCAGCTGATCAGCGACTCCGGGTCGGCACTGGCTTGGCAGATCGTGCTGGCCGTTGTCGTTGTCTGGTTGCTCTGGCGTCGACTGCCCCGACTGGCCCTTTTCGTGGTGGTCACGGCAGCTGGATCATCGCTGCTGAACACCGTTGTCAAGACGGCGGTCCATCGGCTACGTCCGATCCTGACCCACCCCGTCGCCCATGAGTCCGGGCTCAGCTTTCCCAGCGGTCACGCCCAGGCGGCAGTGGTCGGGTACGCGGTGCTGCTGCTCGTCTTCCTGCCCATCCTGCATGGANNTCCCGGATCGCTCTCGGCGTCCATTACCTGTCCGACGTCGTCGGCGGTTATGTCCTGGGCGCGGCGTGGGTGGCGGCCACGGCCGCTGCTTTCAACGCAATGCGCGTCGATCGGGGACACCGTTCAGTGGATGTCGGTGAGGGGCTCGAGCCCGAGCAGGCGCCGCGCATGTCAGGCCACACGACCGGCGACGCCTCAGCCCCAGGCCATCATGGTTGAAATCACGTGTCATCTCAGACCGCCGAGCGCCGAAGGTCGAGATCTCTGACTACTGCTTGGCCATGACGCTGTCACGAGACCTCGCCGGCTTACGCCCCCGGGAGCTGTCCCGACGTTCACCGCTCGAACATGATAGGAGATGTCCATGCCTCTGAGGGACGAACATTGTGTTGACGGTCCATGAATAAGCAACCTCGCCGAGAGGCGGGTGCTCACTCCTTGTCAAGAGGCAAGGTGTGGGACGAACGGTGGTGTTCTTTGAGGTGCATGGCGCCGATGTAGTTGTGCTTCTGCGCCAGGGTCTGGGTGCCCTTCACGGCCACCATCTGCATGCTCCAGCCGTGCATGGCCATCATGTGATTGTCAAGCGCCTCGCCCTCCAACTCCAGGTACGGGTGATTCCTCCACTTGGCCGTGGCCATCAGTAACTCCCCTCCGCACAAGCGAGACGCC
>DHJN01000125.1 GCA_002404345.1 Actinobacteria bacterium UBA4719 | reverse complement strand
AGGTTGCGCCGACGTGAAGGCAGGAGAAGTTGGCAAGGGCGGCCCGGATATGGGGTCGACGGCAACCTGCACGCTCAATGGGCGGACGGTCACCGTCAACTCGTGGGTCACGGCCGAGGCGCGAGATGGTGTTAACGGTGTGGTTCAGTCGAGCAAGCGAGAGGCGTATTACGCCCAAGGTGAAGGCTGGACCGTTACCGCGACCGATGACCCCGGGCTGCAACTTCAATTGACGAATGACGCGGCAGCCCTCTTGGCTAACTCACTCGCCGAGAAGACTGTGCCGCCGTCTGACGTACCGGGCCAGAAGTCGTCTGCTGAGGCGGTCGTGGCGTCGCTTGATGGCGCGGTTGTCCACGTCCTTCCCTAAACACGTCGGAACGCCTGCGGGCGAATCAACGGGACTGCCTGCGGATACCGAAAGGCCACCTTCGAGAACAGGTAGACCCGGGCACTTGCGACTGCAGTCGTGCTCCTGGACCACAAGTCGGCCAGGATACTTGGCACCGCGAATCGCCCGCTCATAGTCGCATTGAGTGTGCGTTCTTGTCCGGTGATGGATCGTCCTGCGGGACGATCAGGGTGGCGTTGAACAGCGCCGTCACCTGCTCCGCTGACCGTTCCCCGTACGGTGATCGTTCTGTCTCCGGGTTCGGACGGCTTCGGCTTGGGATAGCGGTGAGTCTCTGAGCGGGACGATGCGGCCGGGCGATCGGCATGCAGGAGGATGCCGACGCGGCCTTCTGAAGTTGTGGCCGAGGTAGCTGGCTGCCTGGGCGACGCGGATGAAGTCGAGCCACGCTTGCAAGGCGAGGGAGACCCTGTTCTGGTGGTTATGAAGCACCCGGAGTGCTCGAATTGCTGCCAGATCCCGATGTGCTCACACGTGGACGCTGGGCTTCACGAGATGATTCCTTACCACCTGCCGGCGCACAGACCGGGCTCAGATCGTGATGACGTTGATCACCAGTGCCAGCATCGTGGTCAACGCTTTTGTCTGCCGGTAGCGGGCGGGGTCGGCTGGCGGCACGAGATCGCCGTAAACGCTTAGGACGACGTAGGTGAGAACCGGCGCAGCCCAGTCGTTGGCGGAGAAGGGGCGCAGCCCGTCGTCGTTGAGCTGAGGCATGTTGGCTGAGATCCGCCACATGAACACCGCGACGGCTGTCAGCACCCCAACGGCCAGCATGTGCCGCCAGTGGCCGCGGGGCAGCCGCCACGCGGCCGCGGCCAAGGCGAACAGGCCGGTGGTCAGGGCGGTCAGCCCGATGTGCACCGCGCTGAAGATCACCGGTTTGTCTCGGCCGGGTTGAGGCACGGGCACGTCCCCAGAGCCGGCTCGACGCAGGCTGGGGTGGTCATTGGCGCCCCGGGGTCGGGAGGCGGGGCTGCTGGCGGTTGCGGGCAGCACCAGGGTGAGCGATCGGGTCCTTGGCGACGGGCTGGGTGCCGGTGGCTGGCAGGTCGAGGGCGTCGAAGTCGACCTCGGGCATGCGGCGGTCGAATCCGATGGCCTTGTGGGTGACGGACAGGGACAGGGCGACGGCGACCTCGGCGGTGATGACGCCGACCTTGCGGGCGGCGACGGCGACCCGGGTTTGGCAGCGGCAGTCGATCGAGTGCATTGCGGCGGTCTTGGCTGCGGAGCCGACGGCGATGCCCAGGTCGATGTCGCGCAGGTTGCAGGTGGGTCCGGTGAACTCCAGCTCGACCGACTCCTTGCGCAGCGTCTTGGTGGCGTTGAGGAACTCGGCGCAGGTCGCGTACCCGCAGGCGCCGCAGTCATAGTTGGGCGGGTACCAGTGCGGCGCCATCCCGATGAACAGGATGGCATCGACCGCCTCGGCGACCTCTGCGTCACGGAACCAGATCGTCTCCCTGCGTTCCTTGCCGCGGGCCCGCAACCATCCCGCCAGCTCGCGCCGAGTGGTCAAGTCTTCCACGATGACCGTCTCGAGGAAGTTGGGCTTGCCGGCCAGGAAGAGTTGCCCACCGGACTTGGGGGCGGTGATCGCGGCGGCGGCCATGAGGGTCGCGACCTGGCGGACGGCGGCAATCCGGATCGCGTCGCCCTGGAGGTGATCGCCGGTCATGCCGGTGACGCGCCGACCTGGTGGGCGCACCAGGCGTAGAGCGCGTCGTAGACGAACATGCCGTGTTCCAGGAGCAACTGGTCGTCGGGTTCGACGTCCAGCCCGCCGACGCCGATGGCCAGTAGCCCGTGACCGAGCGGGTCGCTGTCCACGTCGGCGGCGACGTCGGCGGCGTGCACGATGCTGGCCAGCCGGAGCAGCGCGCGATTGCCGCCGAGGTCGTGGGCGCCGATGAGGGTCTCGAACGTGCACCACTCGCCGGTACCGTCCGGGGACGGTTGGTGGGTGTACTGCGCGCCTGGGGCGTCGAAAGAGTGTGCGCCGTGTTCCGCGGCGAGGATGCCGTGGTCCTGGCGGATCCGCCGGCCGGCCTCGATCCAGGCCAGGTACCGCTCCCGCCATTCGGGTGGGACGAGCACCGTGCGCAGGCAGACGATCACAAGGCCTCCTGGGTGTCCGGTGTCGAGTCGGAAGCCGCGGCCTTGTCCGCCGGGGGCAGAACCAACGGAAGGTGGCGGGCCCAGCGCCACATCGCGATGTCGTAGCCGCCCTTGACGACCCCGGCGATCAGGAGCGGCGCGCCGAGCGCGACCTGCTGGACCGCGCCGGCGACAAGAGGTCCGAGAGGACGGACGGTGTATCGCGCGGCGTTGGTGACCGCGGCGGCTGCGGTCCGCTCGCCCGGGGTCACCACGCTCATCACGAGCGCCTGCCGAGTCGGGACGTCCATCTGAGACAGGGTCGTTCGGGCCACCAAGAGCACCGCGGCGACCGGGAACGACGGAGCGAACGCCACCGAGGCGAGCAGGATGTTGCTCGGTAGGTGGGTGCCCACCATGGTGGCAACCAGCCCGAACCGGCGGGCCAGCCGCGGTGCGAGCATCACCGAGACGGCCTGGACGAGCGAGACGGTGAAGAACAGCCATCCCAGCGAGGCAACCGTCACGCCATAGCGTTGAGCGAAGTAGTAGGACAGGAACCCCGTCGTGACCAGCCCGCCGCCGGCCGCATCCACGGCGAACAGCGCGGCCAATCGGCGCACCACCGAACGTGATTCGCCCAGCCTGCCGCTTGCGTTGGCGGTGGCCGCTGAGCGGTCGGGGTCGGGTTCAGCCGGCGGTGCTTCTACGGCGGGTGACAGCTGCCACGCGAACAGCGCACCGACCAGGCCGACGGGGACCAGGGCCAGGAACAGCCAGGCGTGGACTCCACCGCCGGTGCCGACTCGGCCCAGGCCTGGCGCCGCCGCCGCGAGGGCGCCCAAGGCTCCCGAGACCGCACCGACCCCGTTGTATCTGCCGTAGGCCCGGGCGGTCCCGGCGTCCTCGCCCGCGAGCATGACCTGTTCGAGTGTGGTGGCCGGTCCGTTGTCCACGACGTCGGTGGACAGGGTTCCGCTGAGGGCCACGATCAGCAGCAGCCAGATCGGGGCACCGGCAGCGACAACCGCACCGGCCACGGCGACGCCGAGGAAGAACACTGCGTAGCAGCGGCGTCGCCCGACCCGGTCGGCCAGCCGACCGACCACCAGGCTGGCCAGGGCAGTGCCGGCAATCATCGCGGCCAGCACAATTCCGGCCTGCAGCGGGCCGTACCCGCGAGCAGCGAGCAGCGCACCCAAGATGACGGCGGTGAACCCGTAGCCGGCCGCCCGGACCCCCTGACCGGCGATCAACAGCGTCGCGTCCCGACCCAGACCCCAGCGCATCGCGCTCACGACCCAGCCGCCAGAGCCGTCGGGGCCTCGATCAGGAGCTCGGGCATGCCGCGCGGGCCGGTGCGCATCGGGAAGTACGCCTCACCGGTGGTGGGGTCGACCGCCACGATGTGCGCGTTGTCGCCGAGCATGTCTCGCCCCGTGACCCGTCCGGCAGGTGCCGCGGTGGTGATGGTGGTGAGAACGCCGGACTCGGAGGCCACGTAGAGCAGCCGCCTGGGCGGGTCGAGCGCTAGCACGTCCGGTTCGTGGCCGACCTGTAGGCTGCCCAGCCGGGAGAGCCCGGGAAGGCTCAACACGACCAGGGTGTCGTTCCCGTCGCAGGCGACGAACGCGCGCGTCTGGTCCAGGATCAGTCCGTGGTCGTGGTCGCAGCCCGGCACGTGGACCCGGGACTGGATGGCCCGAGTATGCGGGTCGATCACGACGAGCTCGTCCCGGCTCTGTACTGGCACCAGCACCCGGTCATCGGCCGCGTCATACCGCACGTTGCCGGCCTCACCGCCCAAGCCCACCGTCGCCACGCCCACACCAGTGGACGCGTCGATGACGGTCTCAACACCCCCGCTCTCATCACTGACCCACACCTGTCCGGTGCTCGCGACGTACGTCAACCCGTCGGGGTATGACCCGGCCGGGGTCCGCGCGAGCACCGCGCCGCTGTCCTCATCAAGGGTCACGACCTGCCCGGTGCCGGGTGTGCTCGCAAAGACCCGGTGCAGCGCCGGCACCACGATGACGCCGGTGACGTTGGACATGTCCGGCACCGTGAGCACGACGCGGCGGGACGCGGTGTCGACCTCGACCAGGGCGCTGTCGCCCAGGTGGGCGAGCCAGAGACGGTGGGTGGCCGGGTCCAGGTCGGCGTAGTCGAACCGGCCGCCGGTTCCTGGCAGGGTGATTGCCGCCACCTGCCGCAGCGGAAGCGCGATGGTGTGCTGGCGGGTCGAGCCGTAGGTCACCAGTGCCGCGACGACGACGAGTGCGACCACGACGAGTGCGCCAACTCGGACCGGGATCGACAGTCGGCGTCGGGGTGACCTTTGCCTTTCGCCGTCACTGGTCACCATCACGCAATTGTGCAACCATGGTCGCAATATTGCAACTTTGGTTGCAATACGAGGTTACGCTGGCCGGACGTGATGGAGGTGATTACCGATGTCACCAGACGATCAGTGGGTGCTCCTTGCCTATCGGCTTCCGCGGGTCCCGTCCACGCCGCGGTCGACGGTTTGGCGCAGGCTCAAACGCCTCGGCGTCGCCCAGCTCGCCGACGGGCTCGTCGCCCTTCCCGCTGACGCCCGGACCCGGGAGGCGCTGGAATGGGTCGCCGAGGAGGTCGTCGATGCCCACGGTGAGGCGATGGTGTGGCTCGGGCGACCGGCCGAGGTGGCAGGTTCCGCGGCCCTGGTTCATCGAATGACTGCCGCGATCGCCGCGGAGTATGAGGCAGTGGCTGCGGAGGCGGCGACCACTCAGAACAGCGACGAGAGGACGCGGCGTCGAGTCACGGCGCGACTGCGCCGCGAGCTACAACGGATCGAAGGCCGTGACTTCTTCTCCCCACCCCAACGAGATGCCGCCCGAGGCGCCGTCGAGGACCTGGCCGCCAACGTGGTGGCTGTGGCGAGTTCGTGAAGTGGGCGACCCGAGCCGGCGTCCACGTCGACCGCGCGGCCTGCGCCTGGCTGATCCGCCGGTTCGCCGACCCCGACGCCATCTTCGTCTTCGTCAAGGACCCTGCCGACGTGCCGGCTGATGCGACCCCGTTCGACATGCGCGGCGTGCCCCTGAGCCATCACCACGGTCGATGCTCCTTTGAGACCGCGCTGCAGCACTTCGAGCTGACCTCCGATCCCGCCCTGGAGGAGATCGCCCACATCATCCACGAGGCCGACCTGGGCGATGAGCGTTTCAACGCGCCGGTCGCGGCAGGCCTGGACATCCTCATCCGCGGGCTGACGCTCACCAGCTCCGGTGACGAGGCGACCCTGGTCGTGACCGACCAGATGTTCGACGGCCTGTACGAGCACATCCGCCAAAGCCTGCTGTCCGGCCGGCCGCCGGCTTAGCGGGCAGGATGAAAACGCTGGCCAGATCCTCGGCCCACCGGTAACCGTAGGTGTAGCGGCGGTGCGCTGTCCTGGCCGCGCCAACGCACGCACGTGCCGCCTCGGCTGTGAGCCAGAGGCCACCTGCCGTTCGTTTTGGCTGGCTCGTTGCCGCAGTTTCGGAACCCAGGTCGGCTGCGGTATTATCTGCGCATGCATGCAGATAGTGGAAGCCCCGACGGGTTGCCGATCGAGCAGGCGGAGCTCGCTGCGGAGGTGTTCCGGATGCTGGCGGACGCCACCCGGGTACGTCTCCTTTGGGCGTTGATCGATCAGGAGCTGGCGGTCAACGAGCTGGCTGACCGGCTCGGTAAGCCAGCTCCGTCGGTGTCCCAACACTTGGCCAAGCTGCGGCTGGCCCGGTTGGTGCGAACTCGGCGGGAGGGAACGCAGGTGTTCTACCGGGTGGAGAACGAGCACGTGGCCCAGCTGGTCCGCGATGCCGTGTACAACGCCGAGCATGCCGGTCCCGAGCTTCCCCGACATCACCTGGATGAGGGCGTCGCCCAGCTGGCGCCGGTGCCCCGCCCGAGGTCCCGCGCTCACGACTCTGCCAGACAGCGAACGTCGTAGCGGGTCGAGCAGCCCCAGTGAACCCGCGCAAACCCGCCCTCACGGAACCAGCCGCCGCTGCCGCTGGACACGATCGCACTCAAAGGAGACGCGGATGAGTCACGACCAACCCGAGGGCGGCCAGCCGGGCCACGACCACGGCGCCCCGGCCCTCAGTGCTGACGCCAACTTCGCCGAGCACGATCACGACAGCCACAGCAACGACCATGATCAGTTGGACGGACACAATGGGTCGGCACACGGCCACAGCCACGACCCTGGTAACGATTACGACCATGAACACGCGGCCGGGCTTAAGGGTTTCGTGGCCTCGCTCTTCCGGCCGCACAGCCACGACGCGGCAGACTCGGTCGACTCGGCGCTGGAGGCCAGCACGGAAGGGATCCGGGCCGTCAAGATCAGCCTGGTCGCCCTGGGCGCCACCGCGATCGCGCAGCTGGTCGTGGTGCTGATCACCGGATCGGTCGCGCTGTTGGCCGACACCATCCACAACTTCTCCGACGCGCTGACCGCGATACCCCTGTGGGTCGCGTTCGTCCTGAGCCGGCGCGCGGCAAACCGCCGCTACACCTACGGGTACGGGCGGGCCGAAGACCTGGCCGGCGTCTTCATCGTCGCCATGATCGCGTTGTCCGCGATCCTCGCCGCCTACGAGTCGATCCGCCGGCTCATCGACCCCCAACCACTCACCTACGCCTGGGTCGTGCTCGTAGCCGGTCTGATCGGCTTCGCCGGCAACGAACTGGTGGCCGAATACCGGATCCGGGTCGGCACCAAGATCGGCTCATCGGCCCTGGTCGCCGACGGGCTGCATGCCCGCACCGACGGGTTCACCTCACTGGCCGTGGTCTTCGGGGCGATCGGAGTCATGGCCGGCTTCCCGCTAGCCGACCCCATCGTCGGCCTGCTCATCACGGTCGCGATCCTGGCCGTCCTGCGCGGCGCGGCCCGAGACATCTACCGCCGGCTGATGGACGCCGTCGACCCCGACCTGGTCGACGCCGCCGAAGCAGCGATACGCGACGTGCCCGGCGTCCGCAGCGTTGACAGCGTCCAGCTGCGCTGGATCGGGCACCGGATGCGCACCGAGATCACCCTGACCGTCGACGACACGCTCAGCGTTGTTGAGGCCCACGCGATCGCCGACCAGGCCCAGCACCAGTTGATGCACCGTGTCCCGCGCCTGGATGACGCCACCGTTCACGTCAACCCCGCCGCCGAGCCCGGCGTCGACCACCACATCGCCACCGCACACCACCGGGCACAGACGCCCTCGGAAACCAAGTAGCTGGACTGGACCGCTCGCCTGCAGGTGGGAGCGGAGAACGCGTCCACCTCCACCCGTCCAGTGAGACCCCCGACCAGTAGGACGGGCGCGCAACCGCGCCCGTCCAGTCCGTCGATCAGCACGGTGCAGCGACGTCATTACCTACCTAGCGGAACGACGACCGGACGCATCGAAGCTGTACCTCGGCGTACGTAGACCGATCCGCTTGTGGGACTACGGCGTCCTGCACCCGTCTACAGCTCGATGCTCGTTGGCGATGCCTGCAGGCGGTGGTCATCCTCGTAGAAGGTTCTCTCGACGATGGGTGGCTCAGGCGGTAGCCGGGTGCACCTTATGCAACCAGTCGACGAGGATCTCGTTGACTCGCGCCGGGCGTTCTTCCTGTACCCAATGTCCGCAGCCCGGTAGCAGGTGGCTGCTGACCATTCCGGGCATGGTCGTCGAAAACGAGTCGATGACGTTCTGGATCCACGCACCAGAAGCATCGAGGGCGCCGCCGATGAACAGGGATGGCTGCGTGATGGCGGCGCCGTCGTAGGCGGCAAGGTCCTCCCAGTCCCGGTCGACGTTGCGGTAACGGTTCAGTGCTCCGGTGAAACCGGTGCGTTCGAACTCCCCGACGTAAACGTCCAAGTCGTCATCGCTGAGCCACGCGGGTAGCTCGCCGGAGACGAACCGGTCCCGCATCCGTGTGCCGGGTGGAATGTAGAAAACATGGCTGGCGCCCTCGGATGGCATGGTGACACCGGACAAGCTCGCGTAGCAGCCTTGCAACCAACCCCGGATATCGGGCTCGATCTCCGCCTCGGCGCGGCCGGGCTGCTGGAAGTAGCTGATGTAGAACTCGGCGTCCCCGCCGGCATGGGCGAAGATCTCGCTCGGGCGGGGTCCGCCACGGGGCGTGTACGGGGCGCTCAGTGTGGCCACCGCGGTAAACGTATCTGGCTCCAGCAGCGCGGCGTTGGCCGCGATCAGTGACCCCCAATCATGGCCGATGACCGCGGCGGTCGTTGCGCCCAGCGCACGGACTAGGCCCACGGTATCGCCGACAAGTTCCACCATCCGGTAGTCCTCGCCACTGGCCGGCTTCGACGAGCGGCCGTACCCACGCACGTCCAAGGCCACCGCGCGATACCCAGCGGCCGCTAACGCAGGCAGCTGATGCCGCCATGCGTAGGACGTCTCCGGGAACCCGTGGATCAGCACCACCACCGGGCCCTCGCCCTGCTCGACTACATGCAACCGAACATCTCCAAGTATCACGCAGTGTTCGGTCACGATTGCTCCCTGCCGATCCGACACCTGTCGCTGTAGATCATCCCAGCCGAACCGATCGGCGTAGCAACCGGTAACACGGTCAGCCCGCGGAAAGTCGCTGACTCAATCGAAGCACCATGCGAAACACTCGCTCGCCAATGCATTGTGTCAGCCGGCGGCCGGCGACGTCAGCCCCGTCCTCGTCGTCCCAGAAGGCGAATCACCTGCGGTTGACCCAGCCCCACAGCTGGTGCCGACGCGTACACCGCCCGTTCCCGCAAGCGGACCCTCTTCGGGACGAGCCGGCCGCGCCTCGAGTTGCTTCGGTTGTCGTTCCCCACATCGGACGTGCTGGTGCATGTGTATCTGCATCTACGGTCTTGGCGGACGACGCTGTCTGGTTGCTCAGCGACCGTCCGCAGCAGGGAGGCGCCCGCAAGCACCACGCCGCGACTCGTATCGGTACAAGGCGTTGCAGCGGCACATAGACCCCCACAGACAGACAACGCTCAGAGCCCAGTGAGTTGAGCTTCGGCCATTGCGCGCCCGTGACGGATCATCGGTAACTTGGACCGCGGCGCGTACCCCACCGAGGCGCGCACCTGACGCGAGGGCGGCGGCAATGGATCATCCGGTCACACTGACCAAGGAACAGCGGCAAGTCCTGCAATTGGTATACGACGACTTCTTTCCTCAGGCGGCCTGGCCCACTTTCGGCACTCTGGACCTTCGCTTAGCGCGATCCAAAGGGTTCCCCGACCTCGAGCAAGTGGTGCGCGAGCTCCCTGCGGGTCTTTTGCTGCCCCTATGGAGCGGAGGCATGGGCCCCCGGGCCGGACGCCGAGATGAAGCTCACCGCGCAAGGTTTAGCGTGCTGCGAAGCAGCCGAAAGCGATGTCGAGCTGTTCTTGCGGGCATTGAGATGGTTCGCCACACGGGAGCTGAAGTTTGAGCAAACACCAGGGGAGCCCGAGAGCGAGTGTGTTGTCTCCGGTCGGCAACTCATGCGCGCATTTCGTTTGCCAGCTGAGCGGCGACTGGACGTTGAGCGTTTGGGCCAAGTCTTGGTCATCGAGCAGTGGGGCCGAACCGGGCATTCTGGTGGTGGCTTGGATTTGCGGTTGGGCGTCGGTCGGGATGTTCGTCGATTCGCCACGGTGCGCTCGATCGAGGAGTACGCCACTATCAAGGACGAGTGGCTTCGCGAATCCGCGCGCCCATCGTTGCCGATGTTTCAAGTTGAGACCGCGAAAAATGGACCGGTGGAGAGACCTTCACTCGCATACGTCGACGACGTCACCATCGACGGTGTGGTCCAGGCTGCCGAAGCCGTTCGCTTGAGTACCGACAAACTCGCCGCCCTGCTCAAGGAGCTAAACGACAACTACTCCCGTGGCAACTCCTACGCCTGCCATGCATTGTTGCGCGCCGTCCTCGACCACGTCCCACCCATGTTCGGCTTCCAGTCGTTCGAGCAGGTTGCGAACAGCTTTCCCTGGGGAAGAACTGATAGGCGATACATGAGGAGGCTCGTCGACTTCCGACTCCAAGCCGATGACGCCCTACACCGCCAGATCTCCTCCCAGAAGGCTCACCTGACCCTGGATGACCTGCCGCCTTCGGTTTGGCTCCGTCGACTGTTGGCTGGGTGCACTCGCTCCAGCTCTGGGACCGGTGCCTGACATATGTCCCGCACGGGCATCGGTGACCGGTCAGTCATCGGTGACCGGTCACCGATCCGCTTACGGGCTGCCGGCAGGACCGGCGGTCCGGATGCTGAGGCGTGCGGTCATGTCGAGCTTCACTTCGCCGTACGGGAGCACGTGCTGCCAGAAAAGTGGGGTGAGACCGCGTCGGTCTTCGGTGGTGAGCATGTCAGCCCAGGCGTCTTCGGCGAGCACGTCCTGGAGCATGAGCGTGTTTATGTAGACGAGAGCGGCTTGAAGGATCCGCAGGCAAAGCGCAGTCATTTCCTGTTCGTCCTGACGGTTAGATGCGACCTCACCGCCCTTGCCGTAGTAGATGACCGAGTTCGCGCCGTTGAACGCCTCGACGATGTTGAGTCCCTCAGTGATCTCCCGTTGGAGCTCGCGACTGCGCAGGAACCGGGCGACGAAGATGGTGCGTTGGGCCCGCCCGACTTCCAGCATCGCCTGATAGGTGGGGTGTGACGCTGAGCGGGTGAAGCGGCGCAGGATCGCCTCGGTTGAGGCGGTGCCCTGTCTGATCGCGGTTGCGTACTTGATCATCTGGTCGTAGTTCTGCTCGATGAGATCCCAGCGGATCGGACGCGTGAGGGCCGGGGTGAGCTGGGGGTACGCGTCGGGCTGGCCGGTGACCGGCCGGTACAGGCGGATCTTGTTGATCTGCTTGATTCGTGGCAGCAGGTCGAAGCCGAGCAGTCGGGTGATGGCGAAGCCAATCTCGGACTGGCCGTGGGTGTCGACGTAGTTGCCTTCGACCTTCATGGTGGTGCCGTGGCGAATCGCGCCCTCGATCATCGCGTGGACCTCGGAAGCAGAGGCCCGCAGGGTTTGGGAGTGCACGACCATCGACCCGCGTTCGACGTGCCAGTAGATGAGGATCCCGCGACCACCGTACCGGGAGTGCCACTCGGTGAAGATGTTCTGGTCGTAGGAGCGGAAGTGGGTGGAGTCCGAGGCGACCGCAGTCGAGCCCTCACCCCATAGGCTCTTGCGGCGCGCTGCGAATGTCGCGTTGGCGATGGCGATCGCGACGCTCTGGGCGGTGTCGCGGGTGAGGTAGCGGCGCCGGACGTAACGGATCTCATCCTCGGTGTGTCCATGCCCGGCGCCGGCGGCGACCGCGCGGATACCGGTGTTGGTGCCGTACGCGTAGATGGCCAGCATCAACCGTTCGGCCAACACCTCGACGTCGAGGGTGCCGCTGCCGGCGACGGCACCGACGTCGTTCAGACAGCCGGTCCGCAGCACCGCTTCCTTGAGCATGTCGACCAGGGCGATCGTGCCCCACCGCCGCTGCACCTCGGCCTTGACGCGTCGCAGGTTGCGCGGCTCGGGTGCCGCTTCGTACTTGGTCAACGTGATCGCGCCCGAGGCTCGATCGGTGATGGTCAGCCAGTCCAGGGACGGGACCGCGGTGTTCAGCGCGGTAAGGGCGTCAGTCATCTCCTGGCGCAGGTCGGCGATGAAGACGGTGGGGTCCAGCGGCTTGCGCAGCTCTCGGTAGTTTTCGCTGCGCCGCTGCTCGAAGTCTTGGGGCAGGTCTTCATCGGGGTTGCGCCAGGAGTCTGCGCCCACGACCCAGATCTCCTTGCACCGCAGCTGCTCACGCAGTGCTTGGAAAGTGACCACTTCGTAGACCATCCGGGCCACGCGGGCTCGGCCGCGGGTGTCGGTGCGGTAGACCAGGTCGGACCAGTCCCCGGTGGCACCTCGATGGGCGGGGACGGTTTCCCCGAGCGGGTAGTACGTCAGGTTCGCGGTCTTGGCATACCGCCTGATCAGCGTCAGGGCATCGATCACGGGGCGGTGGGCGGTGTTACTGCTGCGGAACTCCAGGACGTCCAGCAGTGCGATCAGACCGCGCCGGTAGTGCCCGGTGTAGGAGGCCCGCAGGGTGGTCTGGACCGTGCGCCGATACACCGGGCCCTTGGTCTTGAACTCGTGGACAAGCTCCCTCAGCGTCTGCTCGCCACCACTCACCGCAGGGAAGACCACCTCCCGCACCGCGTCGTCGGGCTTGGCCAACGCTGCCTCGGCGATCAAGAAGAGAATGTTCTCCTTGCCGGTCACCCGTTTGAACGCATTGATCAACTCGTTGGTGACCCGCCGCTCGGCGCGGGCACCGATACGGTGCACGGTGGCGATGAGCAACTCCACCAGGGTGTCGGTGATCTCGCGTTCACGTTGATGGACCAACGCCGCGAGCACAGTCAGGGCCAGCGGCTGAGCGTGCCGGCGCAGATGCGACGGTGCCTCGACAGCGGCCCGGGCCCGCCACCCATCCAGAACCTTCGGCGCCACGTCGGCGAACAAACCAACAGGCAGTCCAACTGCGCGGACCGCCTGAAGCTTGCTGATCTCGGTCGTCATCGATTCCAAGCTCACGTTGCCCGGCGCGGACTTGATCGACCCCAGAACGGTGCCTGACTCCCCAACTCCGTCCTCGACGCCTTCGACGACATCCTCATCGGGCGCGAGCAGGTTCAACAGGCGGCCCACCGTGGGCGGATCTAGACGCTGCGAGATCCGCCGCGACCAGGTCTGCTCAGCCCCGCGCAAAGCTGAACGCACGATGCGCAGCACTCGACCGGGAGTGGGAGGCTCGATCTGTTGCGCCCTGAACTCGGCCAGGAGTTCCTCCCTGACCCGCTCAGGTCGCCGCTCGGCGTGGGCCACGTTCACCGCGAGCCAAGCCGTCATCTTCTCCTGGTCAGCCACGGTGGCGACCCGGAAGCCAAGGTGAGCGCGGATCTGGGCGCGGTGGTACTCAATCGTGCTGCCAGACCACTCGTAGGACCCGAACTCCGAACCGTCCACCCCGACCTGGCGCGCAACGAAGTCGATCACGCCATCATGCAGATCTGAACGCCCACGCGGGAACCGGCCGTGCCGGCTGTAGTGCTTGAGCAGCAGCGCGAAGCCCAGCGCTGTAGCGCCGCGCTTGCCGATCAACTGCTCACGATCGACCTCGAGCAGGGTCCAGAACTCGACCAGCTCATCGACGTCGTCAGCGGCTAGGTCCATACCCGGAATCATCTCTGAACGCTGCCGACACTCAGACCACGACCAGGCACCCCATTGGGGCTGGTGACAGCACCGTTACCTGCACCCCAGGTTGCCACGGGCGCGGTCGTAGTGCTCGGTGGTGCGGGGGTCCGCGTGGCGGGCGAGGATCTGGGCGTCACGCAAGGGGACGCCCGCGTCCAAGGCGTTGGTGATCGCGGCGTGCCGTAGTGAGTGCGGGCTGATGTGTCGTGGGATGCCAGCGGCTTTCGCGATCCGCGCGACCATGCGAGTAGGCGTCGCGTCGGTCGATCGGCTTTCCGGGGACCGGGC
>DHJN01000239.1:6694-7368 GCA_002404345.1 Actinobacteria bacterium UBA4719 | reverse complement strand
GAGCCCTTGACGTGACCCCAGGTGAGCCCGTCGGCGTCGCCTCCAACGTCAATGGCACATTTGTGGCACACAAGAGTGAGAAACGCCCTTCAGCCGAGTCAGCCAGGGTCAACGAACTACGCACGAAACAGCCGATCGCGAACCTTCCATGCGGGCTCGCGTCGCACCCATAATCCGTCGGTCGTCGGTTCAAGCCCGACCTGCCCAACTAGGCCGATTCTGTTGCAACAGAACGAAACTCACTCACGACCGCTCTCTCGCCCTTGGCAACACCATCGGCCTTGGTACACGTTGAGTACACACGAGCCTCGTCCAGCCGATCCGCGAGTCCGTCGAGGTCGTCGTCGAACAGGCCCGAGTACACATCCAAGGTCATGGCCGCCGAAGCGTGGCCGAGCATCCTCTGGACCGCCTTCAGGTTGGCTCCGGCACTCACGGCAAGACTCGCCGCTGTATGCCGCAGCTCGTGCGGAGTGAGTCCATCCAAGCCCGCCTCGACCGCCGCATCGTCGAACACGTCCCGGCGAGAGTTCATGTTCCGCAGCACCCCGCCGCATCTGCCAGAGCCGTGACCTGCTCATGCGTGAGGAACCTCTTCTCCACCCGCGGGCGCCCCGGCTATCACCGTCGGCCGCAAGCCACCCGCCTAACGGGAGATCCTTTCAATTGAATCC
>DHJN01000239.1:5722-6651 GCA_002404345.1 Actinobacteria bacterium UBA4719 | reverse complement strand
CAATTGAATCCGGGTCATCACAATGATCGACAGCCGCCCGGCGGAGGATCGGTAACCGAGACAAAAGCCCGAGGCAACGTGCGCTCATGCGTGTGGGTGCAACTGCAAGATGAGGCGGTATTCGTAAGTCGCTGAGCTGGTGGCGCCTTGGCGGCCGGCTGGACATCCCGCCGACTGAACCTGGTGCTAGCGTCGGCGCATGGCAGTCGTCAAGCCGGTGATCGACGGGATCCTCGGCGGCCTCATGTGGTTCGTCGCTGGGCTGCTCGTCGGCCGCTACGGGTGGACGTGAGCGCCACAGGAACATCGGTGCAGGACGTCGTCGCGCGCCTGCGCAGCATCGACGACGAACTGCCCCGCAGCGACGGAGCAGCGGTGTTCAATCGCATGTACCTCACCGTGACCGAGGAGGTGGCCGCCGGGCTCAACGGTGCGCACGTCTTCCGAGACCCGGTGTTCATGGAGCAGTTCGACGTGACGTTCGCGGGCCTGTGGCTCGAGGCGTACGACGCGCCGGGCGACGCAGTGCCCAAAGCATGGGCGCCCCTGTTCGAGCGTCGACAAGACCGTTCGCTGCTGCCGATCCAGTTCGCCCTCGCGGGAATGAACTCCCACATCGGGCACGACCTTCCCGTTGCCGTTGTTCGGACTTGCGAACAACTCGGCGCGTCGCCGGAGGACGCCGGTGTCCGCGAGGACTACCAGGCAGTCAACGACCTGCTTGCTGCGTGCGAGTCCAAGGTCCGCCGCTCATTTCTCACCGAAGTCGGACAGGCCGTGGACGAGCAGGTCGGTCCGGTGGTCCACCTCATCAGCTCGTGGAACATCGAAAAGGCGCGGGACGTCGCATGGGTGAACGTCGAGGCCCTGTGGACGATGAGGATCGTCGGCTCGCTCGCGGACCGCTATCGGGCCGCGCTGGCCGGCAC
>DHJN01000239.1:0-5609 GCA_002404345.1 Actinobacteria bacterium UBA4719 | reverse complement strand
GAGCGCTTCTCTGGGTCGGCGACCGAAGTCGGCGGACGTTCGTGGACGGTTCTGGCAAGCGCGGGCTCTGCGGGAAGCGGCTGCGGCCGAACGGCATGTGAGTGCGTCGATCGGGACCGAACGATGACCGGACGCATCTGAGCCAAGCTCGGGTCCGTAGGACGATCGCTGTGCGGGCGGCGAAGGACGCAGGTCCAGCCACTTACGGTGCCACCGGGCGCCACGGCCGCCAACTCGTGCAGCTGACGGTTGTGGTCGGTTTGGCTCGGGACTAACGTCGCCAGCACCCACGAAGACGAGAACCAAGGAGGTTCCGATGGCCCGCTACATGTTCATCGCACGCTACGCCAGCGGTGGAGTCAAAGGCGTCGTTACGGCCGGCGGTAGCGCCCGCCGTGCGGCCATTCAGAAGATGGCCGAAGAGCTCGGCGGTCGGCTGGAGACGTTCGACTTTGCCTTTGGCCAGGACGACGTCTACACCATCGTCGAACTCCCGGACAATAAGACTGCCGCCGCGGTGGCACTGGCGGTGAATTCCACCGGCCATACCAGCGTCCGCACGGTCGTCCTCATGACCCCCGAGGAAGTCGACGCAGCCGCCACCCAAACCGTGAACTACACCCCACCCGGCGCCTGGGGCCCGTCCGTGGGTTGACCCCTGGGTTCCTGCAACCCGCTGCACAAGGTGCCGCTTACCTGACCTCGATGGTGCACTCCTGGTGCACCATCGAGGACCAGTGGCTCAGGCCCGGTTTGGCTCGGGCTGTTGTCACGGTGACCGATCCCCAAACGAAGATCAGGTCAGCGCCAGCCCGACCTGAGGACTTTGGCCAAGCCGTACCGGTAGGCCGTTCCCCATACGAGACACCCGGCTGACCAGGGGACTGTACAAATAACGGTGTAACTCCTGAGACAAAGGATGCACCTGTGACTGATGTGACGATAGTTGAGGGACCGGCCGCCCAGAGTGTGTTGGCGGGGTGTTCTCGGGGTACAGCTACGCCTACAACATGCGTTCGGACGCCGCGTGGACCGCCAAGCACGGCTTCTCCCGCTCCACTGTCTCGTTCGCCTACCCAATCGGGCCCTACAACCCGGTGGCATCGCAGATCGTCGCGGATCTGCGGAAGTCTGATGCGCCACGGTGCATGATTCCGGAGGGTGAGCGGCTGAATGCACCCCATGGCCCCACAGCGTGGGTCAGCCGGACGGTGCCGAAGTGCCCCGAGATGAACACCTGGGCGACCGAGAACTGGCAGCGTTGGTACATCAGCTGGCTGCTCACCCATCCAAAGAGCACCATCCGAGTGATCGACTCGCAGATCTTGCACTCCCTGGCACCCACCGTTTGGGGCAACGTGGTGGCAGCCACGCCCAACTCGGTCGCAGCACTGTTCCTCGGGACCCCGTCGGTGCCGCAGGACGCCCACACGCAGAAGAGCTACTGATGGCGCAACCCCTCATTCTGTGGGGGCTGGCCGCCGTGGGCCTGGCGTTTGCCGCCCGTCGGCTCGGCCGCTGGCGAGGCAGCCCGTGGGCCGTCGACATCGCGCTGGCGGCGTCGGTGGCTGGGGGCCTGCTCTGCGCCATCAGCAGCGGCCTGCTCATCCAGACGGTGCCGTTCGAGGTCGCCCAGGAGAGCCTGGCATCGACGGTCGTCATCACTGCAACTCTGGTCGCCGGGGTGGGCCTCGGCATCGACCGCGTCCTCTCGCCCGCGCAACGCGACGTGGCTGCGATACCCACAGGCAGGCCCCCCGCGTAGCGGGCGAGCACAGCCCGCCTGGTGCCGGAGGCGCGCGTGACCGGGGACATGCCCGAGTAGTTCTTGCGGGCCCGGGCGTCGGTGTGGCGGTGGGGGCCGTCTCCGAACTCGGCCAGCACCCGGGCGCCCAGGATCGTGCCGAGCCCGGGCTGGCTACGGATGGTCTGCGCGTCCGGGACCTGGCGAGCTGGTAGGCGATACTTTGATCGAACCACTGACCTCCTGCCCAGTAAGGAAGCAGCCGGCCAATCGGGCGCTGAGGACCGCATTCACCTTTGCAGCCAGAGGTCGAAGATGTGTGTCCCATGTGAGCAAGTCCTTTCGACTCTGCTGGTCGCGACGAGCATGACCCGCGCCCCCCAGCCGTGTCCAAGACTGGTGGATGCCGTTGAGCGCGGGTCGGCACATGTGTTGGCCGACCGCCTTCCGTGATGACAGCATCAGGTACATGACAGGTTCTTACGCGACGGCGATCACCGTCATCGCCCTGATGCTCGCCGCGTGGACGCTGGTCCTTGTCGCGATGAACCGGCCACCGGCGGTCTCCCTCCTGGCGGGGGGCGGGGTGCTGGAAGCGATGCTCGTCGGCTTCCTGGTGGGCGGCATCGTGCAGATGGTCGGGAGCGACCATAACTTCGCTCGAGTCGAGTTCGTTGGCTACCTGCTGGGTTGCCTTGCCATCCCGCCAATCGCCGCCATGTGGGCATGGGAGGAGAAGTCGCGGTCGGGCACACTCGTGATCGCCTTCGCGTTTCTCCTCACGCCTGTCATGGTGCTGCGCGTACAACAGGTCTGGACGGGTCCCCTTGTCTGACGCCATCGACCGACCCGGCCCTGCCCCGACCGGACAAGGCTTCGGCCGCGTGCTCGTTGCGGTCTACGGACTCTTCGCGCTGGCCGCGACTGCTCGGTCGGCAGTACAGATCGCCACCCAGTTCGACGAGGCACCACTTGCCTACGTGCTCTCTGCGTTTGCCGGGATCGTGTACATCGTCGCCACGGTCTCGTTGGCTCGCGGGGACGAGACCTCACGACGCCTCGCGACGGTGGCCATCAGCATCGAGCTGATCGGCGTCCTTGTTGTCGGTGCCGCCAGCAAGCTGTTCCCCGAGGCCTTTCCTCACGCAACGGTGTGGACCGGGTTCGGCAGCGGCTACGGTTTCGTGCCGCTCGTGCTGCCATTCGTCGGACTGTGGTGGCTGCGGCACACACGCTGACGCGGATAGCCGACCCGACGCCGCACCTTCAGCAGACACAGCGGCCGCGATCAGGAAGCAGTCCTGCGCGCGGCCGCTGACTTCTTGGGGTGTTGGGTTTCCGGGTGACGGAGAGACTCGTGGCGACCTCAACCCGTCCGGTGGCCGATCAGGCGGCCGGTCCGCTCGAGGCCGTAGCTGTGCCCTGGTCCGATCCCGCATGTCCCCCAGACCCGCTGGGTCCACCGGCGCCCATCCCGTCCTGGATCTCTGTGACCTTGAGGTTCTTGTCGAACTTCACGGTGACGTGCGCACCGTTGGCTTTGGTCATGTGAGCCTCGAACACCGCGCCATCCGCGTCGGTCTCGACCCGGAAGACCGTCGCACCGGGCACGGCCTTGAGAGCAGCCGCCTTCGCGGTCGCCATGTCGTTGCCGGTCAGCGCCTTCTCGCCAGCGCGCACGGGAGTGGCCGTGTCAGCCGGGGCTTCCGGACCTCCCGCGGCATGGACTGCGGCGGTCTGGCCAGCTGCCGTCGTGGTCGTGGTGTCTGCCGCCGAGGCAGAGTTGGTGGCCGCGAGCACACCGCCGGCAAGACCTCCTGCCAGGAGCAGCCCGACAGCCCCGGCCAGTCGCTGCTTGCGTCGACCGGTCATTGCTCGTCTCGTCGTCGATCATGTCGTCCTCTTTCGTCGTTGCCCACCGGAGTAGCGGGTCCGTGAGACAGACGATGGCCGCTGAAACTGGGGTTTCCCTCTGGGTTTCATGCCTGGCCGCTATGTGGTTGAGCTCGCCCTCGCCGACGTCATACAGGGACGGCAGTCACATAGGCGATTCAGAGGAAGCACCCAACCCCAGCACAGCCAGGAGCTGGAACCTGAACGCATGGAACACCAACGGCGCAGTATCGCGCGCCCCCTCACGCCGGGATCGGAGAGCGACATGATGGGTTCATCCAGCTCGGACTCGGACCGACAACGTGCTCGCAACAATGGGCTGGCCGCGATCTCAGCGATCACCCTGGGTGCCGGAGCAGCCGGTCTTGTCGGCGCCGTCGGCATGGCGCTCACCCTGCCGAGCTCGACGTCCGCGACGAACGCCGGCGCTGCAGGCGTGGCCTCGAACACGTTCACGTTCACCACCAATGACGACTCCGGTGACGACTCCGGCTCGCAGCTGCAGACAGGCACAGCCCCGACAACGACGACCGTCCCACCCGTCGCCACCTCGGCAGCGTCGTGATGAGCGCCACCTCGATCCTTGGGCGGCCAACGAAGACCGCGACATCAGCGAGCCTTCACTCGAGCGCCTGGAACGCCATTGGCACCACGGTCCGCATCGTCGTCGCAGACGCGACGCAGCTCGGCTCCGCGCGGGCGATGCTCGTCGACGACCTGGCCGCCCTCGATGCGGCCTGCAGCCGGTTCCGCGCCGACTCCGAGCTGATGCGGCTCGAAGCGAGCGCCGGCAAGCCGACCATGGTCGGTCCACTGCTCGCTGGAGCGATCCGCGCCGCACTGCGGGGTGCGCAGCTCACCCAAGGCGACGTCGACCCCACTGTTGGGCGGGCGATGGAGGCGATCGGCTACGACCGCGACTTCGCCACGGTGCCCGCACAAGGTGGGGCCCTCCGGGTCACCGTGCGTCACGTCCCACAGTGGCGGCAGATCGTTCTCGACGAAGCGGCCAGCCTGCTCACTGTGCCGGCCGGCGTGAGGCTCGACCTCGGAGCGACGGTAAAAGCCTGGGCTGCCGACCGGTCGGCCGAGCGGATCGCCCGCGCACTCGCCTGCGGCGTACTGGTCAGCCTCGGCGGGGACATCGCCGTTGCCGGTGACGTGCCACCCGGCGGATGGTCGATCCGGGTCCAGGACGTCGCCGGTGATCCGTCCGCTCCCGACGACGGACCAACCAGCATCATCGCCATCCACCACGGTGGGCTGGCCACGTCCAGCACGAGCGCCCGCAGGTGGCAGCGCGGTGGCGACGTGATGCATCACATCCTCGACCCGCGGACCGGCCGGCCGGCTGACGGTCTCTGGCGCACGGTCTCTGTCGCGGCTGGCTCAGCCCTTGACGCCAACATCGCCAGCACCGCCGCCATCATCCGGGGACTTCGCTCCGCCAGCTGGCTGGCCAGGTTGGGGCTGCCGGCTCGGCTCGTCACCGTTGATGGGAATGTCACCACGGTCGCCGGTTGGCCTGCTGAGGTATCGGGATGATCACCGGAACAGCACTCTGGTACGCCAGCCGCGCCACGGGCGTGGTTTCTCTTGTCCTGTTCTCAGTCGTCGCGATCCTCGGCATCATGGTCAACCGGCAGGGCCGCCTTCCAGGGCTCCCCCGGTTTGCCGTGACCGGGCTGCACCGCAGCCTGTCACTCCTGACGGTGGCCTTTCCTCGGCATCCACATCACCACGGCGATCGCCGACGGATACGTCCACATCCCATGGCTTTCCACCATCGTGCCCTTCACGTCAGGGTACGAACGCTTCTGGAAAGGCCGCGTTGAACGCCTTCGAGATCACCTTCGACGGACGCCTGTCCGACGGCCGAAACTGACGAACCACAAAAAGATCAGTTACACCGTTAACTTGACAGGCCCTCTGGCGCTGGTACTACAACCCCGTCGGCGAGGGCGAGGCGGTC
>DHJN01000109.1:4117-4263 GCA_002404345.1 Actinobacteria bacterium UBA4719 | reverse complement strand
GGCCACGGGATCGGCGAGATGCTGATGGAGCAGGCAGTGCGCCTTTTCAAGGAGCGGCGGGTGACGCTTGGCTACGTCTGGACGAGGACCGACAACGAGGCCGCCGTCCGGCTCTACACGTCGGCGGGCTTTGAACCGAACCGGCA
>DHJN01000109.1:2310-3980 GCA_002404345.1 Actinobacteria bacterium UBA4719 | reverse complement strand
GTCGTCGCGAGCGTCCTGGTGACCGCGCTGGTGGCGGCGGGCGTCACGCTCGGAATCCTGCGGCTCCAGTCGCGCACCAACCCGCAGCAGGTGAACCTTCGATCGGGCGTCACCATCTCCGAGGAGTCCGCCGTCATCCAGGTCGCGGCGCGAGCCAAGCCCGCAGTCGTCAGCGTCGTGACGCAGGAGCAGCCGTCGGTAACCCGTGGCTCTGGCTTCCTGGTCACCTCCGACGGGTACATCGTGACTGCGGTGAGCGTGATCTCGGGTGCCAGCAAGATGACCGTGCTGGTGACTGGCGACGCCAACCTGCACGTGGCCCGCCTCGTCGACTACGACTGCCAGACCGGCGTGGCAGTGCTGAAGATCGACCAGGTCAATGGGCTGCCGACGTTGGTGTTCGCTGATCCGACTGCGCTGGCCCAGGGCCAGGTCGTGGTGGCGGTGGGCGGCCCGCTGGACGGCAGCGCGGTGACTCCCGGTTACGTCAGCTCTCTGCACCGACCTGCGGTGGTCACCGAATCAGGCACACAGCGCAGCGTAGAGATCAGCGACACAGTCCAGACAACCACGGCGATCGGCGCAGGCACCGCGGGCGGCCCGCTGCTCAACGTCGGGGGCCAGGTAGTCGGCGTCGCGATGCAGTCCCAGGGCTCGAATGCGCCAACCGGTTTTGGTCTCAATGTTGCCGACATCGTCGACGACGTGCAACAAATCCTCTCGACCGGCCAGGTCGTGGTGTCCTCGCTCGGCGCCACAAGCACCGACATGACCCAGCAAGCGGCCGCGCTTGCCGGCCTGCCCGAGGGCAGCCAGCTGATCACCGTCGACAAGGGAGGACCTGCCGACGCGGCGGGCTTGCAGCCAGGCGATGTCATCACCCAGCTCGACGACGTCAAGCTCGACGCCGCGCATCCGCTCCGCCTCCTGCTCCGCTCGCGCTTCCGCCCCGACCAGCGTGTCGCTGTCACCTACTCCCGAGCCGGCGCATCGACCCAGGTCCAGCTGACGCTTGCCGGGCAGCACCCGGTCTGTGCATGAGCCAAATGTCCGAGCAGGCCATTCGCGAGGTGATCGCCCAGGGCCTGACGTCGGCTGTCCGCGCGCTCGGGGTCGAGGGAGATCTGCCCGACCTCGAGCTGGGTCGCGCCAAGGGACCCGACCGTGGGGATTACGCGAGCCCGGCTGGACTCAAGCTGGCCAAGGCGCTGAGGCAGGCGCCGCCGGCCATCGCTGCGAAGCTGGCGGAAACCATTTCGATCCCCGATGGCGCCGCCACAGTGCAGGCGGTAGGGGGCTACGTGAACTTCAAGCTCACGCCCGAATGGCTGCAGCGGCTGGTCGGTGAGGTCAGCGAGACCGGCCCCGGTTACGGCGCGTCGCGGATAGGGGGTGGGGAACGGCTGCAGGTGGAGTTCGCGAGCATCAACCCGACCGGGCCGCTCCATATCGGCCACGGCCGCGGCGCGATCCTCGGCGATTCCATCTGCAGGCTGCTCGAGTTCAGCGGCCACGACGTGCAGCGCGAGTACTACGTGAACTCGGACAACACGCAGACCCGGCGCTTCGGCGCTTCGGTCTATGCGCGGCTGCATCGCCAGGAGCCACCTGAGGGCGGCTACACAGGCGAATACGTGACCGAGATCGCCGAAGCGGCGCGCCGCGACCTT
>DHJN01000109.1:1795-2181 GCA_002404345.1 Actinobacteria bacterium UBA4719 | reverse complement strand
GTTGCCCGGCTGAACATCCACTACGACGAGTGGTTCTGGGAATCGAAGGTGTGGCAGGACGGCCTGGCGCAGGCCGCCATCGAGCGACTGCGCGAATCCGGCTACCTCAAGGAGCGCGACGGGGCCACCTGGTTTGGGCCGGCGCTCGAGGAGGAGGACGGCCTGGGCGAGCAGGTGCTGTCGGAGGACGAGGACCGCGTGGTCATACGCTCGAACGGGCAGCCGACCTATTTCGCTTCTGACCTCGGCTATCTGCTCAGCCGCTTCGAGCAGCGGAAATTCAACCGCGTGATCGAGGTCTGGGGCGCCGACCATCACGGGTACGTGCCACGAATGAAGTCGGCGGTCGCCGCGTTGGGCTATGAACCCGACAAGCTGGTCGTGAT
>DHJN01000109.1:674-1656 GCA_002404345.1 Actinobacteria bacterium UBA4719 | reverse complement strand
GTGCGCTACTTCTATCTTCTGCGCTCGCCCGATACCACGATCGAGTTCGACCTCGAGCTGGCCATCACGCAGGGCAACGAAAACCCCGTGTACTACGCGCAGTACGCGCACGCTCGGCTCGTAAATGTCGAGGGCACGGCCACCGAGCGGCATCCCCGGCTCCCGGAGAACGCCGATCTGTCACTGCTGGTGCAGCCATGGGAGCTCGACGTTGCCCGCCAGCTGGCATTTTGGCCCGAGATCGCGCAGGACGCCGCGAGACTTCTCGAGCCTCATCGTGTGCCGTACTACGTGCAGGACCTCGCCACCGCGGTGCATCGCTTCTATCACGCGGGTAACGAGAGTAGCGAGCATCGCGTGGTGGTCGACGAGGTAAATCTGACCAGGGCTCGCTTGGAGTTGTGCCGCGCCGCGCGTCACACTCTCAAAACGGCGCTCGACCTGATGGGCGTCAGCGCTCCAGAGCGCATGTAAGTAATAAGGAGAGTCATTTGGACGTCACCTGGTTAGGACATGGTTGTTTCAGGCTGCGGGGTCGCAACGCGGCAGTGGTCACGGACCCGTTTCCCCCGAGCATCGGGCTCAAGCTGCAGCGACTCGACGCGGACCTGGTGACGGTCAGCCACGAGCACGAGAATCACAACTACACGCAGGCGGTGCGCGACGGTTACGAGATTCGCGGACCCGGCGAGTACGAAGTGGCCGGCGTGAGCGTCATCGGCTTCCCGACGTATCACGACTCTGAGAAAGGCGCCAAACACGGACGCAACACCGTGTACCTGATCGAGATCGACGATGTTCGCGTCTGCCATCTCGGCGATCTGGGACACCGCCTCGACGACACCGATGCGGAAACCGTCTCTTCGGTTGACGTCCTGCTGGTTCCGGTCGGGGGCCGGACGGCGATCAACGCCGCGCAGGCGGCAGAGGTCGTTCGACAGCTGGAGCCGAGGTACGTGGTGCCCATGCACTACGCGATCCC
>DHJN01000109.1:0-544 GCA_002404345.1 Actinobacteria bacterium UBA4719 | reverse complement strand
TCGGGCGAGTACGAGACCAAAGTGGTGGTCCTGGAGCCTAGGGTCGAGCCTAAGGCGTAGGTCGCGCCCTCACGTCCGGTACCATTGTTAAAACCGCCCTGGAGGTCTCTATGTCGAAGTACGTTTTCGTGACCGGGGGTGTCGTCTCCTCTCTTGGAAAGGGCATCACTGCGGCGTCCATCGGGAACATCCTGAAGGCCCGCCACCTCAGCGTCTCCCTCCAGAAGCTCGACCCATATCTCAACGTCGACCCCGGCACGATGAGCCCTTACCAGCACGGTGAGGTGTTCGTCACAGACGATGGGGCGGAGACGGATCTGGACCTCGGCCATTACGAGCGCTTCGTCGATGAGAACCTGACGGTCGCCTCCAACGTGACCACCGGCAAGATCTACCAGGAGGTCATCGCGCGGGAGCGCCGTGGCGACTATCTGGGCGCCACGGTGCAGGTCATCCCTCACGTCACCAACGTGATCAAGGAGAAGATCCTCCGAGCTTCGCGCGACCCGCAAGTCGACGTGGTGGTGGTCGAGGTGGGTGGGAC
>DHJN01000213.1 GCA_002404345.1 Actinobacteria bacterium UBA4719 | reverse complement strand
AACCGCCGCCGCACGCAAGACCCTGACCCGGACCTGACTCGCTCGGTGGCGGGGACCCGGACCAACGTCAATTCCGCTATGCAGCGCGACCGGACAAGACCCACCGCCCGGCCCTGACTGCGTCCAATAGCAAGACGCCGGGCCCCTCCCACTGAGCGAGTGCGACCACGTTGCCTGAGCCGCCCCACGGCGAGCACGCGTGATCAGCCTGCACCGCAGGGAAGCCACCACACAGTCACCCGACAAAGGACCAGACGCCGGCCACGCCGCGCGTCACAGCACCATGCCCAGACAGCCCTTGACAACAACACCCCGTTGCTATCGGGACGGTTGGAACTGCCGGACATAGCCGATGAGCGTGCGCTCATTCCGCCCACAATGACGCGTGCTCGCCTCACTACCCGGCTCCCACGCTCGCCGGGGGTCGAGCGTGGGGGCCCAACCACCACTCGCGAGGTCGCGAAGGTGCGGAGGCGAGCACGGACTACCCCGGCAGACCGTGCCTCACGCCGCCGCTATCACGCCATCTCACCGAGGTGAAGATGAGCGAGCGCTACCTCCATCTCTGCGACGTCGTCGATGGTCGCTCCGATGTCCCTGCCGGCTGCTTCGCGGATGGCGGCAGCAGCATCGCGGCTGGCCTCGAGCTGCTCGCGGCGCTCAAAGGTGACAGTGCCCACCGCACGACCGGTCTCGCGGCTGATGAGCAGACTGGCGCTGCAGAAACCGTCGAGTTCCTGAACCCTGGGGAGAACGGCCATCCTGAAGACGTCAGAGGCACGTTCGGCGTGGTCGGCCATCCCGCTCAGCCAGGTGACCCGTGCGCAGGCGCCTTCGGGCATGGCGTGGTCGCGGTGGACGACTGCGACCTCCCACGTGTCAACCGTGCTGGTGGTGGCACCCAGGGCCAGCTCCGCTGCATCACGCAGCGGGCGCACCCTGTCTGCACTGTCCCGCAGCGCAGCTTCTGACTCCCATGACGACGTGGCGATGCAGCGGCCGGACGCGCGGTCCGCGAGCATCGACATCCCGACACACCCATCCATTGCGGTGATCACCGGTGTGACCTCGTCACGGATATTGGCGATGCCGTCGTCGATCTTGGAGGGGTCTGCCTGGACGGTGGTGGTGCGTGCATACACGACGAACTCCTCTGCTCGGGGCAGCGCCCCGACGGCGCTACCGTCAGGGCTAACACTGCTCCGACGTGGGGGCCGCGGCAAGAGTGATCCTGAAATCTTCCCCGTCGTTCCCGACCGAACACCGTCCTCGAGCGGGTCCCCACTGTGGGGGCAAGGAACACAGGGCGGAAGAAGAGCAGGCACAGCAACGACCAACACAGCGATACCAGCGACTCCTACAACGACCGGATTCGCACTGTGGTGATCGGACGATCCCCCTGTACGGATTCCCTTTACCCTCCGACATGCCTGCGCGCGCATTCCATGACCGCGTTCAAGTCGGCGCCGTAGGTACGGCGTCCAGTCGCGGCATACGCGGCCAACCTCGTGGCCGCCCGATCAGAGAGCCGCTCCGCACCCGTCCGGTTGCCGCGGGCAGCATGGGTGATCGCCACGCAGACCTGGGCCAATCCCTGCCAGAGGTCCCGTTCCTCGGCGGGCCCTGCCTTCCAGCGCGCCTCCAGGACCTCATGGGCGGCAAATGGACGACCGGCCGCCACGAGCTCTTGTGCTGTCCTCAACGTCTCCTCAGACGGCAGCGGCTCCTCCGAGACCGGCTCAACTCCTTCGGCACCGTAGGGCAGAGGCCGACCCAGCTCATCCCGGGGCCTGGCTTGGCGAGCACGTCCGAGCGCATCGCGGTCACGCTCAGTTTCAGTCACGACAACAGCGTCTCAGGAAACGCACTCATCTGCCGCCTGTCGCGCGCTCGATCGTGCCGATCTGCGTGCGGTGCTGCGTACGCTCGTCCTGCCTGTGTCGAATCGGGCTGCCGCCGTTCGTAGAGAAGGTGGAGGGTGGCCGCAGGGGCCACCCCCGGCAAAGGAGGAGACATGACCGAGTACCTCATCGCCTTCAACGACGAGTGGGTGCCCGACCTCACGGTCGAGGATCTGCGCGAGAAGTCCAAGGCTGTCAGGCCGTTGGTGGCAGAGATGAAGGCTGCCGGGGTCTTCATCTTCACCGGCGGCCTGGACGATGCTGCCCCCGTGTTCAGTGTCGATGCGTCGAGCGGCACGCCGCTGTTCACCGACGGTCCGTTCGTCGAGACCAAGGAGCACCTCGGCGGCTTCGCCGTCGTGGATGTGGCCGACGAGGAGGCGGCGCGGCTGTGGGCGGGAAAGATCGCGGTGGCCTGCGGTTGGCCGCAGGAGGTGCGACGCCTCCGAGTCCCCATGCAACTTCCAGAGATTTCTTAACGGAGGCGCGGGCGTTCCTACTGCGAGGCTCTACTGCGTGTTCTTGTCTATACCACCAGTTGTTTTCCTCCTGACCCCGAGACATCTCGATACGCACTCATCTGCTTGATATGTGGGTGATCTTCGTGAACATTTCACCGGTGATAGGCCCGGGTGATCCACGAGGAGAGAAAGGCACCCGCATGTCGACAAACGCTCCATGCTTGATCCACTCTCACGGCCCGTCTGGTGGACCTGTTGTCCGACTCGGCGTGCCTCTGCTACACGACTATCTGGAGTTCCTGTCCGGTCGCTGCCGGCCGAACACGGTCCTGGCGGTGGCCTACGACCTGAAGGTGTTCTTCGAGGTCGTGGGCAAGACACCCAAACGGGTGCGCCCGGGCGACGTGCTCGGGTTCATGACCGCGCAACGAACCGGCCAACCCTCGTTGTCACCACAGCTCCAACCGGTCCAGGACCAGGCAGGCGGTGTGTCCGCCCGCACTGTTCGCCGCCGGTTGTCGAGCGTCTCAGGGCTGTTCGCGTTTCTGCACGTCCGAGGTGACGTGGCCACCAATCCGGTGCCCCGCGGGCTTCCGACCCGCCGGGAACGACATCGGCCCCGGCAAGGCGTCCCACTGGTCCGCACCACCCGGACCCTGCCCCGCATCCTGGCCCCGGAGGAGGTCGACGCACTGACCACGTCGCTGCGCAGTCCAGGACTGTACAAATAACGGTGT
>DHJN01000260.1:8664-8837 GCA_002404345.1 Actinobacteria bacterium UBA4719 | reverse complement strand
AGATGTGTATAAGAGACAGTTGCCGAGCACCTCTAGCGGTCTACCCGCAAGCTCGGGCGGGCCGCCCTCGAACGCTTGCTGTCTGACCTTGCTCCAGGTGGGGTTTACCTAGCCACTCCAGTCACCTGGAGTGCTGGTGGTCTCTTACACCACCGTTTCACCCTTACCCCGAC
>DHJN01000260.1:0-8435 GCA_002404345.1 Actinobacteria bacterium UBA4719 | reverse complement strand
CGTGGCGGTCTGTTTTCTGTGGCACTGTCCCGCGGGTCGCCCCGGATGGCCGTTAACCATCACCTTGCCCTGTGGAGCCCGGACGTTCCTCGGCGATGTGGGTTACCCGGAATCCCGGGACCTAAACATCGACGCGACCGTCTGACCGACTCATCCATTGACCAGCATAGGTCCTCGAACCCGCCAGTATGGCGCGTGAACAACTCTCAGACGCCGCCGACGACCTGGAAACGCACGCTGCGCCTGGCGACATCGGCCTCGATGAGCCTGACCGTGACGTGTGCGCCGGCGGAGCACTCCCCGTCGACCGAGGCCAGGATCGTCGGACTGCTGATCTGCACCAGGCCGCCGTTCTTGGTGACGTCGATGACCGAACCGCGGAAGGTCTCACCCACGCGGTGCCGCAGGGCTGCCGCCTCGACGGCGTTGGTGCAGGCGCGCTCCACGGCGTACGCCAGATGATCCGAGGCGGTCATGATCTCCGGGATGGCGGGCAACGCGTGCCGCACCCAGTCGGGGACCGGGACGTCACGGCAGATGGACTCGCAGACGACCAGGCCGAAGCGGTCGACGAGCCGGCGCAGCGGAGCGGTCACGTGTGCGTACGGAGCGGACACCGTCGCGTGCCAGGTCAGCTCAGGCACCCCGCCGTCGAAGGGCATGTAGCCGGCGCCACGGAACAGCGAGGTCGCCTCGTGGATCAGGGCCAGATGCTTGGGGTCGGTGCGGTCCAGCGAACGCAACAGCTCGCCATACAGCATCTCCGCGGGCCAGGTGACCCCCAACGCTCGAGCCTGGCGGCGGAATCGCTGGATCGCATTGTGGTCCGGCTCGGGCATGGTGCGCAGGATGCCGACCTCTGCGTGCAGCATCATCTCAGCGGCAGCCATCCCGGTCAGCAGCGAGATCTGGACGTTCCACTCCTCCGCGGCCATGGGAGGGCGGAAGGCCACGGCGTAGTTGCCGTCCTCGTCCACCTTGACCTCCTGCTCCGGCATGGGCAGGCTCGCCCCGCCGCGGGCCCGCTCCAGGATGATGCGCCGTTCGCCGACCTCCTTGAGCAGGTTGAGGCGCTCGTCGGCGGTCCCGCTGTCAACCTCCCGCTGGACCTCCGCGTAGTCGAGTCGGCTCTTGCTGCTCACCATGGCGCGATAGACGTCAACCGAAGTGCCCTCGCCATCGGAATCGAGATGCATGTCCCAGACGAAAGCGGGGCGCACCTGGTGCGGGAGCAGACTGGCGGCGTCCTCGCTCAGCCGCTCGGGGTACAACGGGGTCCAGCGGTCGGGGGCATAGATGGTCTGTCCGCGCGTGAACGCCTCGATGTCGAGCGCACCACCGGGTTTGACGAGGGCGGGGACGTCGGCAATGGCATAGCGCAGGCGGTAGCCCTTGCCGGCGCGCTCGATGTGCATCGCCTGGTCGAGGTCCTTGGACCCCGGCGGGTCAATGGTCAGGAACGGCACCGCGGTCTCGTCCCGTCGAGGCAGTGCCGAGGCTCCGGAAACCGCCTGTGCCTGCGCGAGGACCTCCGGCGGGAAGTCCTCGGGGACCTTGAGCTCGGCGCGCACCGCATCGAATACCTGGCCCAGCTGCGCCGGGTCGTGCCCCGAATCGCCGTGTGCCTGCTGGTCCTTGACGAGATTGATCCATCGCATCGACATGACAGTCACCCTAGCCAGAACCGCCTGAGCGCCGCCCTGCCCCGTCCGTCTATCCTCTGGGAGGTGTTGATCCTGCTTCCACCTTCGGAGTCCAAGACCGGACGCATCGCAGGCAAGCCATCCGACCCCCAGCTTGTCTCCTTCCCCGAGCTTGCCTTGACCCGCGCTGAAGTGGCCGCCGCGCTGGCCCAGGTCAGCGCGCACCCCGATGCTCCGGCGTTGTTGCGAGTCAGCGCCAACCTCCGCGCGGATATCGCCCACAACACCCGCCTGGGCTCTGCGCCGGCGGTGCCTGTTGCGGACCTCTACAGCGGCGTCCTGTATGACGCCCTCGACCTGCCCTCGATGGATGCCGCCTCCCGACGCCGGGCCAACCGCTGGCTGGTCATCGTCTCGGCTCTGTTCGGCGCCCTGCGCCTGTCCGACAAGATCCCCCCGTACCGACTGTCCATGGGCGTGAACCTTGGCGAGCTCGGTCCGCTGGCGTCGGTATGGCGCGCCCCGCTCGCCGCTGTGCTCCCGATCGCAGCCGGTCGCGGGGTGATCGTCGACTGCCGCTCAAGCACGTATGCCGCAGCCTGGGTTCCCCAGGACGATCTCGCCGCTCGATGGGTGCAGGTCCGTGTCCCCGGCGCCACACACATGGCCAAGCACACCCGCGGCCTGGTGGCCCGGCATCTGTGCGAGTGCGGTGTTGCCGTCAGGACAGCGACGTCCCTCGAGCAGGTAGTAGCCAAACGTTTCGGCACGACGCTGACCAAGCCTGCCCGCCCCGGCCTGCCGTGGATCCTCGACACGAGCATTCGGTGACGGTCGCCGCACCTCTGGCGCGTGCCCTCACATGACCCCAACTTCCCCAGCTGGTTGCGCCGAAACCACCGGTTGAGGCCGGTTCGGACCGTCAGACCGTGGTCTCGGCGCAACAAGGCGAGGTGAGTGAGCCGAGGTGAGTGAGCCGAGGTGAGTGAGCCGAGCGGGGGTCAGCCGAGGTGAGTGAGCCGAGCGGGGTCAGCCGAGGGCGCGCTCGAAGTCCTCGACCAGGTCGCGGACGTCCTCGAGGCCGACGGAGACGCGCAGGACGCCGTCCGTGATGCCGACAGCCAGCCGGCCCTCTGGCCCCAGACGCCGGTGGGTGGTCGTGGCCGGGTGCGTGATCATCGACTTGGCGTCGCCCAGGTTGTTCGAGATGTCAACAACCTCAAGGGCGTTCATCACCGCGAACGCCTCATCCTTGCCGCCGACCAGCTCGAAGGTCACGACGGTCCCACCGCCATACATCTGCTTCTTGGCGAGGTCGTGCTGTGGGTGCGACTCGAGCCACGGAAAGATCACGCGCGAGATCTTCGGGTGGGCCTCCAGCACACGCGCAAGCTCCAGAGCAGAGGCGGACATCCGCTCCACGCGCAGCGAGAGGGTCTCCAGACCCTTGAGCAGCACCCAGGCGTTGAACGGCGACATCGACGGTCCGGTGTGGCGCATCAGGTTCTTGACCGGGCCGTTGATGAACTCCGACGTCCCCAGGATCGCGCCACCAAGCGTGCGGCCCTGCCCGTCAATGTGTTTGGTCGCCGAGTAGACGATGATGTCCGCGCCCTGTTCGAGCGGCTTGGAGAAAACCGGGGTGCCGAAGACGTTGTCGACGATGACCTTGGCTCCCGCGCTATGAGCGAGGTCGCAGACGGCCTCGATGTCGACCAGCTCCTGCATCGGGTTGCTGGGCGACTCGAAGAACACGGCGGTCGTCGGCTCCGACAGCGCCTCGCGCCACTGGTCGAGGTCGCTCCCGTCCACGAAGACGCTCTCCACGCCCCACCGCGGCAGGATCTCGTCGAGAACCACGAAGCAGGAACCGAACAGGCCCCGGGAGCTCACCACCCGGTCGCCCTTTCCCAGTAACGCAGCCAGTGCGACAAAGACCGCGGACATGCCGGTCGAGGTGGCAAAGCACGCCTGCGTGCCCTCGAGCAGACGCATCCGCTCCTCGAACATGTGCACCGTGGGGTTGCCGTAGCGCGAGTAGACGAAGCGGTCGATCTCATCCTTGAACGCGGCCTCCGCCTCCTGCGCCGAGGAGTACACGTAGCCCGAGGTCAGGAACAGCCCCTCTGAGGTCTCGTCGAAGTTGCTGCGGGCCAGGCCCCCGCGGACCGCCAGTGTGTCCGGACGCAGCTCGTTCATCCCTGCCTCCACGGCAGTCCCGCGGCCTTCCACCCAGCGACGGTTCGGTGTCCCTCGCGATCCAGATGGCCCTCGAAGCCATCAGCGACGTTGTATGCCGGACCGAGACCGGCAGCCGTCGCGGCCGTCGCTGCGGCGGCCGATCGCACACCCGAGCGGCACAGGAAGTAGATGGGAGCGCCCTCGCGCACACCTGCCTCGCGCAGCTGATCCACGAAGCTCTCGTTCAGCGCACCGTCCGGAAAGCTCTGCCATTCAAGAGGAATGACATGTTTGCCGATCTGGGAGAGGTCGGGCAGCCCGACGTAGCTCCACTCAGCGCGGGTCCGCACGTCAACCAGGACGGCATCGGCGTCAGCCTGCAGCCCGGCATACGCATCCGAGGGATCCACGTCCCCGGTGTATCTCATGACCACTCGTTCGTCAGTCGTTCATCCATGGGTCAAGGATTCCACAGCCATTCGTATGCCGGGTCAGCGCAGGTGGCTGGTGTCGTTAACGAACGCCACCGACGTGCCACCGTCGTCCCAGACCTCGACGGAGGTCAGGGACGCTGGAGCGGTGGCCAGCCGCCAGATCCGCTCGTGCGGGATCCCCAGTACGTGCGCGAGGACCGTCATGATCGGTTTGCGGTGACTGGCCACGACGACCGTGCCGCCGACCGCTGTGGCCCGCCCGAACGCGGCCAGCACGCGGACCTCGAGATCGGCATGCGCCTCACCGCCGGGCCGTGCGTAGTGGGGGTCCTCACGGAAACGAAGCAGCTCCTGCGGGTGGCTGGCTGCCAGGTGGCCAATGGTCTTGTCGTCCCAGTCACCGAAGCTCTGCTCGTCCCAGTCGGCGTCGATCTGCGCGGGCACGCCGAGCTGGTCCGCGATCGCGGCACCCGTCTCGATGGCGCGTTGCAGGCTCGAGGTGACCAGGCTCGCCGAGTCGTCGCCGATGAACCCCTTGATGCCGGCGGCGACGGCACGAGCCTGGCGCCGTCCCTCGGCGTTCAACGAGGGGTCTGGTCCTCCCCGCCCGTCCAGCTTGCCCGCGACGGTGAAGTCGGTGATCCCGTGACGCACCAGCACGATCCTCGTCGGCGCCCCCAGGTCGGCTGCCGCAGCTGCCGGCCGGGCCCCGGTCAGGCGAGCAACATCCACGGCCCCACCGGTCAGGCGAGCTGGCCTTGCTGGGTCAGGGTCGGGATCGGGGTCGGGGCCAGGGGGACCGTACCGGGTGCCGGTCCAGTTCACCGGCTTGCCGTCCATGGCCGAGTTGGCCAGCGCATCGGCGGCGGAGTTCTCGGCGCGCGGGATCCAGGTGTAGGTCACCGAACCCCCGCCGGCGCTGAGAACAGCCACGATCTCTCGGGCCTCGAGCGCCAGCCTGCGCATGTCCTCCTGCCTGATCTTCCACCGCCCGGACATCTGCTCGACGATGAGCCTGGAGTCCAGCCGGACGGTGACCTCCGCGGTGGGATCAATGTCGAAAGCGGCCCTCAACCCGGCGACCAGCCCGGAGTACTCCGCAACGTTGTTGCTTGCGATACCCACCGATTCGGCCCGCTCGGCGATCACCTCACCCGAGACTGCATCGCGCACCAGCGCGCCGTAGCCAGCGTTGCCGGGATTGCCACGCGATCCGCCATCAGCCTCGACGAAAAGGAGACGTCCACCCACGACGGCGCCTCAGATGCCGGACTCGGCGGTGCGGATCAGGATGCGGCGGCACTCCTCGCAGCGGAGCACCTCATCCTGCTCCGCAGCCGTGAACCGGTTGATGTCCACCTGGTTGAGCTCCAGGTTGCATCCCTCACAACGGCGCTGACGCAGAACCGCCGCCCCGATGCCGCCGCTGGACGCGCGGATCTTCTCATAGAGGGTCACGAGCTCATCGCCCACGCCGGCCACGACGTCGGCGCGGGAGTGGCCGATCTGCTCGACCTCGGCGTCGAGCTCGGCAAAGGCCTTGTCGCGCACCGCCGACAGCTCGTCCACGCGGATGGTCAGCTGTGAGCAGGCGACCTCGAGCCTGCTGACGTCGGCGGCCAGACCCTCGGCGCGCTCCATCACCTCGAGCTCGACGTCCTCGAGTGCGGACTGTCGGCGGGCGAGCGACTCGACCTCATGCGAGAGGGCCTGCATGTCCTTTGCGGTTCCCTGACCGGCCTCCATCCGGGCCTGGTCGCGGACACTGCGTTCGCGCACGAGCTGTACGTCGGAGTCGGCCTTGGCAATCTCGCGCTGGACATCACCCAGGGCCGTGCGGGCCCGGACCAGGTCGTCGTTCAGAACGGCGGTCTGAGTGTCGAGCACACGCAGCTCGGCAAGCTCGGGCAGGGTCGCCTTGCGATGCGCGATCTGGTCCAGTCGCGTATCCATCGCCTGCAGATCCAGCAAACGCCACTGACGGCTCGTGTCGGCTTTCAGGACGTACCTCCGGTGATGTCGCTCGTGGCGGCTCCGATCACGAAGTCCCACGGGTCCGTACGCAGTGTGCAGATGTGAGTGTCCAAACTAGTACCTCGCCCGGCGAGCTCGCGCAGCAACTCCATGCGTGCGCTCCGCAGCCACAGCCACTCTGTGGCCCAGTGACCGGCGTCAACGAGGTACGGCGTGCCGCCGCGAGCCTCTTCACGCGCCTCGAGGGCGGGGTGATGACGCAGATCCGCGGTGACATAGACGTCGGCACCACTGGCCCGGACCGCATCGAACATGCCGTCGCCGGCTCCCCCGACCACCGCCACCCGAGTCACCAGGGCATTGGCCGGACCTGCCACCCGGATCCCGCCCGCGGCCTGCGGGAGCACCGTGCTCAGCTGCTGCACGAACTCGCGCAGCGTCTGGGGGCGGGCGAGCGAACCGACCCGACCACTGCCCAGACGGCCCAAGCCGTCAACGACCTCCAGGGGTCCGACGTCGACCAGGGCGCACGCGCTGGCAAGGGCATCACACACGCCGGGTGAGGCGAAGTCGGCGTTGGTGTGCGCGACATACAAGGCGATGTCGTTCACGATCAGGGAGGTGACTGACGCGCCCTTGGCGCTGGTCGTTGCCACGCTGTGCACGCCGCGTAACAACAGCGGATGGTGGGTAAGCAGCAGGTCTGCGCCAGCGGCGCGCGCCTCGTCGATCACCGCGAGTGTGGGATCAACGGCAAAATGCACCAACGAGACCGGCTGATCCAGGGCGCCGCTGACAAGCCCTACACGGTCCCAGGACGCGGCAGTGTCGGGCGGGTACAACCGCTCGAGCGCGGCCACGACCTCACGCAGGGGAACGGCGTTCACCTTCGCTGCCTGACTTGGTTGGTCACGTGGGCCCGGCCGGGCTCGAACCGACGACAGCCGCGGTGTAAATGCTTTTCGGGCGACTTCCTGACCTGCATGTTTACCCTCCAAAGCACCTCTGACCTGCACGGATGGTGTCTTCTGGTGTCCGTTGGTGATGAACGTTTATGGACGTCTTGCGGACTTTTTGCGGACTGAACGAGGCCCCCTCACAGAGTTGCGGCTCGCTTGGCTACCCCGTTTCGGCTGTTGCGGCCGGATTCGGCTGCGCTGGGTTGACAGTGTTTGCTGTCCCGCGTCGCACACCGTGCGGACAGCGACGACCTCGCGTGTTGGAGTCTCTTATGGCGCCGCTCGTGGCTGCAAACGGCGAGACGTGATCGGCGAAAACCAGCATCAAGTCCGGTATGCATCGGAGCGATGACGGATCGCAGTGACTTCGACGGTCCCGTGAGCGTCGTCGAGGTTGTACAAGATCCGGTAACTGCCACGACGTGCTGTCCAAGCCGGCGCCATCGGGGGACTAAGCGGTTTGCCCACTCGGTGTGGGTCGTCGAGCAACGGGCCGGTAATGAACTCATACGCGGCGGCGGCCACTTTCTCAGGCAGTACCTCAGCCAACGCTCTGGCCGCTGGGCGGGCAATACGCAGTCTGTACCGCTGGCTCACTGGGGCAAGCGCCCTGCCTCACGCATCGCGTGAGCAAGTTGATCGGCGTCGAGGTAGTCGCCGGCCTTGATAGCGTCCTGGCCCTCCCTATGGGCAGATAACAGCGCCGGATCGGATAGCACGGCGATCGTGTCCTGAAGGGTGTCGAAGTCGTCGGCGGACAGAAGTACAGCGGCGCGGTGTCCGTTTCGGGTGATCTCAAAGCGCTGATGCGTCGCCGTCGCCTCGTCGATCAACTTGGACAAATGTGACCGCGCATCGGCCACGGGGATCGTCATCATGTACGGAATTATAGCGTATCAACATATTTTGTACATCGCTTCCCTGATCAGCTGATCGGGGCTGTTCGAGAGCCGGATCCGTTGGAGTCGCGGAGAGCTCACTGAGCGAGCGAGGCAGACCGCATGACGGTCCACCTATGCGACGCCCCCCGTTCCCTCGTTGCTGCATGGAGCTGTCTGCTGGACTGTCAGGGCTGCCGTCTCGATGTGGACGTCTTCGACGATTGGCTCTGGGGCCACGGACCTCGGGATAGGCGGTCAGGCTGAGCCGGCCACCGGCGAGCAGGTTGTCGGCTCCCATACAGGCCCCCCCGCACGGGTCATGAACCCGGGTGGGTTGTCAGGATCGCTCACGTGCCGGCGGGT
>DHJN01000128.1 GCA_002404345.1 Actinobacteria bacterium UBA4719 | reverse complement strand
TCGAATCCAAGCAGATCCGACGCATGACATTACCCCACGCTTTGGCTGTCGTTTCCGCTGGGTGTGGTCATCATCTCGGCGTCCATCAACCTCGTGGCCGGTTTGGCGAAATGACCAGACCGGTCAGCATCCTGACCGGCCCGCAAGCGCCCCAAGGGTATGCGCGGACAACCCGACTGCGACCAGACCGCCGACGAGCAGCAGGTTCAGGACAAGGACGACACGCATCGGCATGCAGGAGCCAATCCGCGGCCTATCGGCTCCTCGGTCAGCGCTTCAATGCCCTGTCCACGACACCCGCCTGGATATCTCACTACGGCCTTTCCACGACCGCCCGGCATGGTGTTGGGCGCGGACCGTTTCGCCGCCGCATCGCTCGAGCGCTTGGACAACCTTCTCCTGGCCCGCCGCTCGTCGGGGCGCTTGACCAGCTGCTCGACTGCAGGGACGTCCTCACACCCGGCTCTGACCTCCCCCAGGCGCTGTTACTACGACGCCATGGCCGCGGAGAATCCGCGGTGGACGAGGAACGGCGGCAAGTTGCGTGGCACGAACGCACGAACTTCCAGGCGTATTCCGGGCGGACCCAGCGCCACCCGATCCGGTTTACGCGTTTACGCTGGTCAAAGCCTTGCGACCCAAAGCCCTGAGGATCGCCAAAACAGCACCGTTTCGATACCCCCATTGGGTATATGAAGAGGGCCTCCGAACTACGTTTCCGCAGGTCAGAGGCCCTCTCGAGCACGGGGTGGCAGGTGAAGGATTCGAACCTTCGAAGCTTTCGCGATGGATTTACAGTCCACTCCCATTGGCCGCTCGGGCAACCTGCCTTGGTGCGGATGGAAGGATAGCAACCCCACCACGGTGTTCGTCCAATCGGGCGGGCGCATCATGACATGCGACACCACGACAAAGACATCACACAAGGACACCACGACATCGTCATCCCCTCGCTTCGCGGGGGGACCCCACCTGACAATCCCCTAAGGAGCCGACATGGCCGACGCATCGTTCGACGTCGTGAGCAAGGTCGACAAGCAGGAGGTCAGCAACGCGCTGACGCAGTCCCAGAAGGAGATCTCCCAGCGCTACGACTTCAAGAACGTTGGAGCCTCCATCGAGTGGAGCGGCGAGAACATCCTGATCAAGGCCAACTCGGAGGAACGTGTGCTCGCGGTCCTTGATGTCTTCCAGACCAAGCTGATCAAGCGCAACGTCTCGCTCAAGGCCCTGGATCTTGGCGACAAGGAACCCCAGCTCTCCGGCAAGGAGTATCGTCTCGAGGCCTCCCTCAAGGACGGCATCAGCCAGGAGGAAGCCAAGAAGATCGCCAAGCTGATCCGCGAAGAGTTCGGCAAGACCGTGAAGCCCCTCATCCAGGGCGACGAGCTACGCGTGTCCAGTAAGTCCAAGGACGACCTCCAGGCCGTCATGACGATGCTGCGGAGCGCCGAACTGGAGATCGCCGTCCAGTTCACCAACTATCGCTGAGCCGCTCCACGACGTGGTATGAGTCCTGAACAAACAGTCCAGGACTGTTGCCAACGTCTGTATGCCGTACCCCTCACCCGAATACGGCCCGGGACGCCAGCGCCTCACGCAGCTGGGAGTCGGCGTCCACCATGGCCCGGCGGACCGAGGCTGTCAGGTCCCGGCGACGCAGGGCCGCCGCGGACAGGGCCGCCGTGGAATCCTCGACCAGGCGGCCTGGATAGGCCAACGCGGCAACTGTGGCCAGGGCGTCCTCACCGACTCGCCCGGACAGCGCCGGCACATCGGTGAAGTAGCGCGCGACATACGGTCGCAGGACGTCCTGGTCGCTGGAGTGCCAGAAACCAGCGGCTAATGCGTTCAGCTCGTAGTTGGATCGTCCGTGCTCTCCGGTGATCTGCTCCCAGGCCCAGACCTTGGCCGACGCATCTGGCGCAGAAGCCTTGGCCTGCAACCATTTCAGGTTGCCCGCCATGGTGCGGTCCCGATCCAGCGCGGCGTCCAGCTCGGCTGACCCCCCGATGGCGCCCCGTCGAGCCAGGTTGCCGAGGACCACCCAACGGAAGTCCGAGTCCCCATAGAGGCCCTCGGGCAGCTGCTCCCCGCCCGCCCAGCGGCGCAGCAGGTCCTCATCTGCGGACGAGGTCGCCACGTATCTCGCGGCCACCAGAGCCCGTGACGAGCCGGGCACCGCCTGAGCGAGCATCGAGGCGGCGGAGTTGGCCAGCACGGCATGGGCGCCGTCCTGCTCGCCGGACGGGATGAACGCGGGGATGATCCGCTGGGTCATCAGCAGACCCACCCGGTCGATGATCGACTGGTTGCTCTCGCTGGCCCAAGATGTCGACAGAACGGCCAGCAGGTGTCGCGGGTCGATCTCGGCCAGGGCGACTCCGTCGATCAGGGCCGTCCAGACAACCGCCCGAGCCTGCGCCTGGGGCACTGCCGAGAGCTCAGTCGGCGCGGCGGCGACCGTGGCCGCGTCGAGCTTGATGTTGGCCCAGGTCAGGTCCGTCGCGTTGGGGATGACCATGCTCGCTGTCGGCTTGCCCTCCAGCTCCGGCAGGTCGGTCTCGTCGCGGTCCACCGTGGTGACCACGCGGAATACCTCTGTGCCGCTTGTGAATCCAGCGACATCGAGGCTGTGCGGGCGATCCGCCGGATAGGCCGCGGGCGCCATCCTGCGCACCGTGGCCGACGTGATCGAACCCTGATCCGTGACCGTCTCCACCGAGATCGAGTCGAGCCCCGCGGTCCTTAGCCAGGCGTCGGCCCACCCCTGCAGGTCCTTGCCGCTGGCACGCTCCATCGCCCCGAGGAAGTCCACGAGTGCGGCGTTGCCGTAGGCGTGGGAGCGCAGGTACTCCGCCACCCCGGAGATGAACGAGGCATCGCCGATGTGGGCGATCAGCTGACGCAGTGTGGCGGCCCCCTTGGCGTAGGAGATGCCGTCAAAGTTCTGCAGCGCCGACTGAGCGTCAGGTGCTGGCGAGCCGGCCACGGGGTGGGTCGACGGCGTCCGTTCGGCGGCATAACCCCACGGCTTGCGGGCCATCGAGGAGTCGACCCAGGCGTCGGTGAACTCCGTTGCCTCACAAAGGGTTCGGTGGGACATGTACTCGGCGAACGACTCGTTCAGCCACAGGTCGTCCCACCACTGCATGGTCACCAGGTCGCCGAACCACATGTGGGCCATCTCGTGCGAGATGGTGCTGGACCGGGTCAGCACCTCGTCGCGGGTCGTGGCCCCGCGGAACACGTACTGGTCACGCAGTGTCACGCAGCCAGGGTTCTCCATCGCGCCGGCGTTGAACTCGGGGACATAGACCTGGTGGTACTCCCCGAACGGATAACGAATGCCGAACAGCGAGTGGTAGTAGTCGAAGGACTGCCGGGTGATGGTGAGCATCTGCTCGGCCTGGCGTTCCAGCGGCTCACGCAACGAGGCCCGGGCGTGGATGCCCAACGGGATACCGTCATGCACGGCCGTGACCGAGACATAGGGGCCGGCGCAGACGGTGAAGAAGTAGGTGGCCAACGGCTTCGTTGTCGCCAGCACCCAGCGCCCCTCGCCGATGCGTCTGGCGGCACCGTTGCCGAGCACGATCCACTCGGGCGGTGCGGTCACGCTGACGTCATAGGGGGCCTTGAGGTCGGGCTGGTCGAAGCAGGCGAAGACCCGGGGCGCGGCGTCCAGGAACGAGTGCCCGAAGACGTAGTGCCGGTCGTCTGCCATGTCGACCGCCCGATGCAGGCCCTGCCCGTCGTTGCTGTAGGTCATCGTCGCCGTCACCACGACCTCGTTCGCCAGGGCCAGTCCGGTCAGCGCGATCCGCTCACCGTCGAAGTCGGCGAGGTCGATCGCCACGTCGTTCAGGGTGGCTCGGTGGAGCCGTTGCGGCTTGACGTCCAGGAACGTCGACGCACCCGGTTCGGCGCAGCTGAAACGCACAGTGCTCGAGGACTCGAAGGTCGTGGCGCCCTGGGCGAGATCCAGCTCGACCCGGTATCCGGTGACCTCGATGAGGGCGGATCGCTCCCCCGCTTCCACCCGGGTCAGATTGGTCATGCGTCACTCTCTCAGAAGCGACAGTGGGCGGCAGCCGCGGTCAGTACGGGCGGTACCCGGAGGCCATCGCCTCCAGTCGGGCGATCCGGTCCGCCATCGGCGGGTGGGTCGCGAAGAGCCGCGAGACGTCCTGAGGCCGGAACGGGTTGGCGATCATCATGTGGCTGGCGTTGACGAGATCGCGTTGTGGGGCAAGCGGCGCGGCGGCCGTCCCTCGCTCGAGCTTGCGCAGCGCTGACGCGAGAGCCAACGGGTCATTGGTGAGCTTGGCACCGTCCTCGTCGGCGTCGTACTCACGAGTCCGGGTGATCGCCAGCTGGATCGACGTGGCGGCCAGTGGGGCGAGGACTGCCATCAGGATCATGCCGAGCGGGTTGGAACGGTCGTCGTCCTCGCTGCCGCCGCCGCCGAAGATGCCCATGAACATGACCATCTGGGCGACGCTGGTAATGACACCGGCAACCGCGGCGGCCACCGAAGACGTCAAGATGTCGCGGTTGTAGACGTGCATCAGCTCATGGCCCAGGACCCCGCGCAGCTCACGCTCGTCGAGCAGCCGCAGGATCCCTTCGGTGCAGCAGACCGCCGCGTTGGACGGGTTGCGGCCGGTGGCAAAGGCATTGGGCGCTTCGGTGGGCGAGATGAACAGGCGCGGCATCGGCTTGCGGGCGGCTGTCGACAGCTCGCGCACGATGCGGTACATCGCCGGGGCCTCGGTCTCGCTGACCGGGCGGGCGCGCATGGCCTTGATCGCGATCTTGTCGCTGTTCCAGTAGCCATAGGCCGTCATCACGACGCCGAACAGGGCAAAGACCCAGATGTATCTGCCCCCGCTGACCAGGGCACCGAACGTGAGCAGGACGGCGAAGATGCCGCTGAAGAGCAGCGTGGTCTTCAGTCCGTTGTAATGGTTGTGCATGTTCTTCCTAACGTGGCTACTCGCCATGGTGTTCCGAGGAGCAGGACCTGGCACACCGCCGCGGAACCTGTTGTCAACGACTCTCAAGGACCGAGCAGACCCAGGACCAGCTGTGGACTCAGGCTGGTCAACACCAGTGCCAGCGCCGACAATCCGACGGCGACCAGCGTCGCTGGATGCGCTCGAACGGCCCGTGCGGCCACCGGAGCGTCCGACCCCGAGTCAGGTGCCGCGTGAGATGGAGCCTGCTGTGAGGCCTGCGGTGAGGCCTGCTGTGAGGCCTGCGGCGGGGCGTCGACTGAGGCAATGACGACGCGCAGCCAACGCAGGTAGACGGCCACGCCCAGGACGGCGTTGACTGCCGCGACGACAGCCAGCAGCCAGAGCTCGCTGGCGACGACAGGCCGCAACGCGGCGACCTTGGCCACGAGACCGAGGATGCCCGGCGGCAGCCCGGCCAGCGACAGCAACGCCAGCGCGAGGGCACTGGCCAGAACAGGGTGGTCACGCAAGAGGCCGCGGTACTGCGCGAGGTCACGCGCGCGCGCCGCTCCCCTGGTCTGGACCAGGGCGGCAACCACGGCGAAGGCCAGGAGCGTGGCAAGGACGTAGGCCAGCAGGTACGCCGCGGAGGCGTGCACCGCAGCCGTGGAGACGGCAGCCAGGGGCAGGACCACCCAGCCGGCCTGTGCCACCGTCGACCACGCGAGCAGCCGAACGACGCCGTCCTGTCGAAGGGCCATGATGTTGCCCAGCGTCATGGTCAACCCCGCGACGATCGCGATGGCGGTCAGCACGGGAGCACCCATCGGCGCGATGGCCCTGATCACGACGAGCAGCGCTGCGAGGGCAGCGATCTTGGAGGTGGCGGCCAGGAAGGCAGCGATCGGCAACGGCGCTCCGTCGTAGGCTTCAGGAGTCCACGCATGGAACGGCACGAGCGAGAGCTTGAAGCCGATCCCGGCGACGACGACGACGACAGCCAGGACCAGGATCGGGCGTCGGACCGGATCGTGGACCACCGCGAGCGCAGCGGCGGGGCTGAGGAACCCGCTTGCGGTGGCCGTGAACCACAAGGCGGCCGCGAGCGCGAGCAAGCCGAAGGAGACCAGCGCCGTGGTGAGCAACGCGACCGCACCGGAGATCGCCGAGCGCGCCCCCCGCAGTGCGACCAGTGCCACCGTCGGGAGGGTAGCTAGCTCGAGGGACACCAGCCACGAACCGAGGTCGCGGGCACCGGCAACAGCCGTGGCCCCCGCGGTCGCTGCCAGGACGAGACTCACGATGACCGCGGTGCCGCCGCCCGCCTGTTCTTTGTCATCGGGCCAGCTCAGCAGCAGGGTCATGGCGGCAGCCAGCAGCGCGGCCAGCTGCAGGGCCGATGCGACGGAGCCGGCGGCATACATGCACTGGCCACCCCCGGGCAGGCACAGCGTCTGGCGAGCGTCTCCGGCGACCATGCCCAAACCGGCGACAGTGGCCACCGCACCGACCGCGAGGCTCAACAACGCGATCGCGTAGTGCATCCGACGCAGGCTCTGGACCGCAACGTCGGCAACCAGGACGGCGGCCGCTCCGACCGCTGGTGCGAGCACCGGCAACAGCACCCCAGCGTTCACGCTGACGACGGCCTGGCTCATCGCGACACCTCCGCGGTGATGACGGCAACGTCCTTGATGGTCGAGTTGAACAGCAGACCGGGTGCGACGCCCAGGACGAGGACGGCGCCGACCAGGACTGCCAATACGGACCATTCGCCTCCGCGCGCGTCCTCATGGACCGGCGTGGTGCGATCGCCGGACCAGATCAGCCGGAGCACACGCAGGGAGTACCCGGCGGCCAGCGCGGTGCCTGTCACGGCTACAACTGCCAGGACGCGCAACAGGGATTGGGGCCGGTCGGGCGCCGGAGACCATGCGGCATACATCGCCAGGAACTCCCCCCAGAAGCCGACCAGACCGGGAAGGCCCAGCGATGCGGCGAAGCCGACGACGAGGGCGAGGCCGAGGCGCGGCGAGATCTCACGCAGAGCGGCGCGTGCGGTGGCCAGATCGGCCGATCCCCACCGTTCTTTGAGGCCGCCGACGAGAAAGAAGAGCAGGGCGGACACGACGCCGTGGGCGACGTTGGCGAACAACGCCGCCTGTAGTCCTGCCGTCGTCCCGCTGGACAGCCCCAGAACCACGAATCCCATGTGCGCCACGGAGGAGTAGGCAATGAGCCGTTTGAGGTCGTTCTCGACCAGGCAGGCCAGGCCTCCCCAGAGGATGCCGACGACACCGACGATCGCAAACCCCGGTGCCAGAGCCCCGAATCCAGCGGGCAGGGGCGCGATCACCAACCGCACGACCCCGTAGGTGCCCATCTTCAGCAGGACGGCTGCCAGCAGCACCGAACCGGCCGTTGGCGCGATGGTGTGGGCCGGCGGCAGCCAGGTGTGCAGCGGCCACACCGGGATCTTGATACCCAGCCCGACCAGGAGCAGCGCCGCGATGATGACCTGCGTATGCCGTTCCAGTCCCGCTCCGTGGGCGGCCGCGAGGGCATCAAGGTTGGCCGTGCCGGCGGACTGCACGAGGGCGAGGATGCCGACCAGCATGAGCGTCGAGCCGAGCACCGTGTAGAGCACGAAGCGCCCAGATGCGTCGGCGCGTGCGGCAAGATCATGGGAGTCGCCGTAGCGGGCGATCAGCACCCACATGGGGATGAGCACGATTTCGAAAGCGATGAAGAAGATGACGGCATCACGGGCGAAGAACGTTGCCAGCGCGCCGAGCTCGACCAGCTGCAGGCATCCGTAGAACGTCGTGGGCGAGCCACCCTGCGGGGGGTGCGACCGGGCGTGGAGCACGACGGCGATGCTGAGTGCGGCGGTCAGAATCAACAGGGGCGCACTGATGCCGTCGACCGCGAACTGCCACCTCACCCCGAGCGAGGGCAGCCACTCCTGGTCAACCACCGGGCGCGCGACCACCGCAGCCACGACGAGGGCGGCCGTGGCCACGCTGGCGGCAAGGCTGAGCCGATTGGCGTTTCGTTCGACCGAGGTGGTGGAGCCGCGGCCGGAGACGATCAGGGCGGTGCCCGTCACGGCCGGGATCGCCAGGGCAGCGAGCAGGAGGATCACCACAACGTCACACCCGCCAAGCCGACTGCGAGGAGCCCGAACAACAACCACACAAGGTACGAGGACGGCTTGCCGGTGTGCGCCCGCTCGCTGGCGAGGCCAGCCCAGCGCGTCGCCACCACGGTGCCGCGAACATACGCGTCAATGACGTCGCGGTCTGCGTTGACCACGACCCGGGCCAGCCTGACCACCGGGGACACCGCTGCAACGTAGACCCCGTCCGCTCCGAAACCCCTGTCGAACAGGGCCATCCGGCCGGCGCCGAGGCGGTCAGCCGCATCGCCACTGCCGTGGGTCGATGCCATCCACCGCACCGCGCCTGCGGCCGCGAGGATCAGGAGCAACGAGGCGGCCGCCAACCACCAGGTGAGATGCGGCTCGACCCGGACCATTGGGGTGAAGACGATCAGTCCTCCGACCAGGGACAGAAAAGCAAGGATGCCGACAGACCCGCGGGCACTGGCATGGATGTCGGTATGGCCATGGATGTCGGCATGGACCTGACCAGGCTCGACGGCGACAACGACATGGACATCGACATCGACGGCGGTCGGGGCCGACTCGGCCGTGGAATCGGGTGCGATACGAGGCGCCAGCTCCGTGAACATCTCGATGAGGCTGACGTCATCGATCCTTTTCGAGTCCGCGATCGCGGCCTGGTGGATCGCCTCCTCTTCGGGGTTCAGGTGAGTGAGGACCAGCCAGGCACGGGTGCAGTACGCCGCGGTGAGCGCCACCGTCAGCCCGAGCGCGACCAGGACGATCCACCCCGCGGCTGAACCGGACCCGGAGGTGCTGTCGTGGGCCGCGGCCAGGACGTACTCCTTGGACAGGAACCCGACCAGCGGCGGGACGCCGGCGAGCGCGAGGAGGCCGATGGCGATGGGTTGCCTCAGCTGTGGGTGATGGCGCACCCCACCCGACATGGCCACCGCTGCGGTTCCGGCGACCAGCACGCTGAGCCACCCGATCGCAAGGAACAACAAGGCCTTGAACATCGCGTGCGACAACAGGTGAAACACCGCAGGTCCGGCTCCGGTGGACGCCGGTGCCACGGCCAGGGCGGACAACATGATCGCGATCTGGCTGACGGTGGAGTAGGCCAGCAGACGCTTGAGGTCCGACTGACCGAAGGCAAGGACCGCTGCGCCGATCATCGTCACGGCCGTGATCACCGCGAGCACCAGGCGAGCCGGGTCTGACAGGACGAAGATCGGGAACAGCCGCGCCAGGACGAAGGTGCCGGCGGCGACCATCGTCGCGGCGTGGATGAGCGCCGAGGCAGGGGTCGGGCCCTCCATCGCATCCGGCAGCCAGTCGTGGAACGGGAACTGCGCCGACTTTCCGGCGATGCCGCAGAGCAGGCAGATGAGCGCGACCGTCAGCATGGTCGCGCCCGGCAGACCGGACCAGGTGGTGAGCACGTCCGGGATGGACGTCGTTCGGGCGCCGGCCGCCAGGATGATCAGACCGATGACAAATGCCAGGTCGGCAATGCGGGTGACCAGGAACGCCTTGGTGGCAGCCCGTCGCGCGGACTCCCGCCGGCTGTTGTGGCCGATGAGCAGGTA
>DHJN01000227.1 GCA_002404345.1 Actinobacteria bacterium UBA4719 | reverse complement strand
GCCCCCTGGGCTCAGTGATGTCAGGGCAGCATCCAGGACAGGACGGATGTTGACTGCAGGTAGACGATCACACACATGAACGCCAGGAAGCCCAGACTCCATCCGAGGATCTTGCGGAAGATGTCGCCCTCCCTGCCGGACATGCCGACGGCAGCAGCGGCGATCGCGAGGTTCTGGGGCGAGATCATCTTGCCCAGCACCCCGCCGGAGGAGTTGGCTGCCGCCATCAGGGCCGGGCTGAGCCCGACCTTGTTGGCCGCAGAGACCTGCAACGCACCGAAGAGCGAGTTCGACGAGGTGTCCGAGCCGGTGACCGCGACACCCAGCCAGCCCAGGATCGGGGAGAGGATCGCGAACGCGGACCCGGCGCCGGCCATCCAGGCGCCCAGTGTTGCGGTCTGGCCTGAGGAGTTCATGACGTACGCCAGGCCGAGGACCGCCATGACCGTGACGATCGCGGCGAAAAGCTGCCGGTAGGTGTCGAGATAGGCCCGGAACGCCTTGGCCACGGAGATGCCGATGACCGGGATCGTGATCAGTCCGGCGATCACCATGCCCGTGCCCGCCGCCGCGAGCCAGTTGAACTTGAATGTCGGGATGGTCGACGGTTTGCCCGACGCGGTCTGCAGATCCAGACCCGGCCATTGGAACGACCTCGTGGGAGCATCGAAGACGGACTTGATGACCGGGATCTGGGTGATGCTGAACACCGCGATGATGATCAGGTAAGGCGCGTAGGCCTTGAACACGTCGCTGCCGGAGTCATGGTGCTTCGAGTCCCGCTCGGCAAGGTCGGCTGCGGTGCCGATGCCCGCCCCGATCGGGTAGCCCGAGCGGCCGACTTCCGTCACACTGCGCGAGCCGTGCGACGGGCCCGCCGCACCCGCCTCGGCGGCGACCTCCTCCGCCTCCACGTAGGAGCCGGCCGGTCGCCATACCCGCAGCAACAGCACCACCGATGCAGCAGCCACAAGTGAGGCCACGATGTCGGTGAGCTGGGTCGACAGGAAGTTGGAGGTCACGAACTGGGCGAGGGCGAACGCGATACCGCAGGTCAGCGTCGCCGGGAGGGTCGCGCGGACGCCACGCCCCTTGTCGATGATGAAGACGAGGGCTATCGGGACGAAGAGCGCGAGCAGTGGGGTCTGCCGGCCCACGACCTGAGACAGGTTGTGCTCGGGGAGCCCGCTCACCGTGGCGAGCGTGGTGATCGGCACCGCGAGGGCGCCGAAGGCCACCGGTGCCGTGTTCGCGACCAGCGCGACCACGGCGGCCTTGATCGGCCTGAATCCCAAGCGCGATCAGCATGACGCTGGTGATGGCGACGGGGGTGCCGAAGCCGGCCAGCGCCTCCAGCAGGGCGCCGAAGCAGAAGGCGACGATGACCGCCTGGATCCGTTGGTCGTCACTGACCTTGGCGAAGGACCGCCGCAGAACGTCGAAGTGACCGGTCACGACAGTCATGTTGTAGACCCAGATCGCGTTGATGACGATCCACAGGATCGGGAAGAACCCGAAGGCGGCACCCTCCAGGCCCGCCATGAACGCCTGGCCGGTGGGCATCGAGTACGCGACGATCGCCACGACCAGGGAGACCACCAGCGACACCAGCGCCGCCTTCCAGGCAGCCATCCGCAACACGCCAAGCAGCACGAACAGGGTGAGCAGGGGCAGCATGGCCACGAGCGCGGTCAGAGCCAGGGATCCGGACACAGCATCGAGAACTGGGCGATACATGGGCCACCTCTTCTCTTGAAGGAACTCTATGATTTTACGGACCTATTCACAGGAAGCGTGGGAGATGCTGGTAGGTCTGACGTCGGAGATGCACCGAGGCTCTCCACGCCGAGGCCGCGGATCGAGGCGTCGAGCACCTCGATGGTGTGGGCCAGCCCGATCCGTCCACCCGTGCGCTCGAGCGACGAGGCCACCTGCATGAGGCAGCCGGGGTTGGCCGTGACGAGCAGCCGGGCCTTGGTCCGCATGACATTCGCCGCCTTGCGGTCGCCGAGCTCGCGTGCGGCGAGCGGGTTCAGGATGTTGTAGATTCCCGCGGATCCGCAGCACAGGTCCGCGTCGGCGATCTCGCGCAGCTGCACACCGGGTATGCCGGTCAGCAGCTCACGCGGCTGGGTGCGGATCCCTTGGCCGTGCCCGAGGTGACAGGCATCGTGGTACGCGATCGTCACCGGAAGCGGGTGCCGAGGCGCCACGGCCCCTGCCTCGTACAGGAACTCGGAGATGTCACGCACGGTGTCGGCAAACCTCCTGGCTCGATCGGCATAGACCGGATCGTCCGCCAGCAGGTCGGCGTACTCCTTCATCGACGACCCGCAGCCGGCCGAGTTGACCACGACCGCGTCGACCCCGGCCCGCTCGAACTCGTCGATCAGCGCGCGGGCGAAGCGCTGGGCCTCGTTCTCGCGGCCGCTGTGCGCAGAGAGTGCGCCACAACACCCCTGGGCCGCGGGGGCGATGACGTCGAACCCCTCGGCAGCCAGCACCCGGGCCGTGGCTGCGTTGACGCCCGGGAAGAACTCGCGCTGGACGCAGCCGAGCAGCATGCCCACCGTCCCGCGCCGCTCACCCTGCGCGGCAGTGCGCTCGGGCACGCGCTCCGCCCGGCCGAGCGTCGGTGCCAACGCCTCCATGGCAGCCAGAGTCGGTGAGATCCGTTGCAGCACACCGGATCTGCGCAGACGTCGGGAAAGTCCACTGGCCTGGTGAAGCCGCAGCGGTCCGCGCATCAGGCGAAGGCGTCGCGGATGGGGGAAGAGCGCGAAGATCGCGGCCCGCAGCACCCGGTCGGCCTTGGGCCGCTGGAACCGGCGCTCCACCTGGGCCCGCGTGGCCTCGATCAGCCTGTCGTACTGCACGCCTGACGGGCAGGCGGTGACGCAGGCCAGGCACCCCAGGCAGGCGTCGAAGTGCTCCACCATGGCTGGCGTCATCGGCTCGCCCTCGAGGCCCTCGCCCATGAGGTAGATGCGGCCGCGCGGGGAGTCCATCTCCTGCCCCCAGAGCGCATAGGTGGGGCAGGTCGGCAGACAGAACCCGCAGTGGACGCAGTCGGCAACCAGCGCCTTCGACGGCGGCCGGTGGTCGTCGAACGCCGGTCCAGCGGTGTCGTCTGGGTGAGCCATCTACATCCCTCCGACGAAACGGCCCGGGGCGAGACGGCGCTCGGGATCGAACTGGCGCTTGACCGCTCGCATGAGCTCAAGTCCACCAACCGGGCCCCACACGTCGAGGTCGTTCTTGAGGTCGCCGGGAGCCTCGAGCACGACGACGGTGCCGCCGAAGGACGGCGCGCGTTGACGCAGGCCGGCGACGCAACGAGCCAGGGCGTCGGCGTCGATCGGGCCATCCTGTCCGGCCAGCCCGACGGTGACCGCGCCCACGGCGACGCTTCCGCGCAGATGTGCGGTGAGCCCGGTCTCGGCGCAGGCGTCGTCCAAGGCCGTGAGCAGGTGCGCAAGTCCGGCGATCTCGTGGGTGACCTTGAGGAGCACCTCGCCACCGACCATGGGCTCCGCGCCCCACCAGTGCGGAGCCAGGTCACTGGCGACCGCGCCGTCTCCCATGAGGTCGAGCGCCTCGGTGGTTCGACGCTCGACGCCGGGCGGGATCCCTTCCAGCAGAAGGCAAAGCGTAGCGCCGCCGGTCGCCGGCCGGTCCAGCTCGACGGCGGTGGGGACCAGCTGAGAATGCACGACCTGCTGCACGAGCGCATGTATGTTGATGGGCACGCGACTGGCGTCCGGGTGGGTGACCAGGGCGCTCACCCAGCTTCGCGCCTCAGGCAGCGGGTGCAGGCGGAAAGCGGCCTGGGTGATCACGCCCAGCGTGCCAAGGGATCCGGTGAGCAGCTTGCCCACGTCGTAGCCCGCGACGTTCTTCACCACCTTGCCGCCGGAGTGGGCCACGACACCGTCGGCACGGACGAAGGTCACCCCGATGAGCAGGTCACGGACCGGGCCGTGGAGCAGCCGGGTCGGGCCGGTCGCAGCGGTGGCGATCAAGCCGCCGACCGTGCCCCGACGAGCGGGATCCACGCCCAGCCACTGACCGGATCCGGCGAGGTCAGCCTGGAGGTCGTCGAGCCGGCGGCCTGCACCCACCACGACGATCAGGTCACCGGCCGCATGCTCGACGACCGTGTCCATCCGGGTCGTGTCGAGCACCAGATCGACGCGCTCGGGCCCGGCACCCCACCTGAGCTTGGTGCCCGCACCACGCACCACGACAGCCAGGTCGTGGTCGGCGGCAACCCGCATGACGGCAGCAGTCTGTTCGGTGCTGGCGGGCTGCGCGACCCAGCGAGCCGGCATACGATCCACCGCATCCGCCTCGGTGGCGGCGACGGCGTGACCTTCCGTTGCGGCAGAGAGGCTTTCGAGAATACTGAGGCTTTCGAGGATGCTGAGGTCTTCGAGGTCGACGTCGCCCATCAGAAGACCTCGGCGATACCGGCGTCGGCCAGTGGAGGGACGCCCCTGTGTCGGCCGGGGACCTCACCGCACAAGCGTGGGGTGGGGAAGATCTTGCCCGGGTTGGAGATCGACGAGGGGTCGAAGGCACAGCGCACCAGCTGCATCGTGTCGAGGTCGTCGTCGCTGAACATTCGCGGCATGTACTTGGCCTTGTCGGA
>DHJN01000070.1:3000-7317 GCA_002404345.1 Actinobacteria bacterium UBA4719 | reverse complement strand
CAGTTCCTCATGGCCCTTGACACCCCTGCTCAGCAGGGGTTTCGCGCGTTACATCACACGTAACTTCGGCTTAACGACCGTGCTGATCGCCTTCAACGGCGAGGTCCTCGGTCAGGTGGTAGACGGTCAGAGCGGTTTCCGGCCGCTCGCACATTGGCTGTTCAACGGTGGCAAAGCACTTTGGGTCGAGCTGCTGATCCCAGTCAACGATCCTGTTATGCAACGGACTATGCAACGGACACAGGCGGGCCACCGGCTGGAACGTCACTGAAAGCGTCCGTCGCCGGTTAGCGTGCGGGACGGTCTCACCCTCGGGCCGAAGGCACGGCATGGGTCTTGTCGCCGGATCAGTCGTCCGAGGCAGTCTGGTGTGGCTCATGGCGTGGCGGGGCTGGAGGATTGGGTCATGACACCGCCCGCGACGTTGTTCTTGATTGTTGGGCTGCCGGGTGCGGGCAAGACCACTCGCGCCCGCGAGCTCGAGAAGGCTCATCGCGCGCTACGGTTCAGCCCGGACGAATGGATGATCCCTCTCTTCGGTGAGTCCGATGCCGACGGCAAGCGTGACCTGCTGGAAGGGCTGCTCATCAATGCTGGCCTGTGCGCTCTGGCGGTCGGCACGAATGTCGTCCTCGACTTCGGCCTCTGGGGGCGGGACGAGCGCAGCGCGTTGCGTTCGCTCGGCGCCTGTGTTGGCGCCGGCGTGGAAGTCGTGTACCTGCCGATTGGAGAGGCGACTCAACGCCAGCGTGTCCAGGAGCGCTTTCTCGTCCGCCCAGGGCAGACCTTCCCGATCACGGACTCTGACCTCGCTCAGTGGCGTGCCTAGTTCGAGGAACCGACCGCTAGCGAGTTGATGGGTGTACCCGTCCCCGTTCGACCCGCCGACGCGTCGAACTGGGCCGAGTGGGCCGACTCCGATGGCCAACCCTTAGGTGACCCCGTCTGAGGATCCCCGAACGACGCTCAGGTCAGCGCCCTGACGGTGCGCCCGATGTCTCGTCTGCGGTGAGGAACGTGACACCCTGCTGCGTGCCTACAAGCTGACTCGCGCGGTTGGGAGCGAAAGCGTTGTGAGTCAGGGGCTATGTGAGGCCTCTGGCAAACGTGGTCGCCAAGTGGCACTCTGCAAGGCTGGCATCTGTCAGTCTTTCGTACTCTTGGGCCGCTGCAGCATTTTTGTGGTCCCGTGCCAGCGAAATGAACTTCCCGAAACGATCATCGGTGGCCAGGACGGCTGTGCCGGCGTCGAAGTTGTTGGCGATGAATCGTAGGACGATGTCTTCGCTCACTCTCGGTTTCAAGAATTTCATGTTGGGACCATATCTGCTGATTGGAGCGCGGATTCTCGCAGGGTAACGAGTGCGGCGTAGTTGTGCCCAAGCAGAACACCGCGCCAGCATGACTGGGCCAATCTTGTTGCGGGACTGCCCTGCTCGCTGAACCAAAAGTGATGCGCCGGACGCAGAGCCAGCCGCACGGCATCCGAATGACGGTTCGGGTGAACCGTATTCCGCGCAGATGTCGGCTTCAGTGCGAACCTGTCCAGCGGGGCTGGTCACGGTGGACGATAAGCGCAAGACGATTGGTGACTGGTCACCGATCGTTGACTGGGAGTTCTTCACCGTCGCTGACACGGGGCGGGCGTTCGAGCCGCCAGCCCAAAAGCGCGATGTCGCGCACGCGGGTCACGCGCTCACGCGCGAGGTGGGCAGCGCCCGAGCGCTCGTGCCTGGCCGCCGTGTCGAGAATGACGCGTCAGCTTCGACCTTGGGGTGAAGTGCGGCCACGTCGGGCCGCTTCGAGAGAGGATGAAGCCATGCGATATATGCTCCTGCAGGCCTACGGAGGCGTCGAGCTGGAGGGCTGCGTGCCCATGACCGAGTGGGCGCCCAAGGACGTGAGGGCCCACATCGACTTCCAGCACGCACTCAACGCGGAGCTGCTGGACAGCGGCGAACTGGTCGACGCGCAGGGCCTCGCCGGCCCGGACGTCGCGAAGTTCGTGGTGTCCGACGGCCTCAACCCGCCGAAGATCATCGACGGGCCCTACCCGGAGTCGAAAGAGCTGCTGGCGGGCTACCGCCTGGTCGACGTCGACAGCCTCGACCGCGCCCTCGAGATCGCCGCGCGCTCGTCGGCCGCACCCGGCCCGGGCGGTGTGCCGATCCAGCAGCAGATCGAGGTGCGCCAGGTGCTGGGCGCCCCTGACCCCGAGGTGTGACCCCTCCCGACGTCGATGGCCTGCTGCGCGAACTTGGCCCGCAGGCCCTCGGCGCGGTCGCCCGCAGGTACGGCGAGTTCGCGGACGCCGAGGACGCGGTGCAGGAGGCGCTCGTCACCGCCGCCCTGGAGTGGCCGGCCGGGTTGCCAAACAGACCCCTGTCGTGGCTCATCACGGTGGCCTCGCGCCGGCTGGTCGACCAGTACCGCCGCACGGAAGCGCGCCGACGGCGAGAGGAGATCGCCGCCTCGCTCTCGATCCACCAGGAAGAGACGGCGCCCTCGTCGGACGACTCGCTCGTGATGCTCTTCCTCTGTTGCGATGACACGCTCTCCTCGACGCTGTCGATCCCGCTGACGCTTCGTGCGGTCGCCGGCCTCACGACGCGCGAGATCGCCGCGGCCTACCTCGTCCCCGAGGCGACGATGGCCCAGCGCATCAGCCGGGCGAAGGCCAAGCTTCGAGGCCGCCGCTTCGAGCTCCCGGCCGACCCGTCCGCGCGCCTTCGTTCGGTGTGCGAGGTCCTGTACCTGCTCTTCAACGAGGGCTACACCTCCTCGAGCGGACCGGACCTGTCCCGCGTCGACCTCACGGGCGAAGCGATCCGACTGGCCCGGATGCTCCATGGCCAGGTCCCGAACAACCCCGAGGTCGCGGGTCTGCACGCCCTGATGCTCCTGACCGAGGCCCGGCGGCCGGCCCGCACGTCCACGGACGGCGCCCTCGTGCCGCTGGCCCAGCAGGACCGCTCGCTCTGGGACCCAGCGCTCATCAGCGAGGGCCTGCAGCTGCTCAACACGGCCCTCGCCGCCGGCCGCATCGGCGAGTACCAGCTGCTCGCCTCGATCGCCGCGCTCCATGACGAGGCCGCTTCGCACACCTCGACCCGCTGGGCGGAGATCGCAAAGGCGTACACGAAAATGGAGTCCCTGACGGGCAACCCGATGGTGCGCCTCAACCGTGCCGTCGCGGTCGCGATGGTGGACGGACCTGCCTCAGGCCTGGCACTCCTGGAAGGGCTCGAGCTGCACGACGCCCACCGGCTGCACGCGGTCCGCGCGCACCTGCACGAGGAAACAGGTGACCTCGCCGCGGCGGCCCGGTGCTACGCCGCGGCTGCGGCTCGCACTGACAACGCACGCGAGCGCGACTACCTCATCGAGCAGGCGGCGCGCGTCAGCGCGAGATGAGACCGATCGTCGCAAGAGGATCCTCCATGCGGCGATCGCGCCCGGCGCCTGGTGTCTGGAGTGAGATGGCGATAGGCCCATGACGCGGACGGGGGTCTCCAGGAGTGCTACGCCAACGGGCTAGAAGTCGGTCCCGCCGACACCGAAATCACTGCCACCGCCCCAGTCTGCGCCGCCACCGCCTTGGTCGGACTCGGCGAACCCACCCTGGCCCTGGTTGAAGTCGGCGTTACCGACGTCGTTGGAACCGCCCTGTTGTTCTCCAGACTCCCTTCCCAGCTCATAACCGAGCAGTCCGCCGCCGATACCGCCGAGGGCACCGCCGGCTAGCATTCCGCCCATGCCTGCGCCAGCAGGGCTATTGCCAGGGCCACCCCCGTAGCCAGGGCCACTCCCATAACCGGGTCCATTCGCATAGCCGGTTCCAACGCCGTCTTGGGGTCCGGGCATGTAACGGCGTCTAGAACGCAACAGCGCCATGGCGCCCATGGCGATGGCGCCAATAACCACCACGAAGATGATCAAGCCCACCCATGGAGGCGAGCTCTGGGACGCGGAGGGGACCCCAGCACCATTGAGGCCTTGCACTGGCGCGCTGTTGGCGCTCGATCCGGCGGCGCTGGTCAGACTGCTCACCGCCGCATTGACGCCTGCACCCCACTGCCCCTGCGCGAAGTAGGAGTTCGCGGACGACTTCGCAGCGGCGGTCGCCGCCGAGCTGAGACGCGAGTTGCGCGCCGCGACGTGACTGAACTTGTCGACTGTGTCGACCGCCACGACGACCATGTCGTTGCCGGTGATCAGCCCGTCAGCAGCCGAGACGAAACCCGCCTTGTTACCCGTATAGTCCTTGATGCCCTTCCGGGCCGCCCGTTCCGGGCTGAAAATGGGGTCGTGGTTGCC
>DHJN01000070.1:2500-2780 GCA_002404345.1 Actinobacteria bacterium UBA4719 | reverse complement strand
CGTACTCCACGATGACCCGCTCGCTGCAGTTGATGGCCGACCGGCTGATGGATCTGGGCGTGACCCGGGTCGTGATGGAAGCGACGTCGGATTACTGGAAACCGCCCTTCTATCTGCTGGAAGCGCACGGGTTTGAGGCGTGGCTGGTCAACGCCAGGGACGTCAAGAACCTACCTGGTCGGCCTAAAACGGATCGGTTGGATGCTGTCTGGTTGTGTAAGGTCGCCGAACGGCAGATGCTGCGGCCAAGCTTCGTGCCACCGGTCCCGATCCGCCGGCT
>DHJN01000070.1:1870-2307 GCA_002404345.1 Actinobacteria bacterium UBA4719 | reverse complement strand
CGTACGAAGATCCCTCAGCTGGAGGAGGCGTTCGTCGGGCACTTCACCGACCACCACGGCTTCCTGCTGAACAAGATGCTCGCCCGCATCGACGCGCTTCACGCGGACATCGCTGACCTCGACACCAAGATCGAGGCCCACCTCGCCCCCTTCGCTGATGCGGTGGCCCGCCTGGATGAGATCCCCGGGATCGGTGCCACCGCAGCCGCGGTGATCATCGCCGAGGTTGGCCTGGACATGACCCGCTTCCCGACCCCGGCGCACCTTTCCTCCTGGGCCCGGTTCGCCCCAGGGGTCAAGGAATCCGCAGGCCGTAAGAAGGGCACCGGCTCCACCGGTCACGGCGATCGCTATCTAGCCCGCGTCCTGGGCGAAGCCGCCGTAGGCGCGAGCAAGACCAACACGTTCCTTGGCGAACGCTACCGGCGCATCGCCCG
>DHJN01000070.1:0-1772 GCA_002404345.1 Actinobacteria bacterium UBA4719 | reverse complement strand
GGTTATCGTCTGGCACCTGCTCAGCGAAGACACCACCCGGTTCCACGACCTGGGCCCGGGCTACTACGACTCACAGATCAACCCAGAACGTAAGAAACGCAACCACATCCGAGAACTCGAAGCACTCGGCTACAAGGTCACTCTCGACCCTGCCGCCTGAAACCACGTCCGCCCCCTCCGCCGCCACCAGTATCGGTCGGCGGACGATCAAACCCGTGCAGACACCTTCATTTTCGAACTAGCCGCCCTTGACGGTCCAGACAGACACCGAGAACGGCCCCTTGGCAGCAGCATCGTGAATCGTCTGCCGTTCCGCCGTGGTCAGCACCCCTGCGTCGTCGCGCACGTTGAGGCCTTGGGCTGCCGCGATGGACACCTGACCCAGGCAGGCCCCGAGGGCCAACAACACCACCACGGGAAAGCGGATCAATCGACGCACGGGCACAGTGTCTCCTCATCACGGGGCAGCGCCGGAGGCTGCCCCGCGAACGATCCTAGGCTTACCTAACGCCGCGCTCGACAAGCCGCCACGGCGCCACGGTGGCGGGCCAGTCGAATGTTGGGGCACGAGTCGATGACGAAGAATGCGCGCAGCAGATCCCCATTAGCCATGCCTGCAAAGGAAGAATCGACAAACCGGCCACGTTCTGGATTACCCTCGCGTCGATGAGCGATCGGCTTGCGAAACAGTTGGAGTTCGTCCGCAACTTGTTCGAGACGCGTCGTATGTCGTTCCTCAACTGACATAGCCGCAGGAACAGGGGGCCAGCCCCAGTATGAACCCACGTGGTCAGACGTCGATCGAGCAGTTTTGGTCTTCAACCGCGTATGAGTTTGGCGGCCGTATCAGTCCTCTGGGTGGCTCGATTCAGCGTGCTGGGTGAGTCTTTGCCGCCGACAAGTCAAACGTGTTGAGGCGTTTTGACGTCATCGCGTGGTGAGAGTGAGAACCGTATAGGGCGTTCGTAGGTTACCGGCGCTGTAACGCCAGACGAATGAGTCGGCTGCTTGTGGCGGGGCAGTGGTCCGACGGCGGCGGACAGCAGTGCACCGTTCGGGATGTTCAGGACGCAGTCCTCGGTCGACAGCGTGGTGTAGAGCAGCCCGATCGAGGTTACGGTGCCGTCCAGGGTGCCGCCCAGCGCCCCGGAAAGGATCCGTACCTGTTCCCCGGGGATGTATGGGCGGGTCAAGAGCAGCACGAAGCCGGCGAACACGTTGGACAGGGACTGCTGCGCTGCGATGCCAAGGATGATGCCGGTGACCGCTCCGCCGATCAAAAGGTGCCCGATCGGCAACGCAATCAGGTCCATCGCCGTGAGCGCCACGATCAGGTAACCCACCAGCAGACACCAGACACGCAGCGGCGTCGCGGCAGCGGCTCCGGCGCGGGAAAGGCTGACACGGGTCAGTTCGCTGGCGACGCTGCGGGTCGCGGCCAGCCCGAAGCCGACGAACCCGGCGGCCATCCCGTACGCGGCCAGGCGCCGATCCAGCGTTGCCGCGTGCACACCACCGAAGTATGGGGCGGCCGCGTCCAGAGTGAAGGCGAGGACCGCGCACACGATTGCGCGGCGGAAGTCAGGGTGGACCTTTAGGTCAACGGCACGTATCGCGGCCCGTACTGAGGCGCTCTTGTCCGGGATCAATGGTTTCAGAGGCATCAACCCTGTCTATCAAGACTGGCGCGACTTGCCCAATTGACCGGTTAAGAGCGCGCGCAAATAGGCCGGTCAGGGGTCTGGCTGTGCGGGATCGTTTTCGACTTGTCG
>DHJN01000025.1:2415-10260 GCA_002404345.1 Actinobacteria bacterium UBA4719 | reverse complement strand
AGCTACGTGGGTGTGCCCGAGCTCGATTGAAGGCGATTGTGATGGTCCGTCCAGATCAGAAGATCCACAGTTGGTCCGACCGGCTCGTACGCCGGAGCGCCGGAGCGCTTCTGCATCTGTTTGCCGGGCGCAAACGTTTCAGGGCACTGACCGCACTCGCCGTGAGCGGCCTGCTCGTTGCCGCCGGGGGCGTGGCTCAGGCCGACGTCACGGTCGCCGACGGCGACGGCGTGGTTCCGGTCAGCAACCAGGACATGGCATTTGGGGCCATTCCCTGCGGCGTACCGCAGTCAAAGGGTGCGCCCGTGGCGATATCCCGCAACGGCCAGGGACCGATCTTCGGAACGAACGTATTCAGGAACGGCGCCACCGTCACTGTCACCGTGGTTTCGGTCACCGTGTCACCTCTTACCCCCGCCAGCCTTGCGGCAACGATGGGGACTCCGAACACGATCACCCTCCCAGGCAACTGGACGGCCCTCGCCAACAACACGATGAGTGCCGCGGTCGCCTCCACGGTGACCCTGACGTCAACGACGCCCGGTGCCGGGAGCGGAACGATCAGCTACCTTGCGACCGGCCCGAACACCGATTCCCAGCTCATCACCCGCCCCGACTCCATGGCCGTCTCGTGGACCACCGGCACCTGCGTGGCACCCAACACGCCACCCACCGTCTCGGTCGCTGGCGTGACCGGGGGAGCGTCCTACGACAAGGGATCTGTGCCGGCGGCTACCTGCTTGGTGACGGACGCTGAGGACGGCAACAGCTCGTTCGCGGCAACGCTCAGTGCCGTCACCGGTCCGTACGTGTTGGACGGGATCGGCAGCCAGACTGCCAGCTGCTCCTACACCGACGCCGGCGGTCTGACCGCCTCGTTGTCGGTGACTTACAGCATCGTCGACCCCAGCGCCCCCGTCATCGGTTACACCCTCACGCCGTTGGCCCCCGACGGTTCCAACGGCTGGTACAAGAGTGCCGTCTCGCTCGCCTGGACCGTGACCGAGTCGGAGTCACCGAACTCGCTGGCCAAGACCGGCTGCGATAACCAGAACATCATTTCCGACCAGCTCGCGACCACGTACAGCTGCTCCGCGACCAGCGCCGGTGGTCCGGCTCCCCAGCAGAACGTCATCATCAAGCGTGACGCCACGGCTCCGTCGGTCAGCTACACGAGCGCCAGCGGCACACCGGGTCTCCTCGGCTGGTACACCAGCGCTGTTACGGCCACCTTCACCGGCACGGACGCCACCTCCGGCCCCGCGACCGCCACCGACTCCGCTACCTCCACCAGCGAAGGCGCGGCCGTCGCGGTCGACAGCCCCGCCTTCACCGACAACGCCGGCAACACCACCGCGGCCGGCGCCGCGAGCCAGAGCTTCAAGATCGACCTGAGCGACCCCACCGCAACCTTCGACGGCAGCATTGGGTCGGTCTACTTCGGCTCGGTGCCTGCCGCGCCGACCTGCACCTCGACCGATGCCGTGTCCGGCCCGGCCGGCTGCACCGTCAGCGGGTACAGCGCCGCAGTTGGGACGCACACGCTCACCGCGACGGCCCGAGACGTGGCTGGACGCACCGGAACTGCCACCCAGTCGTACACGGTCCTGCCGTGGACGCTCAACGGGTTCTACCAGCCGGTGGACATGGGCGGGGTGTGGAACACCGTCAAGGGTGGCAGCACCGTTCCGCTGAAGTTCGAGGTCTTCTCCGGCACCACTGAGTTGACCGACATCTCAGCCGTTCAGAGCTTCACCGTCAAGGGCGTCCTCTGCCCGCTTGCATCAACACCCACCGACGACATCGAGCTCGTCACCACCGGAGGGACCAGCCTCCGCTACGACAGCACCGGCGGCCAGTTCATCCAGAACTGGCAGACCCCCAAGAAGCCTGGCGCCTGTTACTCCACCACGATGACGACCCTCGACGGGTCCAGCATCATGGCGCTGTTCAAGCTCAAGTAGGCCGGCCTGAGACGCAGGTGGGTGATGCCAGCCTGGCATCACCCACCTGCGTGACCGGGACCGTCGTCGCCCGGCTCTGGCCACCGGGCGTCAACCCCTCATCGCAGTGACGAGCGCCTCGCAGGAACGAGTGGTATGCCGTATCGCCGCGACCACCCGCCCGGGCAGCCGAACGCCGCGCCGCAGCTCAGGTCTGGTCGCCGACCGCGCCGAAGTGATCGTAGGCGCGCCGGCCTTCGGTGATCTCCTGGTTCAGGGCGGTGAGTCGCCGGACGATCTCGGCATCGTCCTGGGCGAGCGACCTGGGCCAGCCGTAACAGGCGGCGACCGACTCGTCGAGTGCCCGGTGCAGCTTCCTGAGGTCGGCCCAGGCACCGTCGTCCATCGCGTTGTAGAGCCTGGTCAAACCGATCTGCTCGCCCTGGCAGATCTCGGATCGGCGGGCCAACAGCCGTCGGCAGGCCTCGGCCACCGCCTCGCGCTGAACGGCAGTGGCAAACGCTCCCGCCCACGGGAAGGTCATGAACACGGAAGTCGGGGTGTACCGCAGGTCACCCTTGAGAGTCGAGGCCTGCGCCCAGGCCCACGCGACGTGCGCCCGCGACTGAAGGACCCCCATCGAGAAATCGTCGTCAAATGCTGCAACATAGGTGAGATTGCTGGGGCACGTGGAAGCCAGCGACCATGCCGCGGAGAGGCGCTTACCTTGCGCCATCATCGTGACGTAACGGGACGAACCGTCGATGGCGCGCCTCATGCCGGGGCGGTTCTCGCCGAACAACCACCACACGTCCCGGTACAGCTTGCGATTGTTCCCTGCTCGGACCGGACGGACGCGCTCTCTCACGAGCTGGAGCGCCGTCGGGTACCGCCGGGCCTGCTCCAGGGTGCGAAGGCCGAAGTCGATGATCCAGCGTCGCGGCTGTTGGGCTGGGTCGTCGGTGATGTCCTCGCCGGTCAGGTACCTGCGCACCACATCCGCATAGTCCGCCGACCTGTCGGCCAGCATCGACGACGCCTCGCTCTCCGAGATGATGAAGCCGGCACCGACGGGGATCGGGCCCTGGAAGCACTTGCCCTTGTTGGCTAACAGGGTTGCCGGGGTCCACGCGTCTGGGACGTTGACGTGCAGCGACGAGTCGATGCCCGAGACCGCCAGACCATCGAGGATGAACGGTCCGTTGTCGTCGTCGTTGCCGTTGACCCAGTTCACCAGGCTTACGTGGACCTTGGCCTCGCCGGGCCATTTCTGGCTGCAGATCGCATCGGTGATCGTGCCACCGTTGGCGACGATGTACTCAAGAGACACCGAGCGGGCGCGGTTCTGCGAGATCGAGTTGGTCCCGACCAGGCCGGCTCGCTGGCCGGGCAACAGGTGTTCGTGCGCCTTGCGGAACCAGTAGGTGCAGAAGTCCTTGACCCCGATGCCGAAAGCCTTGCTCAGCCACGTTACATAGTCGTCGCCAAACGCTCCCCGGATGTGCTGAGAACCCAGGAAGGGCGGGTTGCCGACGATGGCATCGGTCTCGGGCCACTGCGTGCGCAGCGCATCGGCAACCCGGATGCTGGACAGGTCGACCAGCGGCAGGACCGGCTCGGCTTCACCGAAGCGGTCGATCATCTGCCGGTGCCCCATCCACAGCGTGACGCGTGCGATGAGGACCGCGATCCGCTCGATGTCGATGCCCTGCAGGTTGGACAGCTTGTAGTACGGCCACGGGCCAGGTGGCTTGGCCAGACCCTGCTCGGCCGCGAGCGTAGCGATCCGGGTCTTGAGCTGGTGCTCCAGCGAGCGAAGCTCGCGGTAGGCGACATACAGGAAGTTGCCGCAACCGCAGGCGGGATCCAGGACCCGGAAGGAGCACAGCTCATCCAACAAGTTGCGGGCCGCCGCCGGCGAGGCACAGGCGTCGATCCGCTGCCGCCACGGCCTGACGATCGTCGGCTCCACGATCTTGAGGATGTCGACCTCGTGGGTGTAGTGGGCGCCGAGCTCCCAGCGGCGGTCCCGGCCCAGCACGCCCTCCATCAGCGAGCCGAAGATCGTCGGGTCCACCTTGCGCCAGTCATGCTCAGCAGCCTTCGCGATCAGTGCCAGCTCGTCCTGACTGAGGCTCACCTCGGCGGGCTGGGCGAAGAGCTCGCCGTTCACGTATCGCGTGCCCTTGAGCACTCCCTGCCGGTTGTGGTCGCCCTTCTGGTTGAGGACACGGAAAAGCGCACCGATCTCGGTGGCCGAGGACCGCGTCGGGTCTTGGCGAAGCGTGGCGACGATGTTCTGCAGCGGGTAGCCGTCGAGCATGCCAAGGTCCTCGGCAAACAGTGACCAGACGCACTGCAGGGTGAACCGCTGGATCTCGTCGACAGGCGCCGCGCTGCGGTCCTTGAGTGACTGGTAGAGCAGCGCGATGGAGGCCGTCGCCTCCTTGGTCAGCTCGCGGTAGTGGTCGACGAACGAGGGGGCGAGGGTTGGCGCCGCCAGGAACATCAGGGACTCGTACCGGTCGGGCAGCTCCTCGATCTCGAAGCTGATCCGGGGCGCCGCCGGGAATCGGCCCGGTTCCCAGACCTCGAAGCTCTGGAACGCGCAGAGCACGACGTAGGGAGCGGCCGGGAGGTCGTTGACCTCGTCCGCAGACTCGCGCCAGTAGCGCATGATCTGCTCACGGGCATGAGAAAGGGAGCGGGCCCGGCTCGGGCGCTTCATCTCAACGATGCACACCTGGGGCCAGTGCAGGTCCATGAACCCCGCCGATGAGGTGAAGTCCTCGAGCTTGGCGCCCACGGCGTTGCGGTCGGTGCCGTAGCAGGCGAACAGCTCGTTCAGGAAGGTCTGCGCCTCGGCCCGCTCGGTGCCCTGGTAGCCCTTCCAACGACCCGCGAACGCGGCCAGCGCAGCCTGGATCTCCTCGCCGCTGCGCGGCACTCCCCCGACTACCGTCATATCCGGCGCAGAAGTCGTCAAATCAGGCGCAGGTTGTCGCCCGCGAAGTACGTGTCCTGGAGCAGCCGCTTGCGCAGGCGTTCCAGCCCTGCCGCCGCCTCGCCCAGGGCCAGCTCGGCGTTGCTGTCGACACCAGCCTTGGTGACGTTCTTGTGGGCCCGCTTGGCGCGGTCGAGCGCATGCTCGATGTTCAGGAGCACATCGGACACCTCGCCCTTGGCGCGCTCCAGAGCGATCTCCTCGTCGGTGCGGAAGGCTTCAGGATCTGGCTGTGGTCGTGACATCGGCACCCTTTCGTGGCTTTGCCGCCAGCGTAACGACATTCACCGACAGACTCACCGATGCGCGTATGGGCGAATCGGCCGACGCGGTTTAGATGACTTCGCCGCGCACGATGCCCGTCTTGTGCACCAGGCGGCGTTCGACCACACCCTGCAACCACCGCCGGGTGATCGGCCTGGTGAACGGCAGGATGAAGAAGAAGCCAAAGATGTCGGTCAGGAAGCCCGGAGTCAGCAACAGGGTTCCACCGATCAGGACGAGCGCCGCGTCGGCCAGCTCACGCCCGGGCATCTGACCGGTGTTCAACGCCCCCTGCAGTGCCTGCCAGGAGCGGCGACCTTCGCGCTTGACCAGATAGGCACCCAGCGCCGACTCCAGCAACAACAGCGCAAGGGTCTGCCAACCGCCGATCACCTTGCCCACCGCGATGATCAGGGCGATCTCGGCCACCGGGACGACCAACAGCGCGAGGAAGACAATCCAGCCCCACCGTGGGCGCCGACGGCCGTGACGGGTTAGACGTCGAGTCGGTGCCACTTTGGCTCCTTACGGATGAGAGACCTGGCCTGGGCTAGGCGATACCGTGCGCCCCACATCGTGATCTTCAGCAACGACTCCCGGACGATGCCTTGGCTCATCTTGGAGTCACCGATCGTGCGCTCGACAAACGTGATCGGCACCTCGACCACACGAAGGCCGCCACGTACCGCCCGCCATACGAGGTCGACCTGGAAGCAGTATCCCTGGGAGGCGACCTCCTGAAGGTCCATAGCGCGCAGCGCGCTCGCGCGGTAGGCCCGGAATCCCCCGGTGGCGTCGCCGATCGGCATACCGAGAAGCATGCGGGTGTAGACATTGCCGCCGAGACTGAGGGCCTTGCGGTGGATCGGCCAGTTCACCACCGAGCCGCCCGGCACCCAGCGCGAGCCGAGCACCACATCGGCGTCGGCGAGCGCCTCAAGAAGGGACGGCAGCTGCTCGGGCTGGTGGGATCCGTCGGCGTCCATCTCGACCAGGACGTCATACCCCTTGTCCAGTGCCCAGGCGAACCCGGCGAGGTAGGCCGCGCCGAGCCCCTCCTTGCTCTTTCGGTGCAGAACATGGACCTGTTCGTCTTCGGCCGCCAGCTGATCGGCAACGGCGCCGGTACCGTCCGGGGAGTTGTCGTCCAGGACGAGGACGTCCGCCTCGGGCACGGCTGCACGAAGCCGCGACACGATCAACGGGAGGTTCTCGCGTTCGTTGTAGGTCGGGATCAGCACGACGACCTTGCCGATCGGGGACCGGCCCTGCGGGTGTGTCATCGAACGTCCTTCGTTCGGGGTGAATCCGCCGACCTTACCGGCGACGGCGCAACCGCCTCAAACCGAGCAACACCAACATCATCGCAATACTTCCGCTGGCGAGGATCTCGGGCCAGGCGCCAACCCGGTCCGCCATCGTGCGATCGGTGCGTAAGGGAAGATCAGCGGCAAGCACTGCCGGTGTGAACAACGTACTGCGCTGGTGGGCGGTTCCGTCGGGCGTGATCATCGCGCTGACCCCGACCGTGGACACGTGCACGATCGAGCGGCCGTGCTCGAGGGCCCGGATCCGGGAGATGGCGAGCTGCTGGACGGACTCGTCGGTGAACCCGAACGTGGCGTTGTTGGTCTGGACGAGCAAGACGTTCGCGCCGTGGTCGACGGTGTCCCGAATGAGCCCGTCATAGGCCACCTCGAAGCAGATGATCGTGCCGGCCGCGATCGTGCCCCCGTGGCGGGCTGGCACCCGGAACACCCCGGCGACCTTGCCCGCGGCGAAGTCCGAGTAGACCAGATCGACCTTGTCGCTGAAGTTTCGGAAGAAGGAGCGGTAGGGAATGTACTCGGCGAACGGCACCGGGTGTTGCTTGACGTATCGCGCGGTGAGGCCCCGGCCTGGCAGATACATCAGGCTGGCGTTGGACACCTTGGGCGTTGGCTCCTCCAGGACGGCGCCCAGGATGAGCGGTGCCTTGATGGCATCCACAGCTGCATTGATGACGACAGCCGCGTCGGGGTTGCGCAGCGGGTCGATGTCCGAGGCGTTCTCCGGCCACACCGCCAGGTCTGGTCGGGGTTGGGTCCCCGCCTTCACCGACACGGCCACGCGCTGGGTCGCCCTCGCGTGGTTGTCCAGGACGGCCCGACGCTCGGCGTTGAAGTTCAACCCGGCTCGGGGCACGTTGCCCTGGACCGCCAGGATGCGCGCGGTCGGACCATCGGTCGGTCTTGGGACGAGTACCGGGAGCAGCATGACGGCGAGGGCACAGACGAAGGAGGGCGCGCTTGAAAGGACGCTCCGCAGAATGCCCCTGCTCACTACTCCTTGTTGCCCGCTAGGTATGCCGTGTTGCCGACTCGGTATGCCGTGTTGCCCGCTGGGTATGCCGTGTTGCCGACTGCCTCGGATCAGCCGAGCAACGCCCGCGGCGAGCAGTCCGCCCACCAGCGCCACACCGAAGGTCACCGCAGGGGCGCCCCCGAGGGAGGCCAGAGCGGCCAGAGGCGAGTCTGCCTGGCTGAAGGCCAGGCGCCCCCAGGGGAAACCGCCGAACGGAGTGGTGTCCCGCAGAGCTTCCTGGGCCACCCAGGCCAACGCCACCACAATTGGCCGCACCCGGCCAATGACGAC
>DHJN01000025.1:0-2326 GCA_002404345.1 Actinobacteria bacterium UBA4719 | reverse complement strand
ATGACGACGGGCCGCACCCGGCCGATGACGACGGGCCGCACCCGGCCGATCCCTGCGAGCGACGGTCCGCGCTGGAGCAGGGAGCAGGCCAGACCGAGCAGCGCGATGTAGCCGGACTCCAGCACGGCCAGGGCGATCCATGGGAGCGCGCCGACGTAGATACCGGACCAGGACAACAGAGGCAGGAAACAGGACAGCCCGCTGACCAGACCGAACAGGGTGCCCTGCCAGGCGGAGGCCCCGAGCGTCGCCAGGGCCAGGATCGCGACACCGATCGGCGCCAAGGCCCAGAGGTCGTGTGAAGGAAATGCCAGCCACAGAGCCAATCCAGAGGCGACGGCGAGCAAGTAGCGATACACCGGGTCAGGCTAGATCACGGACCGAGGCACCGCGCGTGTGCATCCTTGCGTGTGCATCGTTTTGTAGGTGCGCAGCAATGTGTGTGCATCACGGTGTGTATGCATCTCTGTGTGGCATCGGAGACGGCAGGGCGCGCGCTGCTGTTGGGGCCAACCTCGCAACGACCGGATGCCGATCCGAAGTTGTTGTCTACTAAGCACGCGGCCCTGCCGCCAACCGCCTCCGATGCCGTGCGATCTGCCACCTGGCAGGTCATCCCGTGGACTGGATGGTACGGCGGTTAAAGGCCCAAACCGCCATGGGTCCCGGAGATTCCCATGCCCTGTGACCTCGCATTTGTTCAGATCTAGCGGCGGCCAACGTTTTGTAAGATACAACCGGCTCCGCCCCTACTGTCAACCCTGCGTTCACCTGCAGCAATACACAAACCCGCAGGTCAGGGGCCTTCCCAATTTCGTTGTGAATACAGAGTTTTTGCCTTAACCCGGCGCGTCGCGGAAGACACGCCGAAATGGATCAGGTAGGCGCCGGCACAACGACGACGCCACGAGCGGTGGTCGCGATGACCGGATCATCCAGCAGATCGGCCGCGGACCCTCCACCGACTGGGTTTCCCCGCGCGATGACCCGGACCTCGAAGCTCATCTCACGACTGCGCGAACCGACCCGGACCACGGTGGCCTCAATCTCAATGCAGTCGCCCGCCCGGACCGGCGCCCGGAACTGCACGTCGCTGTAAGAGGCGAACAAGCCCTCGTCGCCGTCCGTGCGGATGCACAGCTCCGTGGCGACGTCACCGAAGGCTGCCAGCGAGTAGGCGCCGTCCACGAGGTTTCCCGCATAGTGGGCGTGGCTATAGGGGACGTAGCGGCGATGAGTCACCGTCATACCGACTTTGGCTTGCCTGGCTGGTCGGTTGGGGCTCATCTGGCGTGCTCCTTCGTGGTGGCCGTTGCCTGGGCCATTGTGTGGACGAGATAGGACGCGACCTCGCCGGGCGTGGTGCCCTTGCCGAAGATCCGGTCGACGCCGAGCGCGGGCGCCGACCCCTGCTCGAACCGGGGGCCGCCGACCACCAGCAGCGGCACCTTTCCGGCAGGGTAGGCCTCGCGGAACGCCGCCGACATGGTCATGGTGTTGCGGATGTGAGCGTCCTTCTGGGTGACAACCTGACTGACGAGAACGGCATCGGCGCGTTCCTCGCGCGCGCGGGCCACGAGCTCGGGAACCAGCACCTGGGCGCCACAGTTCACCACCTTGATCTCGCGGTAGTACTCCAGACCCTTCTGGCCCGCGAACCCCTTGATGTTCAGGATGGCATCGATGCCGACAGTGTGGGCGTCGGTGCCGATGCAGGCGCCTACCACGACCAGCTGGCGGCGAAGCCGCTTCTTGATCAATGTATTGACATCCCTGGCGCTGAGCAGCGGGAACTCGCGCTCAGTCACCACGACGTCGCGCAGGTCCACCAGATGGGCGGCGCTGCCATAGACGATGAAGAAGGTGAAGTCAGGGCCCATCGCCTTGGCATGGACGAGCAGCGCCGGGGCCAGACCCATCTTGGCGGCCAGCTGGAGCGCGGCTCCCTCGGCCCGCTTGTCGTGCGGGATGGGCAGCGTGAAGGACACCTGGACCATGCCGTCCCCAGTGGTGTCGCCGTACGGCCGGATGATGTCCGGCAGCGTCCTCGGGGCCGTATCGCGGGTGTTCACTTCCCAGCACCTTCTTCTGTCAGTGTGGTGGCCAACACCGTGGTGGCCGGGTTGTCGTAGCCAGGTGCGCGCTTGACCACTCCGTCCAGGCCCTTGCCGGCGTCGGCGGGACGCTTCATCAACCCGAACGTGCCGTCGCCGATGGCCTGCAGGAGAGGAACGGACCCGGGCTCGCCTGTGTCATTGACGATCCTCTCCAGCAGCTCGACAGCCTCGGAGAGCACCTGGCGGGCACGGGTCTGGATGAACCCGTC
>DHJN01000013.1:2783-3928 GCA_002404345.1 Actinobacteria bacterium UBA4719 | reverse complement strand
AGGTGGATGAGCACTGATTCGTCGGTTGGCTCGTAGCCCATCTTCTTGAGCTGGAGACGCGCCGCCCCGACCTGCGGCTCGAGGAGGTCGGCCGGGCGAATGGTGATTGGCTCTTCGCGCCCGAGGACCAGCCTGCGCAGCTCAGGATCGGCAGGAACGGGAGGCCTGCCGTAAAGACCCTGCAGGTAGTCCTTCAGCTCCTGGGTCACCGTCGCGTAGCGGTCGCCGCCGATCACGTTGTAGACAGCCTGCGTGGCGATCATCTGCCGGATCGGCGCGACCAGGGGCGGATATCCGAGCTCCAGCCTCACGCGGTTGGCCTCCTCCAGCACCTCGGCGAGCCGCCCTGAGGCGTTGCGCTCGGCCAGCTGCCGGTGGACGTCTTCGAGCATCAGGCCCGGCATCTGGTAGCGGAGGATGCTCGCGTCGACCCGATCGGCCACCGGGCTGAGGTCCGCGATGTGCTTGCCCTTGAGGACTTCGACGTCGTGCTGGACGTCCCACATCTTGTCGAGGTCGAGTCCCGTGTCGTATTCGCCTCCCTTGAGCGCGGCCACAACGCTTTCGACGGCGGGTTGTGATGTGCCCCACGCCAGTGGCGACATCGCTACGTCGAGGATTCCGGCACCCGCCTCGACCGCCGCCATGTATGCCATCGGCGCCATGCCGCTCGAACAATGGGAGTGAACGTCGATTGGAACGTCGACTGTCTCCTTGAGCGCGGTGACGAGCTCCCACGTTGCCTGGGGGCTGAGCAGGCCAGAGGTGTCCTTGATCACCACCTCGTGGCAGCCCATGTTGACCAGGCCCTTGGCAAGCGAGCACCACAGCTCGATGTTGTGCGCCGGCGAGATGGCATAGCTGAGAGCGCCCTGCACCTTCTTCTTGGCCTTCAGCGCTGCGCCAACAGTCGCTTCCATGTTCCGCAGGTCGTTGAGCGGGTCGAAGACTCGAAACACTTCGACGCCGCATTTGGCTGCGTGCCTCACGAAAAGCTCGACCACGTCGTCAGGGAAATTGCGATTCGCGAGCAGGTTCTGTCCCCTGATCAGCGCCTGGATAGGTGTGTTCGGGGTCACTTTGGCCAGATCTCGCAGGTACTCCCACGGGTTCTCGCGCCGGCGGACCTGGGTCTCGAAGGTCGC
>DHJN01000013.1:1787-2655 GCA_002404345.1 Actinobacteria bacterium UBA4719 | reverse complement strand
GCCTCGCCGATGGCGACGGTGGCCACGGGGATGCCGGCCGGCATCTGCACGATCGAGTACAAGGAGTCGACGCCACCGAGATGCTGAGTCGGCACCGGCACCCCGATCACCGGCAGGTCGGTCCAGGCGGCCACCACGCCAGGCAGGTGGGCGGCGCCGCCGGCCGCGGCGATCACAACTTTGATGCCTCGTTTGCGAGCGGACGTGGCCCATTCCATGACCCCACGGGGGTTGCGGTGCGCCGAGCAGACCTTCACCTCGTGCGCAAGGCCAAGCTCGTCAAGCACTTTGACGCACGCCTCCATGAGAGGCAGGTCTGACTTGGAGCCGAGGATAACGCCGACAACTGGCTGCACTAAACCGCCTCCTCAGCAATATCGGAGCGGAAGAAGGCCCCTGGGAATCGTACCTGCCGGGCCCCAGCCAGCGCCTTCTCACGGGCTTCGGCGACAGTTTCACCCAGGGCGGCGGACGTCACGACCCGCCCTCCATCGGTCACCAGGCCCTTGCCCGGCTCGAACTTGGTTCCGGCGTGGAAGATCAGGGCGCCGCGCGGAATCTCGGCCAGGCCTCGGATCTGCAGCCCAAGCGTCATCGCCGCGTCATCGGGGTAGTTGGCGGAGGCGACGACAACGGCGACCGACGCTTGGGGACTCCAGCGGAGGTCGGGAAATGACGCCAGTGTGCCTTTCGAGGATGCCAGCGCGAGCGCGACCAGGTCCGATTGGAGGCGCGGGAGCACCGCCTGGGCCTCGGGGTCTCCAAAGCGTGCGTTGAACTCGATGGCCCGAACACCGGACTTCGTGAGCATCAAGCCGGCGTACAGGACCCCCCGGAACTCATCGCCTGACGCGGCAAGCTCTCGCAC
>DHJN01000013.1:995-1730 GCA_002404345.1 Actinobacteria bacterium UBA4719 | reverse complement strand
CCCAACGGTGGCGAGTAGGCGCCCATGCCGCCGGTGTTCGGCCCCTTGTCGCCATCGTGCGCCCGCTTGAAGTCGCGAGCTGGAGCGAGCGGGATCACATCGGTTCCGTCGGTCACCGCGAGGATAGACAGCTCCGGTCCTTCGAGGAGCTCTTCGATGACCACTGTGGCGCCGCTACGGCCGAACTTTCCCTGCACGAGCATCGCGTCAATTGCCGCACCCGCTTCTTCGACGTTTGTGCAGACGACCACCCCCTTGCCGCGCGCGAGTCCATCCGCCTTGACCGCAACGCGGCCGTCGCGCTTAGCCGCCCACGCCTTCGCCGGTTGGGGTTGTGTGAAGACCTCGAACTCGGCAGTCGGGATCCCGGCGCGGACCATGACCTGCTTGGCGTACGACTTGCTTGACTCGATACGCCCCGCGCCGCGATTCGGTCCGAAGACGTTGAACCCGGCGCTGCGCAGCGCGTCGCCGACGCCGGCATCGACCGCCGCCTCAGGCCCGAGAATGACCAGGCCGAGCCGCTCGCGCTTGGCGAAGTCCACGATCCGCACCACGTCGGAGGCGCCGATGGGAACGTTTCGTGCCATGCCGCCGGTGCCACCATTGCCGGGAGCGCAGTAGACGCGCTCCACCAGCTCTGATTGCACGCACTTCCAAACCAGCGCGTGCTCGCGAGCGCCCGAACCGACCACGAGCACTTTCACCGGCGCGCTACTTGCTCTATTCCCACTC
>DHJN01000013.1:598-848 GCA_002404345.1 Actinobacteria bacterium UBA4719 | reverse complement strand
GCGGTCATCGCATCTTCGCTGGTGACGACACGAATAGCGACCACGTTGGCGTACGTCCTGTAATCGCCCATCACGCCCACTGTTTCAAGCGGCGTCAGAACCGCGAACGACTGCCACACCTGTCTATATAGGCCGTTGCGCTTGATCTCGTCGACGACGACCCAGTCGGCGTTGCGCAGGATCTCCAGCCGTTCCGCGGTGACCTCGCCGAGGCACCGGATCGATAATCCTGGACCAGGGAACGGCTGCC
>DHJN01000013.1:0-437 GCA_002404345.1 Actinobacteria bacterium UBA4719 | reverse complement strand
TTGAAGAGGTAGCGCAGCGGTTCGATGAGCTGGAAGCGAAGACCTGGCGGGAGTCCGCCGACGTTGTGGTGGGTCTTGATCTTGACGGCGGTGGAGGAGACGTCTGCAGCGGTCGACTCGATGACGTCGGGATAGAGCGTGCCCTGCGCGAGAAAGTCGATATGTCCGAGGCTCAGCGCCTCGGCTTCGAAGACGGTGATGAACTCACGGCCGACGATGCGCCGCTTCTGCTCAGGGTCGATCACACCGCGCAAGGCGTCGAGGAACCTGTCGGTCGCATCGACGTACCTGATGTCCATGTCCAGGTTGCCGTGCATGACCGCAAGCACTCGCTCCGGCTCCTCCTTGCGCAGGAGGCCGTTGTTGACGAACACGCATGTCAGCTGGTCACCGATGGCGCGATGCACGAGCGTCGCAGCCACCGCGGAGTCGACGCC
>DHJN01000149.1:3441-4580 GCA_002404345.1 Actinobacteria bacterium UBA4719 | reverse complement strand
CGCGAGGACCAGGTCCTCTTCCCAGCCGCGCGCGGTGTGCTGGCCGACTGACCCAACCTCAAAGCCGGGCAGATTCGTCAATGTCCCTGCGGTGCTTGTTGCGATGCCACCCAGCCACGCGGGCAGCTTGGTTACGTCAAAACGGAACGCCTGGTGCCTGATCCGACGATGGACCGTTGCCGTAGCTACCCGCATCATCCGAACTCGACCAGCCCCGATACCCACGCAGACTATGGACAAGGTACCCAGACATGACCACACCGATCACGGTCCGACCGTCCGCTGAGGCGAGCGCTCCCCTCCCTTCCAACACACCTTTGGCTGCATCGTTGATGGCCGACCCGATGCCCCTCGCCTACGGTCTGTTCGCGTTCGCGCTAGGGGTGTACTTCATCCGTTTCATCTCGGTAGACGTCACCACACTGGCTGCCGGCCCTACCACCGTCGGGCTGGACTATGCGGTCCTTATCGCCGGTATCGGGCAGACTCTCGCTGGTGTGCTCGGCCTCATCCGGGGGATCGCGTACCCGGCTTACGTCACGACGATCTTCGGGATCTGGCTGATCGGCTTCTATCTGCTCGTCACCTCCGGCGCAGAGAGCAAGGCTTTCACGCCGGACGCGCTCGCCTGGTACGTCCTGGTCCTGATTGTCCCGGTGGCAATCCTGGCAGTACCGGCGATCGTGCACCGCAACTACCCGTTCACGATCGCCTTCGTGGCGCTCATCGGCCTGCTCATCCTTCTGGGTCTCGGCTATCACGACCTGTACGGCGCGGTGGCCACCGCCACCAAGACCAAGGGCGTCCCGCAGCTCTCAACCGCGGTGAATCTGCTCAAGGCATCATCCTGGTTCGCCTTTGTCGGCGCGCTCGCGATCTGGTGGGTATTCGCCCGCGAGGTCTATCAGACAACTGGTGTCATCCGTCGCGGGTCGAACTAGCCCGCGGCCGAACTCACCCGCATCTGCTGGCTGAGCTCAGGCGGCACGTCGCAGATACCACTCTCACATTGGCCCTTTGCCACACCCAGCAAACGATCGTCTGGCGGGTCAGACAGCCGGCCGTCCGATGCGCACGCGCCAAACGTGCGGCCCCTGCTCGAGGTAATCCCACTCGAACTGGTTCGCCTGCTCTGCGGC
>DHJN01000149.1:0-3325 GCA_002404345.1 Actinobacteria bacterium UBA4719 | reverse complement strand
CGGTAGGTACTGAAGATGAGTTCATGGCGGCGGGCTGGGATCTCTTGGCGCACGTCGAGGATTCTGTCGGTGTCAGACATGAACGTTTCCTTCGTTCTTCGGTGGGGGCCAAGGATAACTCTCCACACACACCCAACCGTCTAGACCGAATGTCGTCACGCTTGGCCCAAGGAGTCGTCTCCGCGCTCGGGAGAGCGGCCACCTACTGGCTCATCTTCGCGGCGGCTACGACGTCATCGCCGAATCTCTGCCCGTCCCGTCCTCCGAAGACCATGGATCCTGGTCACGATCAGCGATGCCCGTTCGTAGCCGGAGAAGACGAGGAACGGGTTCGCCCCGTTGGGTGGCACCGGCACGCATTGCTGTTACTTCTCGTCGCAGCCGCACACGAACGTCGGTCCCTGGCCAACGCCCCGCCTGCATGAACCCAATGGGCACATCACTCCGAGTGATCGGCGAATGCGAAGCCGCGTCCTGACTTGACGTCGGTCGGTGCATGCGGATGACGCGGTCGCGGTGGGCGGTTGGAACCGCGAACTTACGGGATCGGGAATCCCAACGCCCTCGCCGCGTCGTCGTTCATCATCGCCGGGCTCCACGGCGGGTCCCACACGATGCGTAGATCAACCGCTGTGGCAGGGCTGCCGATCGCGCCGGCGATCGCAGCCTGTGCCATCTCCTGAATGCTCTCGGAGGCGGGACAGCCCTCCGTCGTGAGGGTCATCTCGACCACAACGGTGCCGTTCTCATCGCGCACGTCGTAGACGAGGCCGAGCGACACCACATCCAAGCCCAGCTCCGGGTCGTACACAGAGCCAAGAGCGTCCCAAGCCGCGCCGATCACATTTCCGGGAGCAGTCTTTGCCTTTGCTGACTCGCCTGCATCGCTCACGCCCGCCTGCGTCATAGCGGTCGCCGGAAGGTGACTTGCCAGTCGCCAGCACCGAGATCGACGGCTTCGTAGGTGAACCCTTGTGAGGAGAGAACGCCTTCGAGTGGCACGGGTTCGAAGGGCGCCAATACGACGAGCTCTTCGCCCTCAGCGAGAGTGGCGACGGCTGCCATGATTGCATCGAACGGTTCGCCGCCCGCGGCGATGATTGGGCGCGCATCGACGTTCGCCATGGGCTCCTCCTTGCTGGAGTACCGGGCCGTCAGCCGAGGGGCTGATCCTTTTCTGGCCACTTGTTTATATCACGCTCACAGGTGCGGTCGACTAAGAGGCCAAGACCCGGGTGGTTTAGTTTCGGGCAGGTGGCGCCAGTAGGTGGCGGCGATCCCTGGTACGCGGGAACCTCTGGTGAGTGAGCTCGCAGGCAGCCGTGTTAGCCTGCTCCCCGCAGGTTTATATCAAGCCTGCGAGGCAGGAATGTCGCAGATTTGAGGCGGGACGCGAGCATGCCCCTGAGACGCATCTGCGCGGAATCTCTGCCGAGACTGCGGACATTGGCGATGCGCTGTGGACACTGCTCGGTGATCCTGACGACAAAAGACGCGGAGATGACCGTCCCGATTTCGGCGACGATGCAGAGCCTCCTATCCGGCGGCGAACATGACCGCTGAGTTGCCCGGAGTCAAGGCACCACAGCCGACCGGCTCGTGGGCGGGGCGACCGGCGGGGGTACCGAGTGGCGTGCCGCCGCCCTCGGTGCCGCTCGCTTTCCTTGCGGCGGCATCGTTCGGCCTGGTTGCCTGCGGCACCGCCCTGATATGGGCCCGGACCGCCGGGGTCACCGACCCGACCGACGACTCGGTCGTCGCCGCGGCTCACCTCGGCATGCTGGCGACGCTGTCCATGGGCGTGCTCGGGGCCTTGCATCAGTTCACCCCGGTAGTCACGGGGCGATCTTTACGCTCGGTTCGTCTGGCTCGCGCCACGTTCCTCGCCTGGCTTGGGGGGGCATGGTTGTTGCCGTACGGCTTTGCGACCAAGCACGAGGGCGTCGTAGAAGCAGGCGGCTTCCTCTCGGCTCTGGCGCTCACCTTGTTGGTGGTGAACTTGTGGGCGCCGCTGTCTGCCCGGGGCAAAGGTCCACCGGTCACAGGGCTCCGGTTCGCCCTAGGGGGCTTCGTGGTCACCGCGTGCTTCGGAGTGTTTTACGTCACAGACCGGCGAGGGAACTGGTTCGACCTCTCCGGCCACATCGTGCTCGCTCACGCGGTCGTCGGTCTGTTCGCCTGGCTTGGGCTCGCCTATGTGAGCGTGGCGGAGAAACTGTGGCCCATCTTCTTCCTTGCCCATGTCCCCGGCAAGCGCCGGGCAGGATGGGTTGCGGTCTGGGCGGTGCCCTCCGGCGTCGCGCTCCTGTCCCCCGGGCTGCTGGTCGGCCTGGGCCCGCTCGCCTGGGCCGGAGCGGCGGTCCTGGCTGCCGGCCTCGGCGCGCACCTCGTCTCGTTGATGACTTACGTCAGACACCGCCGCCGCAAGGCGGACCTACACCTCCTCTTCGTTGTGACCTCGTCGCTCTGGATTATTGTCGGGGCCGGGCTCGCCCTGTCGGCTGTGCTGGTGATGGGTCGCCATCACCATGAGGGTGAGGCGCTGGTGGCTGCGGCGGTGGTCGCCTCCGGCGGCTGGCTGCTGCAGGCCCTAGTGGGGCACGCGCACAAGGTCGTACCCTTCATCGTGTGGTCAGCACTTCGCTCACGCGGTGTCGAGAAGGGCCCCTCGGGAAAGCCGCTCATGTTCGCCGACCTTTATGACCACCGCTGGGCTGCGGTCACCTACGGGCTTGTGACAGCCGGCGTAGCCGCGGTGTGCGTCGGGTTCGCTGCGTCATTTGCCGCGGCCATCGCAATGGGCGGCGGGCTGTTCGTGGCGACCGGCCTGATCGTTGCAGCCAACCTCTCGATCACACCGAACCGTCTGCTGGCAGCTGCGCGAGGCTCGGTCGGTATCACGCGGCCGGACGAACAAAAGCTGAAAAGCACCTAAGAGCGCCACACGGCCGGCAAGGAGTCCTGGACCAGTGGGAGCCCTGCCAAGCCGGTCTTTGGTAGCAAGGGCACCACCGGGGTCGTCATACCCCTTCTGCTGTCGACCGACCACACGTCGTGACGAGTGGTCTCAGTCCGCGACGTCGTGAGTTTTATACGACAATTGATTGACGTGGCACCATCGCTATGTTTAACTACATATCGAGTAGGAAACGTTAAGCTTTTGTAGTATTTCGACAACGCGCAAGCGAGCATCCATGCAGCTCAGAGGTGAGTGGCCGCCAACGGACTAACCGCCGATACGGCTCACGACTGATGAGGAGCGCGCGAACGAGCGTCTGTACGAGCACGCAGAGCGCCGGCTCTTGAGGGGCTCGCGACGCGTAAG
>DHJN01000089.1 GCA_002404345.1 Actinobacteria bacterium UBA4719 | reverse complement strand
ACCCCTTGGAATTAATCATCTAGGCGATCGTGCCGGGCAGCCAGGTGCCGACCGGCACGACCTTCGGCTGGGCTGGCGCGAGCGGCCGGGGTGGCCAGTCAGCCATCTACTACCTGAGCTTCAACGGTGCCACCGGCGCGGTCACGACGCCCGCCCGGATCGCCCAGGCGCCGGCCAGCCAGCAGCTGTTCCCGGACCTCAGCGTCGACGCGGGGGTCATCCACGCTCTGTGGTGGGACAGCCGCAACGACCAGAACAACGACGCCTCGTCATACCGGCAGCGCCCCGTCGGCAACGACGCAAATGGCAACTCGGCGCCGTCGCTCGACGTGTACGCCGCCACCCGGGCGGTGTCCGGTGGATCCTGGACGACCGCGACGCGGATGTCGGACGTGACGACAAACCCGAACTACGAGCAGTTCGGCGGCCGGACCGTGCCGTTCGCCGGCGACTATCTGTGGATCGATTCCAAGGCCGGTGTCACCTACGGGACATGGACCGACTGGCGTGACACCGTGGCCGGTGTTGACCAACGGGAAACGACCCAGGACGAGACCGGCGCTGACGTGCTGCAGTGCCGTACTCAGCGGCCCGACGGCAGCATCACCGGTGACACCTGCCCGCGGGCTGGTGGCCTCGATCAGAACATTTACGGCGACCTCGCGCCCTAAGAGTCTGGGCAAGTGGCGAGGCCGGTCACTCCGCGGGCCGGCCTTGCCGCTTGCTGCTGCCGCCCGGCCGCGTCCATGCGGCTCGTGTGGGATCGCCATCACGTCGGCCGACGAGCGAGTCACGCCCGTCGGCGGAGCTTCTGCACTCGTTATCCCAGGACGCGCCCGCACCTGACGGCCAAGATGTTGGGCACGGCCAAGACCTTCGGCAGGGGCCGCGACTCCGACGGTGATCGGCGGGGTGTAGCCAAATGTATAACCGGGACCGCCCGAAACGGGCGAGACGTCGCGGTCCGTGTGGACCCGTTGGCTTGAGACGGCGTGCGACGGAGGAGAGGGCCTGCGCCGTCTGAGACGTCTTTCGGGGTGCTCATAACCCGGAGGTCGCAGGTTCAAATCCTGCCCCCGTACCAAAGCGTCGCAGCGTCAGAGGCCCTTTCCCAATGGGAGAGGGCCTTTTGCTTTGGCCATGTGTAACCAAGTGTGTAGCCAGAATCGTCAGGGAATCGCCTGGAAGCCGAGATCCGGCGGGACGCATGGTGACGATTGAGCATGATGGCGAAGCCGACGACGGCGATCGCTGGGTGGGTTTTGCGCACGATCGCCGACGCTCGGGCCCTGGATGCCGCTCTCCGTCGGTGGTGGCTACCGGTGCAAACATCGTTCACCCGCGGCGCCGCCTGCAGGATCACGTCGCTATCGTGACGTTCAACGCTACGTTGGCTGGTTAAGTTGCCGTATCGGAGCCGATCCGATACTCTCAGGATTGAGAAGCTAACGTTACGTTGAACGTAACTATCTGAATGTCACCATGTGGAGGTGAGTGCCGTGGCGGCCCGCACGCTGGACCTGCTGGACGACCTGGTCGCCCACGGCCGCGCCGCGATCACCACTGCCGAAGCCGCAGGTGCCCTCGGTATCCCCGAGGATCAGGTACGCGTGCGCATGCACCGCTATGTGCAGCAGGGTCGCGTCATCGCCCCGGCCCGCGGCCTCTGGGTTCCGATTCCACCCCAGCACCGCGTCTACGGCAGCCTGCCCGGGCTGGAAATGATCGACTTGCTCATGCATCATCTCGATCGCGACTACTACGTCGGCTGGCTGTCGGCCGCCGAGGTGCACGGCGCAGCTCACCAGGCCCCGCAGGCCCTGCAGGTCGCGGTTGGTGCGCCGGTGCAGGATCGCATTTTCGGTCGGATCCGGCTCCAGTTCGCCACCCGCGCCCGGGTCGCCGATGTGCCGCGTGAGCAGCGGACCGCGCCGACCGGCCGGGTCTGGGTCGCGACCCCTGCGACCACTGCTTTGGACCTGGTCGATGACCCGGCCCGCTCTGGCGGGCTGAGCAACGCGGCGACCGTCATCGCCGAGCTCGCCGCCGACGACAGGCTCACCGACGACGCCCTGGCAGGCGCCGCCCGGCACTTTCCGATCACCACTGTCCGCCGCATCGGCTGGCTGCTCGACTCCCTCAACCTGGCTCCCCTCACCGGCGGCCTCGAGCGACTCGCCAGCGAGCACCGCCGCGCGCCGATCACCGCCATGGACCGGCGTAGCCCGCCTGAGGGTCCCACTGACCACCGTTGGCGGGTCGCCGTCAACACGCAGATCGAACCCGACCTGTGATCCCCACCAACGACATCACAGCCTGGGCCCACTCGGCACCATGGCCGAGCCCGGACCAGGTCGAGCAAGACCTCCTGCTGTCCCAGCTGATCTGCCTCATCGCAGCCGACGACTACCTCGGCGACGAACTCGTTTTCCGAGGTGGCACCTGCCTTCACAAGCTGTACCTGCATCCAGCGCGCCGATACTCCGAAGACCTCGACTACGTGCGCGCCACCGCGGGCGGCATCGGCAAGGTCACCAGGGCAATCAGCGACATCGGCACGAGCCTCGGCTACGACGTGCGCACCAAGATGTCAGCCCAGCCCAGGGTGTATCTGCGCTACACCGCCGAATCCGGCACCACCCGCAAGATCAAGGTCGTGCCATCCGCTGGTTGGAAACCAGGATCGGGCGGCCGGCGGGTAGAAAGTCGAAGCACAGCGGCAACGACTCGTGCCGGACGATCACCTCAGAGACGCCGACGTCGTCAATGGCGATAATCTCGCCGGCGATCCAATCGCTAAACCACAGGCGGCCCTCGTGCCATCGCGGCGACTCCACCAAACCCAGGCCAGTGAGAAGTACGTCCATGTCGGCATCCCCTCTTCGTTCGGGTGTAGACCAACGATGTCGCCGCCGAGCCTCACCGGTCGACATGCCACGCCCGAGATGATCGCCTCGCGGCTTCGACCTAGAAGTGAATTGTTCCTCGACGCACGACAGGATCCGCTTCCGGTACCCCTTGAGAGCGGATCATTCTCGACATGTTTCGTCAGGCTAAGGTGCGGCCTTCTCAAGGTCGTCGATGGTGCCGGACATGATGATGCGTAAATGCTCAGTGATGTGTGCGGTGGGCCAGTTCCACCATGCGATTGAAAGTAGGCGGGTGACGTCTTCGGCGTTGTAGCGGCTGCGAATGAGTCGGGCGGGGTTGCCGCCCACGACGCCGTATGCAGGCACGTCGGCGATCACGACCGCGCCGGCGGCAAGGATTGCTCCGTCTCCGATGCGCACGCCGGGCCTCACCATGCTGCGATACCCGAACCAAACGTCATTACCAATCACCGTGTCTCCTCGGCCGGGCAACCCGGTTATCAGGTCGACATGTTCGGACCACGAACCCCCCATGATCGGGAACGGGAATGTTGAGGGGCCATCCATCCGGTGGTTGGCGCCGTTCATGATGAACCGCACACCTTCGCCGATGGCGCAGAACTTTCCGATGATGAGCTTTTCCGGTCCGTAGTGGTACAGCACGTTGCGGGTCGCGAATGCGGTCGGCTCATCGGGATCGTCGTAGTAGGAGAACTCTCCAACCTCGATCAGGGGCGAGGTCAGCAGCGGCTTCAGCAGCACGACCCGAGGGTGATCCGCAATGGGATGTATCACCGTGGGATCCGGGGGAACGCGATTCACCTCCTCAGCCTTTCATCCAAGTGTCAGCACCAGACTCCTGGTCTCGGGGACCGATCCTTGAGTGCGCCTCGGATGTTCACGGAGAATGAACCCGTTTCGCCGGAATGGTCGGCGGTCCCGAGGGTGATGCGGCGAGCCGCGCGAGCGGCTTCCCATCACCCTCGAGTTCTGACTCCGGCCAGTTACCCCTCGGGGCCACTTCTGGCTCGGGAATCTTCGAGTCAGCGATTGATCCCGGAGTGGTGCGGCACCGAGGCCGTGATGAGCGTGCCGTCGGCCCGGAGCGTGCCTCTGAGCGCCTTTGGATCCGGTTCACCGTCGATCCGTGGGCCCTGGCCGTCGAGTGGCACGGTGACCGGGCTCTTGTTGGTGACGATGACCTCCTTACCTCGGACGACCACCGTCACGGTGGAGCCCACCTCGACCGCGAGGTCGAGGGAGTCCGAGCTGACCGTGACGCGCAACCGCGTGTCACGGATAGTGATGCGGAAGGACAGGGCCGTCCACGAGTCGGGCAGGCGTGGGTCGAAGGTGATGGCCCCGCCGTGGTCACGCATCCCGCCGAACCCGTAGACGAGGGCGTTCCAGACTCCCCCGGTGGAGGCGACGTGCACGCCCTCGGAGGTGTTCCGGCCAAGGTCGGCGAGGTCGAGGAACAGACCGTGGTGGAAATGTTGCAGGGCGTTCTCGTGGTAACCCACCTCCGCCGCAATGATCGACTGCACCACCGCGGACAGCGACGAGTCACCGGTGGTGATCGGCTCGTAGTACTCGAAGTCCGCCCGCTTCTCCTCAGCCGTGAAGTGCTCTCCCTGCAGGAACAACGCCAGCACGACGTCGGCCTGCTTGAGCACCTGGAACCGGTAGATGACCAGCGGGTGGTAGTGGAGCATCAGCGGCTTCTTGTCCGAAGGGGTGTTCGGCAGATCCCAGACCTCCCGCTCATGGAAGGCGGAGTCCTGCGGGTGGATGCCCAGGTTGGCGTCGTAGGGGATGTACATCGCCTCGGCGGCCCGGATCCACTCCGCGACCTCGGCCGCGCGAAGCCCGAGTCGGGCGACCATGCGAGCGTAGTGCAGGGGGCTCTTCGCCTCAAGATCGTGGACCGCCTGCGCCGCATGCCGCAGGTTGTAGCGCGCCATGACGTTGGTGAACAGATTGTCGTTCACCACGGTGGTGTACTCGTCGGGCCCGGTCACGCCGTGGATGCGGAACGAGTCCTCGATGCCGTTGCTGCGCCAGAACCCCAGGTCGGCCCACATGCGCGCCGTCTGCACGAGAATGGTGATGCCCTCTCGAGCCATGAACTCCTCGTCCCCGCTGGCCTGAACGTACTTGGTCAGCGCGTAGGAGATGTCGGCATCGATGTGGTATTGCGCGGTGCCCGCAGCGTAGGCGGCCGAGGCTTCCTCGCCGTTGATCGTGCGCCACGGGAACAGGGCGCCGTCCTGAGTGAGCTCCTGGGCCCGGCGCTCCGCCGCGGGGAGCATCGTGTAGCGGAAGCGCAGCGCGTTGCGGGCGCAGCCTGGCGTCGTGTAGGAGAAGTAGGGGACCACGTAGATCTCGGTGTCCCAGAAATAGTGCCCTCCGTAGCCCGAGCCGGTGACCCCCTTCGCGGCGATGCCGTTGCCATCGGCGCGACCGCCGGCCTGCGCAAGCTGGAAGAGGTTCCACCGGATCGCCTGCTGCAGCTCTGGCTGGCCCTCGAGCTCGACGTCCGAGCGTTCCCAATAGTCGTGCAGCCAGGCCCGCTGGTCTGCGAACTGCTTTTCCACACCCTGGGTCCGCACACGGTCCAGGGTTCGCCGGCACCGGTGAACAAGCTCACGCGCGGGCACGTTGCGTGAGGTGTGGTAAGTCACGGACTTGGTGATCGTGATCTTCTTGCCCGGCTGGGCGAGGATCCGGAATACGTGCATCGCGTAGTCCTCCTCGACCTCGGTGAGCTGCTCGCACTCGTTCTCGGTCTCGATCTGGTGATCTGTCCCAATAGCCAGCGTCATCCCGGAGTTGGTGCACCGGTAACCCATGGTCGCCCTGCCGTCGCCACCCCAGTGCTCCACCGGCTGGAGGACCCGCCCGGTGAACCCCTCCGCCTTGCGCGGGTCGGTGGCTCCCTTGGCCACGACCCTCGTTCGGTACTCGTCCAGGCCGTCCTGCCGGTTGACGATTTGGGAGGTCACCGCGATGGGTGCCGGTCGGTCGAGCACCGTCACTTCGAAGGTGAGAACCGCCAGGTGACGCTGGGTGAAGGACACCATCCGCCGTGACCGCACGTGCACCCGGTTACCCGCGGGCGTCCGCCACAGGACGTCGCGGGTCAGCACACCGTCGGCGAAGTCGAGGGTGCGTTCGTAGGTGACGATGTCGGCCATGGACAGCAGCAGTGGCTCATCGTCTACGAAGAGCCGTATGGTCTTGGCGTCGGGGACGTTGACGATGCTCTGTCCCACCCGGGCGAGGCCGAAGGCCTCCTCGGGGTGCCGAATCGGCCACGTCTCGTGGAAGCCATTGATGAAGGTGCCGTGGCTGTGACTGTCGTGACCCTCCTCGACATTGCCACGCATCCCCAGGTAGCCGTTGGCGACGGCGAACAGGGTCTCGGTAACTCCCAGGTCCGCAGAGTCGTAGAAGGCCTCGGTCAGTCGCCATGGATCGGCCGGAAAGCGCAAACGATCCATGGGGTCGGGCATCTGGCCGGGCTGGGAGCCATCCCCGGTACCCTGCCTGATGGCAGTCACGGGGTCACCAGCTCAGCGAGTTCACGCACCACAACGTCCGCGCCCGCCTCGCGCAGTGTCTCCGCGCCCGCGCCGCGGTCGACACCGATGACGAGGCCGAACCCGCCCGCCCTTCCGGCCGCGACACCGGAGACCGCGTCCTCGATAACGACGGCCCGTTCCGTCGGGACACCGAGAGCAGCGGCAGCGTGCTCGAACGTCTCCGGGGAGGGCTTGCCGTGCAGGCCAGCATGCCGGGCGACCTCACCATCGACAACGAGCGGGAAGCGGTCGGCCAGGTTGGCGGCGGCGAGCACCTCGCGCGCGTTGCGCGAGCTCGACACCACGGCGACCTTGACGCCCCGGTCGGCGAGCGCGTCAAGGAGAGCAAGGGTGCCGGGGAACGTCACGACGC
>DHJN01000208.1:1955-2544 GCA_002404345.1 Actinobacteria bacterium UBA4719 | reverse complement strand
CGGGGCCGTGGCCTACTTCGTGATCAGCGCCCGGCGCCACCGCGGGCCGCGAGACCCTCAACGGCACCACCGCGTCCGGTGACCACGACGCGCCCTCGGTTCGGCCCGGACACGCGCCCGAGCCGCAGTAACGACAAGGACCAGGCATCGATGACGCCTCGTCGCCATCATCGACAAGCAAAACCAAGGGCCCATCCACAGGCGCGCGGCGGGCACACCAGAAATGAGGACGAAGGATGAACGATGACCCTGACCCGGCCGCCGGCCCGGTGGCCGCCGAGCCGCAGAACCCAGACCAGCACCAGAGCGCAGACGCCACCACTTTCTCGCCCAGGCGATCCAGACGCAAGGTCGTCCCGATCGCTGTCACCTGCCTGGCTGTGGTGATCGCCGCGGGGACGATTATCCAAGTGCGCTCGGCCTCGGCACGCTCCACGCGACGCCTACAGGCCTCGCAGGCAGTAGCCCGGTTCATTCGAACCTGGCAGGCCGGCGACGCGACGGCGCTACCGGCACAGACCGTGACCGGCGCCACCGGCGTCGGCCAGGCCTATGCGTTCCTAGACGTGGCCCTTGGTATCTCCAGGAA
>DHJN01000208.1:364-1786 GCA_002404345.1 Actinobacteria bacterium UBA4719 | reverse complement strand
TGCGAACGTGAGCGAGCTGGTCGGTGCTCTAGTGCCCGCCACCGCGGCGCAGGCCAAGGCGGACCCGACACTTGCCGTCGGTGAGCTTGTTGGCCAAAGCGGGCTCGAGCAGTCGAACGACGCAGCGCTGCGTGGCTCCGCGTCCGGAGCACTGACCGTGGTCGACCCGACGGGACACACCGTCGCGACCCTGGCGAGGTGGGCGGGCCGGGCCTCCCAGCCGGTGTCCAGCACGGTGAACCCGACGATGCAGGCTGCTGCCGCCCAGGCCATTTCCCATACCGGCCACCCGTCGGCGCTGGTGGCCATTGACACGCGAACCGGCGCGGTCCTGGCTGCGGCGTCGAACCCGGCCGGCTACTCCCGTGCGCTGCTGGGTCAGTACCCTCCGGGGAGCACGTTCAAGATGGTGACCCTGACCGCGGCTCTGATGTCCGGGCGCACCCTGGCCTCTCCCACATCCTGCAGCCCCACGGCCACCGTGGACGGCACCACCATGCACAACTCCGGTGGTGAGTCGTTCGGCAGTATCCCCTTGCTGCAGGCTTTTGCGGTGTCCTGCAACACCTCGTTCATCAACCTGGCCGAGGCCCTGCCCACCGGCTCGCTGGCCACAGCGGCCAAGCTGATGGGCTGCGACACGGGCCACGCCCCGCTGACGGTCCCCTCCTATGGCTGCTCCTACCCGGCCGGCGCTACCGGCTCGGGATACGCGATGTCTGCCTTTGGTCAGGGAACCGTGCTGACCAGCCCGTTGTCCATCGCGGCCATCGCTGCTGCGGCCGCCTCCGGGACCTGGAACCAGCCCCACGTGAGCCCCGGCCCGTCGGCGGTCAGCCATCCGCTGCCGGCAGCGGTCGTTGCCGGGCTCCAGCAGGCGATGCGGGCCGTGGTCACCTCGGGAACCGGTAACGGCGCGAACCTGCCCGGGACCCCGGTCTTCGGCAAGACCGGGACAGCCGAGATCGGCACTGGGTCGAACCCGCCCACGGACGCCTGGTTCGCGGCCTTCCGCGGCAACGTCGCGGTGGCCGTGGTCGTGGAAAACGCCGGGTTCGGTGCAACCTCCGCGGTCCCGGTCGCGGCCAGCTTCCTCAGCAGTGTCACGCGCTGACCGGCGCTGGTTTTCAGCGGATCAGTGCAGGCCCAGGGGGGCGGCGAAGGCAGCGTCGGCCTGTGCCCGGGACAGGACCTTGGTGGCGACCAGCCGGTTCAGGACGTGCCGCTGGCGCAAACGCCCTATGGACAGGTGGTCGATGGGGTCGTATGCCGAGGGGGCCTGGACCAGACCGGCCAGCATGCTGGCCTGGGCCCAGCTCAGCTGGGCCGGGCTCACGCCGAAGTAGCCGTGGGCCGCCGCCGGCAGGCCGTAGAAACCGTGGCCGAAGTACACGTCGGCCAGGTACAGCCGCAGAATGTCGT
>DHJN01000208.1:0-346 GCA_002404345.1 Actinobacteria bacterium UBA4719 | reverse complement strand
GTGGCGGCGCCGGTGTCGATGTTTCCGGTCACGGTCGCCAGGCCCGCCCGCAGCGTGCTGACCGGGTCGATCCCCGGCGTCTGCCAGAAGCGACTGTCCTCGGTCGCGATCAGCGCCTGCCCCACCCGGTCGGGCTGCGGCAAGACCACGAGCTCAGAGCAGTGAAGACCGCTCAGGTGCGTCCGAACCAGCTGGGCGGCCCCAGCCACGCTCGGTGTCAACGGCCACAAGGCGGCAACTCCCAGGATGGGCACCCCCACCAGCACGGCCACCGCCCAGCCCGCGCGCCGAAGCCATCGATGCCTGGTACGTACCACTGCGGGCCACCTCTTCGCGGGTCTGCGGC
>DHJN01000004.1 GCA_002404345.1 Actinobacteria bacterium UBA4719 | reverse complement strand
AGCCTTGCCCCACCAACCAGTAGCGCCAGCCCGGCGAGGGGGAACAGCACCCAGGCAGGCGCGGACATTGACCCCGGTGACGAAGCAACGGCATCCCTGCCAGGTCCGGTTTCTTGAGCTGGATTCGAATTCCTCTGCGGGGCAACCAGCTCGCCCACCGGGTGGACCTGTCCATCGACCGAGAATCCCCAGTCGAGAAGGCGTTCTGCTTCAGGATAGTAGTGGGGGGTCGCGTCCAGCAGCGTCACGATAATCGTCTGATCACCGCGGCGGGCCGCAGCGATGAAGGTGCCACGCGCATGGACGGTGTAGCCGGTCTTGACCCCGATGGCACCGCGGTAGAGCGCCAGTAGGCGGTCGTGGGATTCAATCTGTATCGGGGTTCCGGCGGGGCCGGTCACACTGGCCCGTTGCTTGACACGATACTGGCGAAGTCAGGCTCACTGAGGCCTGCACGCGCAATCAGCGCCAGATCATAAGCAGAAGTTGTCTCTCCGGCGGCATCCAGTCCGCTGGGCGTAGAAGCATGGGTGTCATTCGCCTGCAAAGTCCGTGCTCTGGCATTCATCCTGGCCACGGTGTTGGGCCGGCCCCCATCGACACTGGCGATGACGTTCGCGGCGTCGTTCGCGCTGGAGAGCAGCAAGTACGTGAACAGGTCGCGGACTCGATAGGAAACAGACGGTCTCAGCGGCGCCTTCGTACCATCGACTACCAAATCCTGTGGAGCTGGTCGCACCAGCCGGTTGGGATCCAGCCGGCGAAGTTCTGTCAGTGCCGTCAGCGTCTTCAATGTCGAGGCCGGCAGGTACCGTCCATGCGGGTCCCGTGCGGCCAGAACTTCCCCGCTTCCTGCATCTGCGACCAGCCACCCCCGGGCGGTCAGTCCCAGTGGCAACGCGCGGGCGCCTGAGTCCACCACCACGCCTCGACTTGCCAGTAGCGGGCCGCCCACGGTGGCGTCAGCTACTGCGACGCCCTGATTCAGAGATCCGACCACAAACAGCGCCAGGAGGAACGAGCTGAACGCCCGGCGGGCAGGACCGGTAGTCAGCTCCATCTGTCGAGTTTGTCAGAAGTGCCATTGAAAGAGCGATGTCTTGGGAGCGAGTCCATCGAGTAGGGGTGCTGGTAACGGTGCTGTCACCAGCCCTAATCAGCCCACACCCATGGCCCCTTTTGCTCTTATCTTGTCTGCCCCGGCGGTAAACAGGTGTCCTTTCCCGGGATAGTCGAAGACCTCGACAGATGCCCCCGCTGAGCTCACCTGCGCGGCCACGGCATCGATTGCTTCTTGATTGCGGAAGGGATCCTCGGCCGTGTAGTGGATCTGGGCGGGCACACCAGCAGGCCAGGCGTCGACTCCGATCATGTCCAGGGCAAGGGCGCCGGAAAACATCAGGACCCCACGAACGGGGCGCACGGTGGCGACGAACTCGGCCATGCCGCCACCGTTGGAGAACCCAGCGGCGATGAAACCATCGGACAAGCCCTGCACGGCTTCCGCCGCACGCCCCATCAGCGCGGGGTAGCCGATCGCTTGGGCGAACTTGCCGGCCTCGTCGTAGTCGTCGAAAACCCGTCCTTCGTACTGATCCACGACCAGTACGTCGTGGCCAGCGGCCCGTAACCGATCAGCGGCTACGGCGACGCCGGGTCGGACCACGAGCACCGAGTGGAACAACGCGATGCTAGTCATGCGCCGCAGTCTGCCCTCCGACACCGACATCCCACAGCGGAAGGACTCAGTCCGGCAGCAGGATCGGTGACCGGGCGCCCGTCAGGGATCGTCCTACGGACCGCGAAGCTCGGCTTTCATGCGTCCGGTCATCGTTCGCTATTTGGGGACGTTGGACGGTCGGCTACCGCCCGGCGTCTGTTGATTGCGGGCGCAGTTCCGGTAGGTGCCGAGAGGGCGACGGGGAGTGGGTCAAGGATGAAGCCAAGCTGGTCTCGGGCCGAGGCGGTCAGGGCGTCGAGGAGGTCGGCAGGGAAACGCGTTCGCCATCACCTTCGCCGACCCCATACCCAGAGGCCGAGGACCGATAACACTGAAAACGCCACTTACACCGTTAGCCAGTGACAGACCCCTTGACCGCACCACGCATGCGGGGCGCGGTCGGCGGTACGGGTGTTAGCGGTGCAGTGACGGGGTGAGGATGCAGTCGCCGCACGTGGAGTCCGTCGATGCTGATCGGGACGGGCTGGTGCGGTAGATGAGGCAGCAGCTCGATCGGCGAAAGGCCTTTCCCGATGGGCTGTTGGTGGGGTTGAGTTCGGGGTCGTGTAGCAGTGCGTCGGCTATTGCTCGGCTGGGATGCAGGAGATCGATGCGTTTGCTGGCGATGAGGGTGGCGGCACTGTTGATGGCGGAGGCGATGTTGCCCTGTAGGACGAGGGCGGACACGGGCACCGTTGCAGCGACAGCGTCGGTCAGCGCACGGACAGGGCCGTCGACCAGTTTCTCGCGCAGTAGTGCAGCGCCTTGAACACTGTCGGTGGGTTGGTGCGTCAAGGCCGCTACCGTGAGGTCGGGTACAGATAGGGGGAAGGCTCCGCCAAGCTCGTCTTGCCACCACAGCCTGGACAGATCGGTGCAGGGTAGGTGGCCGGTTGTCACGACGAGTGCGAGTGCGGGAGCGATGAGTCGGGCGACGAGACCAAGGTGAGTCACCGAGGCGGCTACCTTGTGTTCGATTCGCTGGACAGGCCTCCCGGCGGCCAGCGCGGCGCGGACCGCGTCAATGCGCGTCATCATCAGGTCCGGTTGCTCGACGAGGTCGAGCAGCGGCCGCCATGGCAGGATCGGGATCGCACCGGGCGGGTGGGTGTCGGCCGCGAAGAACGGGCCCAGCGCCGCGATCCCATCGGTGACGTCGCGCAGCGTGGGCCCGTCCTCGGGTGAGGGACTGCTTATCGCGACGCCCCTATCGGCTCACGATGGGGTTCGGCCGGAGCCGGACCAGCGGTCTTGACGAAGCGCTCGAGCAGCGCGCCGAAGATCAGGCCAGTGGCGCTCCAGGTGAGCAGCTGGCTGAGGATCGCGTACCAGCGGAATCTCCACAAAACGTCGGCGTCGAACCCTGGGTAGACGATCTGACCTTGCAGATTCGTGATCGGCTGCGGGGTCTCGGTCGCGGCCCGGGCGTAGCCGAACTCGTGTTGCTGGGCGACGTTGGCCGCGAGGTTGCCCAGCGAGGGCAGCACCGCGACCAGCACGCAGAACGGAACCAGGAACGCGCCGGCGGCCATCAGCGATGCGTTGAAGACCCCGAAGCGTCCGTGCAGCCGGTAGCCGAGATAGACCGCCAGGCCGAGCAGCAGCAACGAACAGCCCACCATTACCAGGTACAGGTGGCTGCGGGTGACGATGGTGAACATGTGTCCGATCGCCGGCGGGTTGGCCGGGTACTTCACGAACGGGAGCATGAACACCCCCATGAACCCGAATGCGGCGATCAGCAGCACCAAGGTCCGGGGCCTGATCCCGAACCGCCCGTGCAGCACCAGATAGGCGACCGCGATCAGGACACCCATGGCGATGCCGAACCCGATCAGCCCGGTCGCGATGCCGACCGTGGTCTGAATGTTTCGGCTGAACAGTTCGGGGCCTTCCGTGGGGACGAACCCCGCGGCGGGGTTGTTCAGCTTGTCCAGGATGGCGACGCGACCGGACTCGTAGTCGATAGCCTTCTGGATCTGGGGCTCAGCGAAGATCTTGGCAAAGACGAAGGCGAGCGTGCCAGCGATGAAACCGGACAGCGCGCCACGCAGGATAACGCGGATTTCCACGGGAGGGTCTCCGGCCGGTTCAGTGGCAGGGGAAGCCGAGGAAGTGGCGCGAGTCGTGCACCCATTCGTGGACCACCATCGAATTGCCGAACACCGAGGTCATGCCCTCATCGACGCCGATGAAGTAGTAGGCGGCCAGCGCCAGGAGCACCGTGGGGCTCAGCAGCACCGCAACGCGAGTCCCGGACAGCGCTTCGGGTGAGACGATGACCTTCGGGACCGACGATCCGGGTGCGGAAATGATTGTCACGGTGGAGCCTCCTTCAGGGATCTCTGCGTCCCTATAGCGGATGGGCGTCGTGACGGCTCAGTGTCTGACTCACCAACCACCTTGCAGTGGCTAGTTCACAGTGGCGCGACCGTGCTGGATTCTCACCAGCTTCCCGCGCCATCACGCAGGACGTCACCTTACGCGCCGCCTCAGAAACCCGCCAACCGACCGGTCTCGAGAGCGACGGCTCATGGTCCCTCAGAGCCAGCATGAGCATCAGATGCCCGTCCCGGGGCGTTCCGCCATCGGACTCACTCTCATTGCTTGTGCGAGTGTTCCGACCTGCTCGCGCACGGTCTTGGCGGCGGACGTCGTCCCGGGCAGATGAGTCCCGTTAGGCATCCCCACTCGGCCGTGAGCTACCTCGCCGACATAGGTCTGGCCAATCTCGGGGATGCGGCCCGCGGCCGATTGAGGATCCGTCAACGGCACATGAGAGGTCGCGGCTGGCCAAGCAAAGCCGTCACACCGGGCCCCTTCAGGTTCATACAGCCACGCCAGATCCTCGGAACTGGCTACCTCGGGACACTCGCGATGGAGTCTGGCTCCCTGAATGTGCGGGCAAGCAAGCTCGAACGGCGACGCTCTCGGAGCGCATGGCGCGGCATGCCTGGACCGCGTTACTACTGTGGTAGTAAAGTCGAAGCATGCCTGCCGAGAAGTTCTCCGCCTCAATGGAAGACGCCCTGCTCGCCGACGCACGCGCTGACGCCGAGGCCGAGGGACTCACCTTCTCCAGCTGGCTGGCCGACGCCGCCGCTGATCGACTTCGCCTCAAGGAACTCCGCAAGCTGGTTAGCGACTGGGAAGTCGAGCATGGCGCGATCACCACCGCAGAGCTCGACGCTCTCGAGGACAAGGTCGCAGCCGCACGACGCGCCGCCGGGACCCGACCGTCTCGCGCGCGAACGACCGATTCCAGTCACCAAGCTGCCTCGTGAGCGCCACCTTCGATACAGGCATGCTCATCGCGTTGGACCGCAACGAGCGAGAAGCCTGGACGGCACTCCGTAGGCTGGTCGACCGCGGCGAGGTCCCAACCGTGCCAACGGTCGTGACCGCTCAAGCCTGGCGCGATGGTCGTCGCCAAGCCCGCTTGGCCCAAGCTCTCGGCAACTGCCGACCTGACTCGCTCGGTGACGAGGCGGCCCGCAGGGCCGGTGAGTTATGCGGCCGCGCCGGAACCTCCGACATCGTTGATGCCGTCGTCGTCGAGACCGCCAGACGTCGCGGCGATGACATTTACACAGGTGACACCGGCGACTTGGAACACCTCGCCGAACACATCACCGGTCCGGTCGCCATCGTGCCCATTGGGCGCTGAACCCGCGATCGGGACGAGCACGGATCGCGGAGCCGTCCCAGATGACCATCCTCAAGCGGGGATGTGTTTGCGTCTGCCAGGCTGAGTGGCTATGGGCAACGAGCTGCCACAACTCTTCCTCGCTGATGCCGCCGCGTGGCGGACGTGGCTCGCCGGACATCACGACGATCCGATGGGGGTGTGGCTGATCCTCGCCAAGAAGGGCACGATCGAGCCGACCAGCCTCACGTACGACCAGGCGCTCGACGAATCGCTCTGCTTCGGCTGGATCGATGGTCAGGTCCGGCGCCGCGACGAGTACACCTACCAGCAACGCTTTACTCGGCGTCGGGCGCGCAGCGCGTGGTCGAGACGCAACGTGGGCATCGTGGAACGATTGATGGCCGAGGGCCGTATGCATGCGGTGGGCCTTGCCGAAGTGACGCGGGCCAAGACGGACGGCCGCTGGGACGCCGCCTACGCCGGCCAGGCCAGCATCGAGGTGCCGGCCGACCTGGCCGCGGCGTTGGCTGCTGAGCCCACGGCGAGGGCCATGTTCGACATCCTTACCAGTCAGAACCGTTACGCCGTTCTCTACCGAATCGATGTCGCTAAGCGCGCCGACACGCGGGCGCGCCGCGTCGAGCAGTACGTCGCCATGCTCGCCCGAGGCGAAACGATCTACCCGCAGAAACGCCCGCGAGTCGGCTGAGCGTCGGCACATCACCACAGCGCGTCGGGCATGGCCCAGTTGTCAGCGATCACGTAATTCCCCAGGTTGAGGGGTTGACGATCACGTAATTCCCCACCCCGGCGATCACGTAATTCCCCATGGGGACGACGTGCGTGGCGTAGCGGGTGTGGTCCTCCAATCGAATCAGGCTCTTGCTTACCCAACGAGGTGAGGCAGGAGCCCAATGCCGAGGAGGACGTTCGAAATGATCGATCTGGTCGAGATTTACGTGCACTGGTACGCGGGCCGCTCTCAGGCCCAGATTGCCGACAGTTTGGGCCTGGACCGTAAGACGGTCCGTAAGTACCTGGGCCCGGTTGCGGGGTCGGGGCTGGTACCGGGTGGGCCGCCGGTGATGACCGAGGCGGACTGGCGGGCCCGGGCCCAGTCGTGGTTCCCAGCCCTGGTGGACAAGGGTTTACGGCAGGTGACGTGGCCGGCGATCGACGTCCACCGGGACTACATCACCGCCCAGCTGGCGGCCGGGGTTACGGTGTCCACGATCCATCAGCGCCTGGTCGACGAGCAGGGGTTTGAGGCGTCGGTGGCCTCGGTGCGGCGCTGGGTGCGCGGGAACCTGCCCGAGGAGGCCCGCCGCGCGCAGGTGCGGGTGCTGCGTCCGGGACCGGTCGAACCTGGCAGTGAGGCGCAGATCGACTACGGGCGTTTGGGGGTGTGGACCGACCCGGCCACCGGTCGCAGGCACACGGTGCAGGCGTTCGTGATGGTGTTGGCGTGCTCGAGGTACATGTTCGTGCGTCCGGTGTTGCGGATGGACCAGGAGGCTTGGACCCATTGCCACGTCGAGGCATTCGCGTTCTTTGGTGGTTTCCCTGCTCGCCTAGTTCCGGATAATCTGAAGACCGGGGTCGACAAGCCGGACTTGTACGACCCTCAGATCAACCGTTCCTATGCCGAGCTGGCCGCCCACTACGGGACCCTGGTCGACCCGGCGCGGGCGTTCAAGCCCAAGGACAAGCCACGGGTGGAACGACCTATGCCGTATGTGCGGGACTCCTTTTGGCGGGGACGGGAGTTCACCACCTTGGAGCAGATGGAGGTAGGCGCGGTTCGCTGGTCGCGCGACGTGGCCGGGGCCCGGTCGTGTCGTCCGTTGGATGGCGCGGCACCGGCGGCGGTGTTCGCCGCCGTGGAGGCGCCCGCTTTAAGGCCGCTTCCGGCGACCGAATTCGTGCTCGCGACGTGGTCGACGGGGAAGGTCGGCCCGGACATCCACGTGAAGGTCGGGCCTGTCCTGTACTCGGTGCCATGGCGCGTGATCGGCCAGCAGGTCCACGCTTGCTCGACCGCGACGATGGTCCAGGTCGTCCATGAGGGCAAGGTCGTGGCCACCCATGTGCGACGCGAACGGGGCCGGTCCACGACCGTTGAGCACTACCCGCCGGAACGGATCGCGTTCCACATGCGCACCCCGATCTGGTGCCGGGAGGTCGCCGAGCAGGTCGGCCCCGCCTGATGTGAGGTCATCGCGAACCTGTTGGAAGTCAATGCCCTGTTCCGGCTCCGCGCCGCCCAGGGCGTCGTAGGCATGGCGACCAAACACACCCCGGCCCGCCTGGAAGCTGCCTGTGCCAAGGCAATCGCGGTCGGCGACCCGTCCTACCGCACCATCAAGGGCATCCTGATCGCCGGAACCGAAACCGCTACGGCGGCCGGCGGGCCCGCCGGCTGCGGCGCGGGCGTACCCGCGTTCCTGCACGGGCCCAGAGCCCTGTTCGAACCAGGCGCAGGTGGCGACCTCGCACCCGTCCTGGAGCTGAACACAGGCCCAACCACCAGTACCGGTACCGGTACGAGCGACGAGGCGGCCCAGGCATGAGAGCCCACAAACTCGACGCCGCCGAAGTCGGCGAGGTCCTGGTCGTCTTGGAGGACTTCCTGCTCCACGCAGGCGTCTTCATCGTCGACGAACTCGCCGCCTACCCGGTGGTCCGCCCCGACGACCCCCAGTCCTGGGTGTTATGGATCGCTGGCCTGCTCGGTGAGCATGCCGCCACCTTGCGCGCCCTGGACCCCACCACCGAAGAAGCCACCACGTGGCCCACCCACCAGCCGATCGGAGAACCCCAATGACCGTCCTGAACCCTGCCCTGCACGACACCCTGCGCACCCTGAAGCTCACCGGGATGCTCGACACCCTGGACGCCCGCGTGGCCCAGGCCCGCACCGGATCCCTGGGCCACCTGGACTTCCTTCAGGTGCTGTGTGAAGACGAGATCGCCCGCCGAGACAGCGCCGGCCTGGCCCGCCGGCTACGCCTGGCCCGGTTCGAGGAACAAGCCACGATGGAGTCCTTCGACTTCACCGCCAACCCCAAGGTCCCCGCCGCCGCGATACGCGACCTCGCCGCGCTGCGCTGGCTGGACGCGGGACAGTCCGTCATCTTGTACGGACCCACCGGGGTAAGCAAAACATTCATCGCTCAAGCGTTGGGACACAACGTGATCCGCGCAGGCGGGCAGGTCCGGTTCGTCAAGACCAGCCGGGTCCTGGCCGACCTAGCCCGAAGTTACGGACGGTTTGAGG
>DHJN01000053.1 GCA_002404345.1 Actinobacteria bacterium UBA4719 | reverse complement strand
GCGAGCTGGGTGACGACGTCCTTGCAGTCGCGGCCCTCCTCGATCATCCGCAGGACGCCGCCGATCTGGCCTTGGGCTCGGCGCAGCCGGTTGACCACGGCGCCCATCTCGTCCGGGTTGAACTCAACCATCTTGGCTCCTTTGTCAGGACGTGGCGCTGGCCGTCTGGGACTCGGCGGCCTGGGCCCGGATGTCATCCATGTCCAGCCCGCGGATGCCGTCGATGACTTGTTCCAGGGAGGCTGCAGGCAGGGCGCCGGGCTGGCTGAAGACCAGGACACCGTCGCGGAAGGCCATCAGGGTGGGGATGGAGGTGATCCGGGCGGTGGCGGCCAACGACTGCTCGGCCTCGGTGTCGACTTTGGCGAAGACGATGTCGGGGTGGGTGGTCGAGGCCTTCTCGAAGATCGGGCCGAACGTGCGGCACGGTCCGCACCAGGCCGCCCAGAAGTCCACCAGGACGATGTCGTTCTCGAGCACGGTCTGCTCGAAGGATGCTGCGCTGAGCGCTTGGGTGGTCATGAGGGCTCCCTCTTGATGTCTGAACCGAGGTGATCAATACCTCCAGGGGTATGAACAAGCCACCGTTGGCAGGCATTCCCCGGGGATGCCGGGCACTCAACGACCGCCTCGCGTGGGTAGGAACGACGGGACGGGGATCCAGCCGTGAGCAGGGGACGGTCAGGCGGGCGCGGGCATCAGGAGGTTCGGGTGGAGGGCTTGGAGCGTGAGCCATCCGCCGGAGAGGTTGCGGGCGTCGAACCCCTCGCTCAGCAGCACTCGGGTGGCTAGGTAGGAGCGAACTCCACTCGCGCAGTACACGCTCACCTCGCGCCCCCCGGCCGACGCGGCGACCTCGGCCATCCGCTGTCGCAGCTCGAGGTGGGGGATGTTGAGGGCGCCGTCGAGGTGGCCCGCTGCGAACTCGGATCGCGATCGCACGTCCAGCACAAAGGTCATTGTCATGGCTTCGTCCAGGTCCTGGGCTTGCCATTGCCGCATGGTGCCGTCGAGGACGTTCTGGGCGACGAACCCCAGCATGTTCACCGGGTCCTTGGCGGAGCCGTACGGCGGGGCGTAGGCGAGCTCCAGCTCGGCGAGGTCGTCCGCCGACATGCCGGCCCGGATGGCCGTGGCGAGAATGTCGATGCGCTTGTCCACGCCGGCGCGGCCGACCCCCTGGGCGCCGAGCAACGTGCCATCGGGGGCGAAGCTCGCAACGAGGTGTACCTGTTCGGATCCCGGGTAGTAGCCCGCGTGGTGCTCCGGGTGAATGTGCACCACCTGGTGCTCGATGCCCGCACGACGCAACGTGACCTGGTTCGCCCCCGTGGTCGCGGCCGTCAGGCCGAAGACCCGCACGATCGCGGTGCCCAGGACCGCGGCCTGAGGGGTGGTCCGGCGTCCGCACATCGAGTCGGCCGCCCGGCGACCCTGTCGGTTGGCGGGGCCGGCCAGCGGCACCGGGATACGTGCCCCGGTGATGGCTTGGGTGACCTCTACGGCGTCGCCGACCGCCCAGATGTGGGGGTCGGAGGTGTGCTGGTCGGCATCGACGCGGATCGCGCCGGTCGGACCCAGCACCAGGCCAGCCTCGAGGGCCAGAGTGCTCGCAGGCCGCACGCCGACGTTGACGATGACGAGGTCGGCGGTGAGGCTTGTGCCGTCGGAGAGGGCGACCGTCACGGCGCCGGTTGAGCTTTTCTCGGCTGACTCATCGACCGCGGAGATCCCGGCGATAGCCCGCGCAGACACGGCCAGATGGAGGTCGACCCCGTGTTCGGCGAGCTCGTCGGCCAGCAGGTGTGCGAGCTCGGCGTCCAGCGGAGGCAGGACGTGGTCGGCCAGCTCGACGAGGTGGACCCGTAGGCCGCGGGCGGTGAGCGCCTCGACCGCCTCGAGGCCGATGAAACCGGCACCGATGACGACGGCGCTCGGGGGTGGCTGGGTCTTTCCGCGGGTGGCCAGCAGCTCTTCGATGCGTTCTCGCAGCGCGTCGACATCGGGCACCGTGCGCAATGTATGCACGGCGGGGTGGTCCAGGCCCTCGATGGGCGGACGCACGGCCACCGCACCGGGGGATAGCAGCAGTGCGTCATACGGCAGGCGATAGCTGTTGCCTTCGGTCTGGATGGTGACCTTCTGGGAGTGCCTGTCGATGCCGGTGACCCGGTGGCCGGTGCGCACGTCCAGGTTCAGGGACGCGGCCAGCGACGCGGGGGTGTGCAACAGCAGCTCATTTCGCTGGGCGATCTCGCCGGAGAGGTGGTAGGGCAGGCCGCAGTTGGCGAAGGAGACGTAGGCCCCTTGTTCAAGGACGATGATCTCGGCGTGCTCGTTCAGACGTCGGGCTCGGGCCGCGGCGCTCATGCCACCGGCGACGCCTCCGACGATGACGATCCTCATGGGTTCCGGCGTGGTTCGGGGCCCGGCGGTGGCGGTCATCAGCGGATCTGCCCGCCGGCGCGCTGCCAGGCCCCGATCCCACCGGACAGGCTTGCCGCGTCGAAGCCGAGCCCGCGCAGGTGCTTGGCAGCGGTGCGTGAACGCATCCCGCTGGCGCACATCACGACGACGGCGCGACCCTGGTGCAGCCGCCGTGGGGCTTTGTCGATGTCACCGAGGGCGACATGGATGGCCCCAGGTGCATGCCCGGACTTCCATTCGCTGTTCTCCCGCACGTCGAGGAGGGTCGCGCCACCGCGAACCAGATCGAGGGCGCGCTCAGCCTTGATCTTCGACCCGAGGCTGCCGTCGGCCGGCTCCCCGCTAAACAACCGTCGCAGCCGGGCGAGCACAGAAGAAGTGTGGGTTGGGGTGGATGAGGGGTTCATGTGAGTTCCGTTCGTCGGGTGCCCAGTATACCCATGGGGGTATGTTGTACCTACTGGGGTATTCCCGGTCAGACCGCAGGGCTGGAATGTCCGAACATGGGTTCGCGTTGACTCCCATCGATACCCCCACCGGTATTTGTCAATCGATCTCTCTCACAACCCAGACGGAGGCAGCATGCGTGAAGTCCCCCTTGCGGCATTTGCCGTAGCCCATCCCGATGACGAGTCGTTCGGTCTCGGCGCGATGCTGGACGCCTTCAGCGGCGCGGGAGCCAGGGTCGAGGTGCTTTGCCTGACCCATGGGGAGGCCTCGACGCTGCACGGAGCCCCAGGAGACCTCGCCTCGGTGCGGGGGGCTGAGCTGCTCGGCGACACTGAGAGTCTGCGCTGGCTGCGGCCGCCGGGCGATGACACGGCCCCCACACCGACCGAGTTGTTCATCGCGAGCCTCGCCTCGTGTGTGTCCATACTGTGTCCGCCCCCACCTGGCCCGAAACAACCTGCCCACGAACGGGCTGGTAGTTGAGGCGACGCTGCACGAAGCCCCCGCAGACCTCGCCGCGCTGCGCGGGCCGAGGTGGTCGCCGTGCGCGATCGCGATCCGCAGTCTTGGGGTGCATCGCCTATTGGACCATCTGACATGACGAAATGAGGTCCTGGCGGGAGAACAGGACCTCAGGCAACGTGCCGCCACAGGTCGTTTTCGGCCAGGACGATGTTGCGGGCGCGCAACTCTGCCGGGGTGTTGGTGCGGGCCTTGTCGATCATGCGTGGAGTACCTTCCTGTCTGAAGTCTTCCGTAGTGGTGGGGCTTGGCGAGGATTTTCGTCGGCGGTCTCCGTCCACCCGAATGTTTCGACCAGCTCACTTCAGCCCGGTGGCATGACATGAGGCAGTGGCGTGGGTGAGGGTGATTGTGCGGTGGGCACAGTTGTTCCTGGTGTCGCTGGTTTCGCACCGCCTGTTGGCGATCGGCCGGTCCCCGTCCGGGATGGCACCCGGCGCGACCGGGTTGCCGGGACCTCGACCTACGAAGTCCGCTCGTTACCTGCCTCGATGCTGCTGGGCTGCGCCGCCTCCATCGGGGTCGGTCTTGTGTCCGGTACGCGCCGTCGATGTTTGCGATGCCGGGTGGCTGTCAGTGCGGGCTGCCATACTCATTTTGGGTCAAGAGCAGCGGCCATATCGCCTCGGAGAGGCCGCTCGGCAACCGGAACCGCTCCGGTGCCCCCCGAGGAAGACCCGACCGCACGGCATACCGCCGATGCGGTCAAGCGGACCTCGACTGGGGTCCCCGGTCGAAGGAGTCGGGCATGCCTGAGCAGACACAACCACAGCAAGAGTCACAGCCGGAGCCAAAGCCTTCGCAAGTGCAGGTTCCGTACCCGCCAAATCGTTATGACCGCGAGAAGGGGCGGATTCGCCTGGAGCCGGAGGTGCCGGTCCAGGACAGCTACCGTCTCAACACCATCCGCGTGGGACTCCCGGGCCCAACGGTGATCGACGTGATCCCCGCACCGGCAGGCCAAGCCTCCTCGGTGGATCCTGGGACGGTCTTCGGTGCTGAGTCGCCGGTGTGGATCGTGAGTGGTTGCAACGCCTTTGGGCGGCTGTCCACACCGGATGACCAGGCGTCCACAAGCAATGCCCTGGTTCAGTATCTCAAGCCGATGGGCTGGACCTTGCATCCGGCGGTGCTGATGGCGCCGGGTCGGCAGTGGGTTGAGACCGGGGTGGTCGTGCTGGGGCCGAGCCGGGACGAGATCCTTTCGACGGCTCGATATCACGGCCAGGATGCCGTCCTGCTGTGGGACGAGTACGGGGTCAGGACGATCGCGACGGGACTGGCAGATGACGTGGCCGACAGCCCGGCGGTGGCAGTCGCGACATCCCCAGCCTTGCTCGGGTGCCCGATGAGGTTCGGCGCGGACGTCAGATGCGTCCGCGAGGGAGGACCCTTCGTCAGCCGATCGATGGAGGTGGCGGCATCGTGGCAGGGACACCGCGCTCTGCTGGTGTCAGCGTTCGGTTGCACGGTCTGCGACGGAGGTTTCGTCGACGGCCGTGGCGGACCTATCGCGCTTGTCTCATCCTTCGTGCCGTCACGTCGAGGCGGCTGGCAGTGGGGCCCGCCAGTTCCCGTCGAGTCACGTTGACAAGACGGGATGGCCCGCCTGGCTGAGCCTCGGGGAGGGGCACTGTCAGAGGCTCCCTCTATCGTCATGATATTGCGCAGAAGTGATCTAACCAGCGAGAAGAAGTGAACGAATGAACGGTATGACGATCGCCCCAGTTGGTGGAGCTCCCACCAGCCAGGAGAGCACCGGGATGAAGCCCGTTGCGGCGTTGACCGCAACCCGCCGGGCCGGTCCGATCGCTGGGATCTCCTACGCCGATGACGCCCTCGACTGGTGGCACCGGATGACCGAGACCTCCGCATCAGTCGCGAAGCGGCAGCGCGCCGAGGTCGCCAGCTGGCACCGGCGCAACCCTCGTGACGTCGTCCGGATCATCCGTTCGGTGCGCGACAGCGAGGACGCCAGCAGGGAGGACGGCGGCCGCCAGCTGTGCATCTGATCCCACCCGATTCGCCGTTCCCATACGGGATTCCCGGCTCCCCATTTCGACAGGCAACATCACAGGAGGACCCCATGCACGTAGCCACCAACCTCGACGTCGACCTGGTCGCCGTCGAGGCGGCCGACCAGGTCAACCTGCTGCTCGAGCTGCAGGCACCCCAGCTTCCCGAACAGGCCACTCGCGCCGAGCAGACACTGGTCGTGGTCCTGGACCGCTCGGGCTCGATGGCCGGCGAGCCGCTGGAGGCATCGCGGCGGGCACTGACGACCTTGCTCGGCCGTCTTGACCCACGCGACCGCTTCGGCCTGGTGGTCTTCGACGACCACGCCAATGTCGTTGTCCCCACTGCACCCCTGGGCTCCCTGGGAGTCGACAAGGTGAAGGAGGCGATCGCCAACATCCACGCAGGTGGTTGCACCGACCTGAGCGCCGGGTACCTGCTGGGGCTCAGCGAGGCCAGCCGCGCCATGGGCAACGGAGGCGCCACCGTGCTGCTGATCAGCGACGGACACGCCAACACCGGCGAAACCTCCCCGGTTGTCCTCGGCGACCTCGCCGAGGGGCGGGCCAGCAAGCGGATCACCACAACCACCATCGGCTACGGACTGGGGTATGACGAAGAGCTCCTGGTCGCCCTGGCCCGCGGCGGCAACGGCGATCACGTCTTCGCCGAGGACGTCGACCAGCTCCATCCAGCGATCGCCGAACAGGTCAGTGAGCTCCTGGCCAAGGCCGTCACCGCGACCAGCGTCACGATCCATCCACTCGGAGCGGGCCTGGCCGGGATCCGGGTCCTGCACGACGTCCCCGCCGCCCAGATCGGCGACGAGGTCATCGCCCAGCTCGGAGACCTGTACACGGGCGAATCCCGCCGGCTGCTGATCCAGCTCGACATCCCAGCGATGGCCGCGCTCGGCCTGGCCACCATCGCCGAGGTGACTGTGCGCTACACCGAGCTGCCCGACCTGGTCGAGCACGTGATCACCCTGCCGGTCACCGTCAACGTCGTTCCCGGCGACGTCGCCGCTGGTCGCGTACCCGACCCCGTCGTGACCGTTGAGCGCCTTCTCCAGCAGGCCCAGCAGACCAAACGGGAAGCCATCTCCGTGCTGCGGGCGGGCGAGACCGGGTCAGCCCAGGAGCTGCTCACAGGCGCCATGCACCAGCTGTCCGTCCCCTGCGGCGCGCTGGACGCCGGCGGCCGGGTCGCCCTTGACGAAGAGGTTGCCGAGCTGCGCCGCCTCAGCACGCTCACTCATCAGGGCAACACCGAGCGGTCCGTCAAATCCTCCTACGAGTCGATGAGCCGGCGCAGCCGCTCTCGTCGCCCACGCCCCACCGACAGCACCACCCAGTGACACGGCACCTCAGGGCAGCGCAACGCATGACACACCGGTCGGAATGCGCGGCTGCAACGTCCGCGTGGCCGTCACCGGACGACGAATCATGCTGCAAAGAAAGGGAGTCCGGCCATGACCGATCGAGATGACAGGAGCCCGAAGCGCCACGAGCCGGCGTATGCCGAGTGGCTCACCCGTGAGCGCCTTTGCTTGCTCCTCGTCGACCTGGATCGACTGGCTGACCGTTCCTTGGTCTTTCCTCGTGTCCGACCCGTCTGTGTCCAGCTGCAACACTCTCTGACCGTCGCGCTCAGCGACCTTCCAGCCGCAGGAGCAGGTGCTGTGGTGCGAGGATCCGCCGGACTTGGACTCGAAGAACTCTGTCATGTAGGCCATCCCAGAGTCATACTTGGCGTGCGCAGAGCGCACTGGGTGCCTCGATCAGATGGGACATGTCAGACTCTACCTCTATGTTTGTGCACAGCATCAAGGAGAGCTGGGTCGAGGCTCAACTACCTTGCTGCGACACGTTTTCACCGGTAGTCGGCGCGGTCAGGTTGTTGGTCTGCCATTATGGGGAACGGTCGCGCGATCGGGGTGGAGAGTCACTGCGTTAAGGGGTCTTCGCGTGCATTGCCAGCCGTGACCACCTGACGCCGCGTGCCTGCGGCGTCGCGAAGCCCGGAGGCCCTAACTTGGACAATGTGAGCTTTGATTTCGTCGACCTGTTTGCTGACTACGACGAGTTCAAGGGTTACGGCGCGGCGCTCCACGGACTGGTGCAGAGCTTGATGCTGACCAGCCATCTGCTCTTCGTGGGCTTCAGCCTCAGGGACTTCGACTTTCGCGAACTTGCGTCCCAGGTGCGGACCGTTCGCCGCAGTCGCGAGGAGGCCGACTCGGGACCCTTGGCTCATGCTGGCACTGCCTTGGCCTTGCAGTCTGACTCGATCGACTCTGATGCCTGGTCCGAAGAGATCAGGACCGTGGTCATGACGGGTGATTCGGAAGTTAAGCGGGCCGCCCGGACACTCGAGATCTTCCTCGACCGGTTGGCCTGGAGCGCGATGCAAGGGGGAGAGCTCGCCGCCGAGTACTTACTTGACCCGAGCTATCGCGAAGGGGCCTCTGGCGAGGACCTCGCTCTAAGCGCTGCGTTGGAGAAGTTCCTGAACGAGCTGCCCGATGACGCGCGTCAGAGCGCCGGCTGGCCGCGCGTCGCACAGACCCTCACCGCATTGGGGCGCCCGACAGCCATGTGACGACTAGTTGCTTTAAGGGATGATGTCCACTCTCCGCCCGTGGCACGATGCTCGGATGAGGATTGGGACCTGGAACATGGAAGGCCGGGGTGGGCCCGCGCAGACCAACTTCCTGCTGGACGCGAAGTGTGACGTCCTGCTGCTGACGGAGGTCAAGGAAGGTTGGTCGCTACCGGGCTACAACCTGACCCCGGGGAAGCCCGACATGGCGCCCGGCAAACGGTGGGCCGCGGTTGCCTCGAAGGATGCGCTCGTCCCGTGCCAGTCGCCGCACCCGGCGTCCGCCGCGTACGTCGTGGGCGGCACGACGTACGTCTCATCGATCCTGCCGTGAGCCGGGTCGGGCGGCAACGATCCGCGGCAGGGCGAGGACCACCCGGCTCGAGTGGCCAGCACTCTTCAGGCGCTGGCCCCGTTCCTGCGCGAGCAGGTGGACCTCGTGTGGGGCGGGGACTGGAACCATTCCCTCGCCGGGCCTGAACTGGCAGGGAGCGATGTCGGTCGGGCGGACCTCCTATCCCTTGTCGAGGAGCTCAGGTTGGACGTGCCGACAGCCGATCTTCCGCACCGCCGGGCTGGTCTGCTCAGCATCGACCATGTGGCTCTGCGTGGCGGATCCGAGGCAGCGCGACGGGTTGTCGCGTACTGGGACGGAGAGCGCTTGAGCGACCATGACTTCCACCTTGTGGTCACCGAGGACCGCCCCAGGTAGTCGAGGACAACCTCAGGCAGTGCATAGCACCGCCCACTGTTTGACCCCGACACCGGTTGGACCGAGGCGCGAGGTAGGACGTCTATCGGGCGGCGGCGGAAACATTGCGAGGGGCGTTAGGGGCGGGGGTTCGGGGCTGTCACCGCTGGCCGCTACATTCCCGACCATCGACTTCGTCAACTTGGAGGTGGTTCGAGATGCCACCGGTCAGTCTCATCGCCCTCGCGATCGTCATCGTCGCGGTCATTCCGGGATCGATGTACACGTGGGCGTACGAGCGCGAGGCCAGCGCGTTCGGCGTGACGTTGGCCGACCGCACGCTGCGGTTCATTGCCATCTCGCTCCTGTTCCACTTGGCGCTTGGCTGGCCCGAGTACCTCCTGTACAGGGTTGCCCTGGCAGGGCCACGTTTCGAGGTCGGGCAGTTCGCCGCCACTTGGGCCGCGGTCCTCCTCGTCGTGGCATTGCCCGGCGTCGTCGGGACCGTTCTCGGGGGCCTGTATGCCACCCGCAACAGTCGTGAGGGCTGGGTTGTGATCCGCAACCGGCTCAACCCTGAGCGCGAGCGCCATCTCCTGCGCCTTGCGTTAGGCCGCACCCCGGCGCCTCGTGCCTGGGATGACCTGTTCTCCGACCGTCCCACCATGTACCTGCGGGTCCAGACCACCGACGGGACCCCGGTCGCTGGGCTGTTCGCTGACGACTCTTATGCGGGCGGCTTCCCCCACGACACCGACCTATTCCTCGAAGACGCCTGGGACCTCACCGAGGACGGGTCCTTCGGTAAGAGTCTCGGATACCCTGTCTACATACCAGCCGGGCAGATCGCACGGATGGAGATCGTTCGCCCGCTCTCTGGCGCAGAGGAGGCCACCAATGGCTAGGAACACAGCCCGCCCAGCGCCCGGCATCGAGAAGCGCGGCGGTTACACCGGCGGCCAGCCCGCAGCCACGGTCCGCCCTCCCGCGCCCATCCCCTCCGGCACGATCAAGCCCGCCCCTGCCCAGTCGTCCAAACCGACCTCGAAGTCCTAAGGTCGCCGTCCTCAACGTCGCCCATCAGAGGTGACCGATGCAGTTGACGATACGGCGGGAGCGGGAGTCCACCCGGTGCGGTGCTGCGGGGGCAGTTCTCTTCGGCGGTTGAGAGACCTCGGCCCGACAATCAGATGACCTACCGGTAGGCCGCTATCGGGTGCGGCTGAACCGTTGTGAGGGGCGGCCGACGGTGCCAGAGGACACGGTTCCGGTTCCTCGCAGGTGGGGTTCCATGGCCCGCCGGAAGGTGTCCTTCTGCAGGGTTTCGCCGGCGATGGCTTCGTGGACGTCCCTCAGCTCGCGGATGGTGAACCGCGGGCCCAGGAGGCGTTCTGGGTCGGGCCGGTCGGCATACCGTCGCCGTAGTTCGTGCTTGGCTGCACGAACGATGTCTGCGTGGTCGTAGGGCAGTGGCCCGGGCCGGGAGACGGGGGCCAGCCGCACCCTGAAGGGGTGGGTGAGCACTGCGTCGGCCAGTGCGGCATAAGGGATGACGGCCAGGTGGGCCACGGACAGCACCCATCCGCGGTCGTCGCGGTCAGGCTTGTCGAAGACGGCGAGCTGGGCTGGGTGGCCACCGGTGACGCCGGCCTTCTGGGCCAGGGAGCGGGTGACGGCGTCGGCAAGCCGTTCGCCCTGGTGCAGGAAGGTCCCCGGTAGCGCCCACTGGGGGCCAGCGACACCTTCGGGCCGTCGGACCAGCAGGACGGACAGCTGGTGTGGGGGAGCGCCGGGGGCGGGGTTGGTTCGGGGGGCGAGGGTCAGGACGGCGGTATCCACGGCCACGGACGGCTGCGGGTAGTCAGCCAGCCTCGCTCCGGTGGAGTCCTGATACGCCTTCGCTGGGCTGGCCAGGGGCGCAGTGAGGGGCTGGGTGAGGGGCTGGGTGACGGGCACTGTCAGAGGCTACCTCTACAGTCTGAATTAGATCAAGAATGAGTTAACGACTGAGAGAAGTGATGGCAATGAACCTTTTGATGATGCCGACCCTGCATGTCGGGCATGGCACGCACGTGGGTGGCTTGAGCGTGTTCCCGGTCTGGACCGACGCGCCGATCGTGTCGGGTCTAGACACCGGGCGAACGGCCCGGGTGCAGGTCCACGAGCGGGAGGGGAGCCCGGTGGTCGGTGAGCTGGTCCTGAAGAACGAGGGGACCAAGCCCGCACTCCTGGTCGCCGGCGAGCTGTTCGAGGGTGGGTGGCAGCACCGGGCCCTGAACCACGACATCCTGCTGGTGCCCGGCCAGCAGTTGGTGGCCAGCGTGTCGTGCGTGGAGGCCGGCCGCTGGCACGGCGCCACCGCCCAGGTGCGACGGTCCCGCCGTGCGTCGATGATGGTCCGTTCCGCCCAGACCATCGCCGACGATGGTGACCGTCAAGGCCAGGTGTGGGAGCGGGTCTCCCGCTACGACACCGCATTCGGCGCATCCGCCACCGCGTCGTATGTCGACCACCTGAACCGCCGGGCCGCATCTGACGTCAGCGATCCTGACGTCAGTGAGGACGGCAGTGACGGCGGCCAGGGTCAGGCCTCGGCTCAGGAGTCGGAGGTGGCTGCCGGCATCAAGGGCATCCGGGCACTGCTGGGCCAGCGGGGTGTTCTCATCGGCCTCGGCGGCCAGCCCGCGTTCGTGGAGCTGTTCGCCTCAACCTCCGGCCTTCGCCGGCACCTGTCCGGTCTGCTCGAGGCCGCAGCAATCGACGCGGCGCTGTTGCCGGCGGAGCCGACTCCTGGTCGTCGGGCTCGCCGCTTCGCGGGGAAGCTCACTGCGGCACCGATGGGCGACCAGCCAGGCGACGACGCCGGAGCCGGGCACGCCCTTGCCTCACGCTCGGCCGACCACGAGATCCGCGGACTGGGCTGGGACGATCACCTGCTGCACGCCACAGTGTTCAACCGCCGTCACCACCTGATGGATGTGGCATGACAACTCGGCTCAACAAGACTCGGCTCACCACCGCGAAGGTCGACCGCGCCGCGGGTGTCCTGCTCGGCATGGCCTGCGGTGACGCGCTCGGCGCTCCGTACGAGTTCGGCCCGCCTCTGGGCACCGACGTGTTGGTCACCATGAACGGCGGCGGGTCCTTCGGCTGGGGGCCGGGGGAGTGGACCGATGACACCTCCATGGCCATCGCTATCGCCGAGCTTTCTGCTACCGGCGCGGACCTGAGAACGGACGCGGCACGTGACCAGATCGCCGCCCGCTGGGCAGGGTGGGCCGCTGGCGCCAAGGACGTCGGCGCGCAGACCCGCGCCGTGCTCTCTGCCGGTGGCCGCGCCGCCCGATCACGCGGTGAGGCCGAGCCGACGGCCAGCGACCTGGCGTCGGCGGCGGTCGAGCACCATGCCCGGACCGGTCGCTCCGGCGGCAACGGATCGCTGATGCGGACCGCGCCGATCGCCCTGGCCTATCTCGACGACCCGACGGCCCTGGTTCTCGCGGCGCAGGAGATCAGCGCAATGACCCACCACGATCCCGAGGCTGGCGAGGCCTGCGCGTTGTGGTGCCTGGCCATTCGGCACGCGGTCCTGGAGGGGAATCTCAATGTTCGCAACGGTTTGGAGCATCTGCCCGAGGGTCGTGCCCGGGTCTGGGCTGTTCGACTGGATGAGGCCGAGGCCGGCCGGCCGTCCGAGTTCGATCACAACGGGTGGGTCGTACAGGCCCTCCAGGGCGCCTGGTCCGCCATCACCACCACCCGTCCGGCAGACCACGACTCTGAGTCCTCGAGCGCGGGGTCGTCGACCATCGGGCCAGCGCATTTCCGACGCGCTCTGGAGTCCGCGGTGCGCGGCGGCCGCGACACCGACACCGTTGCCGCCATTGCCGGTTCGCTACTTGGCGGCCTGTATGGCGCGTCCGCGGTCCCGGCGCAGTGGCGCCGCCAGCTGCATGGCTGGCCCGGGCTGCGCGCCCGCGACCTGGTCTCCCTGGGCGTCATGACCGCCCGTGGCGGCCGCCCGGACCCTGCGGGCTGGCCGGCGGGCGCCCGAGTGGACTACTCGACATACAAGGACTCCGACGCGTTGGCCCAGCATCCCTACGACGACCACGTGTGGCTCGGCGGGGTCGACGCCCTGGACAACCTGCCCGACGGGGTGGACGCCGTTGTGTCGTTGTGCCGATTGGGAGACGCCCAGGTCTCTGCGCCGGGCGTAGCTGTTGGCGACCACGTCGAGGTCTGGCTGATCGACGACCACCACCGTGACAAGAACCCGAACCTGGACTTCGTCCTGACCGACGCCGCCGCGGCCGTCGCGGCGCTGCGAGCGGAGGGCAAGACGGTCCTGCTGCACTGCGTCCAGGCGCAGTCCCGAACCCCGGCCGTCGCCGCCCTGTATGGCGCACGGCTCACCGGCCGCACGCCCACCGAAGCCCTGTCCGACATCTCGCAGGTCTTGCCCGATGCCCACCCCAACCGTGGTCTGCGGGCAGCGCTGGAGCGGCTCGAATGAATGGCCAGCCCTTGGAGGTGCGGATCCACCGCGGCGCCCACGAGATCGGCGGCAACTGCGTCGAGCTGCGACACGGCAGACGCCGTACCCTGATCCTGGACATCGTGGGCATTCGACGCGTTCTCCCTGCTGATCGAGGCAGGCGGGCGGTCCCTGTTCTACACCGGCGACATCCGCGGGCGCGGACGCAAAGCGTCCGCGTTCGACCGACTCCTGGCCGACCCACCGAGCCCGGTCCACGCGATCCTCATGGAGGGCACCAGCTTTCGCGCCCAGAACCCAGCTGCGGACGCAGCACGAGCGGCCGAGTCAGGCCGTGTTGAAGGCTCAGATGCTGACGTAGCGGCGCCCGCAGCTGTAGACGCAGCCGAGCCTGCGCTCGAGTTGGTGGAGTTGACCGAGTCCGACGTTGAGATCCAGCTTGCGGAGACCTTGCGGGCAACCAGGGGTCTGGTCGTGGTGCTGGCTTCGGCGCAGAACATCGACCGGCTCGTCACCGTGTACCGGGCTGCGCTTCGCGCCGACCGCGACCTGGTCGTCGACCTCTACACCGCCGACATCGCCGCAGCCACCGGGCGGTCCAGCATCCCCGCCGTCGGTGACGCCTGGCCCAGGGTCCACGTCTATGCCCCGCTGCGGCAACGCGTCCGGGTTAAGGAGTCCGGCCAGTTCGAACGTGTGGACCCCGTCCGAGACCGCCGCCTGTATGCCGACCAGCTCCGTGAACGCGCCGCCCAACTGGTGCTTTTCGGCGCCTACCAAGGCGAGATCCCGAGCCTGATCCGCGACGGCCTGCTCACTGGCGGCGCCGTGGTCTGGTCCATGTGGGACGGCTACCTGGACCAGCCAAGTGGACAACGACTGCATTCGGCCCTGCAGTCCGCGAATATCCCGCTGATCCAGCACCACACTTCAGGGCATGCCACGCCAGCGGACCTGGCCCGACTCGTCCAGGCGTTGCGGCCAGAGGTGGTCGTCCCCATCCACACCGAAGCACCCGACGCCTACGCCAGCACCGTCGGCGAAATCGTCAAGCCGCACGCGGACGGCACCTGGTGGACCGTGTAACGGTGCTTGTCCGTTGGGCATGCGACTCCTTGGACGCGGAAGGCATCGCTCCGATACAACTGTCGTATGGCTGATGGAGTTGAAGCTATGAACACGCCTGAGCGCGGCTGCGGCCCTTTGTCTCCGTTGCACGACGAAGCATTGACGTGGGCGGCGAGCCTTCACCGCGACCAACTGCGTAAGAATACGAGCGTGCCATACATCGCCCACCTGGTTGCCGGCAGCAGTCTCGTTCTCGAGGGCGGCGAAGGTTCCTTGACCGCGTCTTCTGATGATGATCAAGCCGAGGAACGGCCCAGTTCTCGGGCCGGTGGATCGATCACCCTGTATGACCGCAATGGTCACCACATCTGGGCTGAGCTCAATTCGGAGGGCTCCCTCGTCATCAGTGGACAGGACCTGAGACCGCCGAACGGCTGGGAGGAGTACGAGTACGCGTTCACGATTCTTCCAGAGGATTCGTCGCTCATCGGGGTTGCGCTGGACGGAACCCACGACGACTCCGTCCTTCAACTTCTGTCCGCGAATGCCGGCCGGATCGTGCCAGGGGTGCAGAGTTGGCTCGACTCCGTCGGAGCCCGGTACAAGTTCTGGAATCGGATAGAGACCGATGATGGATAGTCGGCAGGTTGGGTTTTGCCGGACGAGACGCTGAGGATCCTCTTCGCGATCCTCCAGGAGGCACGCAAGTCCGAGGCAAGGCACCAGCCGGAGGCCGCATGATCTGGTCGCGTTCTATGGGCGGGTCTCGACCGAGGACCAGCAGGACCCCGAGGCGTGCAAGGGCTGGCAGCCGCGCCGCGCTAAGCAGCTCATCGAACCGCCTGGGGAAGTGGTGGTCGAGGAGTTCTTCGACATCGGCATGTCCCGGTCCCTACCGTGGAAGCGGCGCCCAGAAGCCACGCGACTGCTTGCGGGTTCAGTCGGCTTTTCCTGCAGTCGCTCAGGCGGTTCCGTAAAGCTTTTCGAAGTTGCCGTGCAGCACGCGCTCCTTGAGTTCCTGGCTCACGTTCGCAGCCGCGATCTTGTAGTACTCGCCCCAGAAGTCGCTCCACGGTTCGTCCGAGGCGAACAAGACGCGGTCCTGGCCGACGCCGCGTCTTTCGATCTCGGTCAACAACCAGCGGGGCCCGAAGCCGATCGCCCAGGTCGTGTCGGCATACACCTTGTATCCCTGCTCGACCCAGTCCAGGAACTGGGGAACGAGCTTGATATGGCCGCTGACGCCACCACCGAAGTGCACGATGTATATCTTCACTCGCTTCCCGAACTCCTCGATCATCGGAACGAAGTTGTTGATGTCCGAAGAACCGCCGGCGCTGGTGTGGAAGTGAAACACCAGATCGTGTGCCTCCGCCGCATTGAAGCACGCTTCGGCGATCTCGCGGGTCTCGGCGTCCCAGGTCTCGGGGTTGGGGTTGCCACCGAGCAGGAAGGTGGTCTTGATGGCAACGATCCCAGGTTCCCCGACCTTCTCCAGGGTGCCCATCGTCATCTCCCGGTTCGCAGGCAGGAAGGACACCCAAAGGCCGCCCTTGAGGCGGTCATCGCGACCGACGGCGTCCAGCACCAGGTCGTTAAGGGAGAATGGCTGCTCCTGGACAGGTATGCCGTAGTTGGGCAGGACCAGCGCACGCTCGAGACCCCGTAGGTCAAGGTGACCCTTGACGTAGGCGTCATAGCCCGCGAAGTCGTACACCGTGGGTTTGACCGGTTCGGCCAGGTTGTAGAACTTCCAGGCTGCCAGTTCGCCAATGTGGCTGTGGGCGTCAATGACCTGGCCCTTGACGCGTTCGACGTAAGCCATCCTTAGTCCTTTCCGCGCAGACGGTTCCGCAGCCGTCGGCCGCCGGTCGACAGCGTGCGGCGAATCAAGTGGTGGGTAAGCGACGTGGTCGGTCCGGTTGCCACTGACCCGTCAGAACCTGGTCACAAGGTCCACGTCTGCATGATGAGTGCGCCCTGGCGGCGAGCCGTCAGGACGGAATCGAGCACGTCGAGGGGGTTGATGGGCCGAACGCCTTCCATCATGTCGATCTCGCGCATGCCGTACAGGGCTGCGGCGGAGAAGCGGCAGGCATAAACGTGGCCGCCTTCGTTCATGAAGGTCTGCAGCTGATTGTTGTATGACTGGTTTCCAGGGAATGCTTCATCCCCGACCTTTGGGTATCCGCGGGTGGCTGCGGCCATGAGCGAGCCGGGCCCATAGAGGACCAGGTGGGTGTCGAAACCCTTGCGGTTGATCCTGGTGGCGGTGAGCATGTTGACCAGCCCGACCGAGCCCTCGAAGGGCACCGTGTGCATCAGGATGTATGCCTTCTCGCCGGGTTCGGCCTGAATGTCCTCGAAGACCTTGTCCTCGTAGTCGACTATCGCGTCGCCCTTCTTGACCCGCTCTCCAACGATCTTTGCCATCGTCCCTTTCCTCTCTCGGGGTTTTGTCACCTGTCTGGTCTCATGCGTGAGGCGTCCTACTGCGGCGGCGTCGTCGGCTGCGGTTACACCCCCGGATCCCGGCGTGCGGGCGGTTCGCTCCAGGCCGCCCACTGCTGTCGATGGCTGCCGGGCATCGCGCGCAGCACTCGGCTCCGTAGCGTCCAGGGGAGTAATCGGTACACCGGCGCAAACAGCCCGAGCCAGAACCGGTCTTTGGGTCCTTGCGGGCGGCGCGGTCGGGTCGCGCCGTACTGTCGGCCGACACGATCCTGTGCCGCGACCAACAGGTAGTGCTCGGCGTTGTGGCGTAGCCAGTGAGCAAGAGGCATCTCAGCCGCCCCCGGAGGCGTTCTCGACACCGTTCTGCGCGGCCAGGACGATAGGTTCGTTGAGCGCACCGATGGCCGGGGAGTACACGTTCTCCATGGCCGCGAGGTCGTGCAGGGTCAGGCCGAACTTCACCGCCGTCGCGAGAAAGTCCGCTCGTTCCTTGATGCCCTCCTGGCCGACCATCTGGGCGCCGATCAGGCGGAGCTGCCCCGGCTCGGCGAGCAGCTTGATCTTGATGGGTTTCACGCCCGGGTAGTACCGGGCTCGCGAGATTCCTTCCGCCCGTCCGACGACGAAGGGGATGCCGAGTGCGGTCGCGAGCGTCTCACCGAAAGAGGCGCCGCCGATGACCCACTTGCCGGCAGGGGTACCCCATGGCACGTAGACCGGTTGGTATCGTTTCGTTCCGCCGCCGGCGTTGAACCCGGCCACCTTGCCCTGCGCGTAGGCGTGGCTGCCGGTCAGGCCAGATACGCCCACTCGGGTCAGCCCGTGGGGCAGCTCGGCGCAGTCGCCCGCGGCGTACACGTCGGGAGCCGAGGTGGCCATGCGTTCGTCGACGATGAGGCCGCCGGTGGCTCCCGCCTTCAGGCCGGCTTCGGCTGCCAGGGTGATGTTCGGTTGCTTATGGGTGCAGATCACGGCAAGGTCCGCGGGTATCTCGCCGTCCGACGTCCCGACACTGGTGAGCGCCCGTGCACCGTTGAAAGACTTCAGCGTGGTGTTGAAATGGAGGTTGACGCCCATCTCCACCCAAGACTCCTGCACGGGAGCGATGATGTCCGGGTCCACCATCTCGGCCAGCGCCCATGGCTGTGGGTCGATGAGGTGTGTCTCGATGCCTCGTTGGGCGAGCGCAGTGGTCATCTCCAGGCCCAGCGGGGTCGCATGCACCACGACGGCCGTCTTCACCGTGTCGAGCACCTTGTCCCACTCCATGGCCCGACGAATGTTCTTGACGTAGTAGAGACCGTCGAGATCGCCGCCAGGAACGCCCGGGTCGGCGTAGTCGAATCCGGTCGCAATCACGAGGCGATCCCAGTGGACCTCACCCTCGCCCGCTACGTCGACCACCTTGCGCAACAGGTCGATCGAGCTGACTCGTGTCTCGTAGCGGACGTCGATGCCCGCTTGGACGTAGGCTTCCTTCTGGGCCAGAAAGAGCGCTTCGAAGCTATCGATCTCCTTGCCGTGGACGTAGGGGATGCCGCACGGGCTGTACCCCACGTCCTCGAACTCGGTGTAGACGACGACGTCGTTCCGGGGATCTGCGGCCTTGACTCCCCCTGCGGCCCCAATGCCAGCAGCTCCACCACCGATGACCAGAGTCTTGTGCGGCACAAGCGCTCCCCTCGGCAACTGCGGCCCTGAGTCGCTGCCGGTTCATTAAGTATCGGCAATTTCTAAACACAATAGTATGACGTCTGGCAAAGTCAAGAAGTCCGTGGCGGAGCATTGGAATTCGCCAAAGGGTGCCATTTCGGAGGCCGCGGGGAGCCGCGCCCAAGAGCGCACACGACTGGCGGGTTGCAAGGGATCAACGATCGCGGTGGAGACCCTTGTTGACGTCGTGACGGCCGAGGTCGAGCGAGGCCTTCGCCGCGGCGTAAAGACCTGTGGCCATTGCAATGCCGGACGAATGCCCGACGCCAACCAGGTTGCCAAGTGACTCATCGAGAGGCGCGTCGGCCGGACCAGCGGCCAGCGCAAGCAGCAGCGCGCCGACCTGGGGAATGCTCTCGCCGCTGGCGGCGTGGCTCAGCAGGGTGGCAGAGAGGTCGGTGGTCGCCCCCGGCGCACGAGCCATGACGGCGGTGCGGAGCTCGTCGGCGCAGACACCGAACGACCGGCTGCCAACCAGAAAGCCAGCAAGCACGTCATCACCTGAAGGCGTCAGACCGGAGCCGGCCCCCAACAGCAGGCGAACCAGGCCAGGCACGTCCCGGGGGTTCCGGCAGCCGGCCGCGAGCCTTTCGGCCAAACCGAGGCCGTGTTCGTTGAACCCCAGATGCTCGAGCCTCCTGCCCGCGCGTCCGACAGCAGTGGCATCGGGCACCAGTCCCATCGGCACAGTGGCGGACACGACGCGCGATATCGCCACGGTCAGCGCGCCGATGCGCACCTGACCCGCACCGGTCAACACCGGTCCGTGCAGCCCGGTCAACGGTCGCTCGGCGCTGGTGGCGGCCAGCACGAGCCCACACGGAAGCCGAACCGCGTCGTGGGTCAGCACCGCAATGACCCGGCCTCCGAACAGTCGAAGGTAGGCCGCAGTCGGGAAGGTCGCGATGAGGTCGGCGGGGCAGGTTGGTCCGCTGATAAGTGACTGGACCGAGGCTGTGCCGGACGCGGGGATCACGGCTGGCCGGTAGCCCGGGCTCGGCGGTCCGGTGCTCCGCTGTCCGGGCGGCGGGGGAGTGAGGAGGCTCATGACGGTGCGACCGCTAACCCAGCTCGATCCGGATCTCGGGCGTCTGGCGCAAGGTGTTGGTCACGTAACACACGCGCTCGGCGGCGGGGATCAGGCCCTCGAGCACTTCCGGAGGCTCCTCGGACCCGATCAGCAGCTCGATGCGGGTGAACTTCAGCCCTTCGTAGGTGCCCACCACGCGCACTCGCAGGTCTGACAGCTCGATGTCGCGTTTCTTGGCCGCGTACGCCATGGCCAGTGCGAAGCAGGAGGCGATCGAGGCCAGCAACAGATCCGTGGGCTGGGGCCCGGTGTCGGTGCCACCGGCCGACTCGGGCTCGTCCACGATGATCTCGTGGTCGCCGGCCCGCACGACGGCCCTCAGGCCGCCCGTCCAACGAGCGTCCACCGTGCGCTGATCCACGGCGCCGGCCACGGCGCTAAGTCCCAGCCAGGGCGAGTACGGCTGCCCGGAAGCATTCGGCCGGAGCCGCTGCCACGCCGGCTCCGATCTGCCCCACGCCCGAGCTCGCGTGCAGGATGCCAGTGCTGACCTTTGGAGTGGTGTTCAGCTCCACCACGTACCGCGCGTCCACCCCCAGCGGTGTCCCAGTGTTGTTCCAGGTGGGCAGCTTGAACCTTGTGCTCTCTCCGGCACAGATCGTCTGCATCTCCTCGGTGACCGCCACTGCGTCGGACATGCTGCCGCCGAGGAAACCGGCGACCGCCGGAGACCCCGCCGCGGCAGCCCCGCCCAGACCCACGAGCTCAAGGATGGCGCTGTCGCCGATATCCGGCGAAGCGGTCTCCGGGCCGTATTCGGGGTAGTACATGGCCTGGGATACCGGCGGGGCAGCGGCCAGGAACACCTGGTCCGAGCCGGCCAGCCGCACGCCATATGACGTGCCGTTGCGGCACATCATCGTCACGATGCTGGACCCTTCAACCTGCTCCGCCCACAGCGCCACCGACTTGGCCGCGGCCATGGCCAGGTTGAGGAAGAACATATGGTTGAAGGACAGGAACCGGGCCAGCTCGATCCTCCCGTCGTCGGGCAAGGACGCCAGATGCGGGAGAAGGTTGCGGATCAGCAAGCTGGTCGTCCCCTGGGTACGCATGTGCACGTCGTCGCCGATCTGTACTCCCTGGGCGGCCAGCCCGAAGACGTCGATCGGCCCGGAGCGGTCGAGAACCTCGCGCAGCATCGGTCCGGCGACCTCGCGCAGGAACACCAGTCTTTCGATCGCAGCCGGCGTCTCGCGGCCGAACCATGCTGTCTCCCCGGGACCCTGGTTGATCGGGGCGAACGCCCGAGTGCCTCCTTCTCGGTTGTCCACGACGAAGAAGGGAGCGGATGGTCCGATGGCGCTGGCCATAGGCACCACGACGTCGTGTCTGTATGCCGGCTCCAGCCGGACGGTGCCAGCTTCCAGGAGGCGGTCGGCCCCGTCCACGTCGTCCGCCCATCCCTCTGCCACGGTCGCCGCGCGCATCGAGCGACGAAGCGGGTCGCATACCTCCGCCCACGCAATGGCTGGGCCGCAGTGCAGCAGCACCTGTCCGGACAGGTCCGGCACGAGGGCCTGCGCGGCCTCAATGTCGACCAGGATGGGCACGCCTTGGTCGAGCCGGCGCACGGCTTCGGCGTTGGCGCGGTCGATCGCGTCCGCGTGCACGCCATATAGCCCCTCCAGGGCCTCGATCGACGCCATGTCCCCGTCTGCCGGGATCCGCCAGTCCACCTGCTGAACGGGAACGGCCTGGTCCCGGATGGCGTCGGCAAACAGGGGAAGTCCGATGTTCACCACCGACACCTCGTCGGGCAGCACAACCTGCGGTAGTCGTGGCGTCGTCATGGGTCTTCCGCAGCTGTCATGAGTCCTCCCCAGCCGCAGCCATCTCGCGCGCCTGTTCGAGCAACAGCCGCTCGGCATCGTCCAGGCCCTGTCCTCGGCGGCGGACCGTCTTCTCGAGATCGAGAATCAGCTGCCGGCACTGCGTGACCATGGCCTCGACGGCCGAGGGGGCGGCGCCGCCCGTCCCGACCCGGGAGTCGACGATCGCCCGGGGCTCGAGCACCGAGCTCAGGTCGCGGTCGCTCAGACCCCAGGCGAGGCCGGTCTCGGCCAGGGCGACCGCATCGAGCATCGCGCCGGTGATGTCCTTGCCCGGGATGCCCAGGCGGCTGGCCTCACGGACCGTCTTGCCCACGACGACATAGGCGTTGCGATAGTCCACCCCGCAGGCCTGCACGATGAACTCGCAGAGGTCGGTGGCCTGGGTATAACCGTGGTCGAGCTCTTCGGCCATCCGCGCAGCATTGACCCCGAGCGTGCGCACCACGCCGCTCATCAGCCGGGTGACGCGGATCGACAGGTCCAGCGCCCTCGGCACCTCGCCATAGGCGAAGATCAGGTTGTCGCTGCGCGCCGAGGGGCTCTTGGCGACGGCGAGGAACCCCGTCAGCCGGCCGATCACCACCCCGGAGGCGCCGCGCACGATAGACAGCGAGTACGGGTTGCGCTTCTGCGGCATCAAGATGCTCGCCCGGGTGTACCCGTCGTCAAGGTCCACGAAGTCGAACTCGGTGCTCGACCAGATCTCCAGATCCTCGGCCAGCTTGCTCAGGGTCGACAGCAGGCTGGCTGCTGTTGCCAGCACGTGGATCAGGCCGTCTATCTGCCACATCGCGTCCCGGGTGTGCTCGATGACGTCGTCGAAGCCCAGCGCAGCGGCAATGAAGGCGCGGTCGTCCAACAGCCGGGTGCCGTTGACGCAGCCGGCGCCGCCGGGGCTCCGGTTGACCCAGTCGACGGCGTCGAGCAGCCGCCTGGCGTCCCGGATCGCAGGGTAGACGAACGACATCGTGTAGTGCCCGAACGTCGAGGGTTGTGCCTGCTGCAGATACGTCTGGTCCGGCATCAGCGTGTCGACATGACGGCTGGCCAGGTCCGTCGCGTGGCGCGCGAATGAGGCGACCTCGCCGACGAGCTCCAGCAGTTGGCGTCGGACGTACAGCCGCAACGCGATCCGGGCGGCTTCCCGCCTGGGGCGTCCGGCATGCAGCCAGCCGGCGACGTCACCGAGCCGTTCGACGAAGAACCGTTCCCGCGAGTTGTACGGCTCACCGAACTGTGGGTCGTAGGGGAAGTCTTCGGCGTCGGTGGCATAGGCCTCCAGCAGCAGGCGCTGCAGGTCGCCTGCTGCGGACTCGGGGATCAGGTCGCGGCGACGTAGGTCCAGCACGTGCGCCATGTCGGCGAGGTTCAGCCCGTTGTGCAGGAAGGGCGCGTCGGCGTTCTCGAGCGTAAAGCCGCTCTCGACCAGCTCGCGGGCGGCTGAGCCCCCAGGCGGACCGCTCAGCCGTCGTTTCGTGCTCACGTGCGGGCTCCTTGGGTGAGGGCGGACAAGGCGGCGGCGAAGCCGCCGGTGTGCCAGAACACGACCGGGGTGGGGCAGCCATCGGCAAGCTCGCTGCGCAGCAGGCTCATGGCCTTGGCGCCGTAGTAGTCATCCAGGAGCAGCCCTTCATGATGCAGGGTGAGGCGAGTGCTGAGCCGGTCCTGCTCCGAGGCGACGCCGAAGCCCGGGCCACGGCAGTCCCGGATCTCGACGTCTGCGGGAGTCGGTGGGACGAGGGACAACCGGTCGGCACAGTCGCGCGCCACGCGCACCACCTGCGCAGCCGCGTTGTGCGGGGGTCGGCTCACCGACGCGCCGACCACCCGCCAGGACAACCCGAAGCCGACCTGGCCGGCCACGAGCCCAGCCTGCGTGCCACCGGACCCGGTGGCCACGACGACCACTGCCGGCGTGATGCCTGAAGCAGCGCACTGGTCCGCGAGCTCCCATGCGGCACAGGCATATCCGGCCGCGCCGACCCCCGTCGCGCCGCCGCGCGGCACGGCATACGGTCGACGGCCCTGTGCCTGAAGCCTCTTGGCGTGGTCAAGCACCGCGTCATCCAGCTGCTCTCGCGTCGCAGCGGCGTCGAAGTACAGCAGGGCGCCACACGCCCTTGCCAGCTCGATGTTCACCGACGGGGCCGCTGGCGGGGGGCCGCTGAACAGAAGGTCGCAGGCCAACCCGGCGGTGCGGGCAGCCATCGCCGCAGCGGCGCAGAAGTTCGAGCTGGGACTCCCCGCGGCGACCAATACGTCGGCCTGTTGATCCACGGCCTCGCCGATCAGGAACTCCAGCGCCCGCGCCTTGTTGCCGGCGATACCGAAACCAGTAAGGTCGTCACGCTTGAGGTAGATCGGCCCGGCCGAGAGCGCGGACTCCAGGCCTTTGGCCCGCACGAGGGGTGTCGGCAGGGTGGCCAGCCTCATCCGAGGAAGGGTCACTGCCATCTGTGGAAGGGTTACTACCATCTGTCCGGCTCCGCGGCCTGCGCCGCACGCGCGCGTCCGACCACGGCGTCGACCATCGCGCCGGCAGAACCCGTCAAGCGGGAAAGCAGGAGCTCGGAAGCCAGCTGGCCCCCGAGCCGATCAAGGTTGGCCGCCATCGCGTTGTCGTCGACGACCAGACCGGAGATCAGCCGGCGTGCCAGGTCGAGTGCGGTGCCGGTCAGCAGACAGACCTCCGGCAGCGCGGACCACTCGGCCTTCCAGCCGCGGCCGTCGCGTTCGTGACCGACCACCATCCCCTCCACCAGGACGCCCGCGTTGGCGCGGACCAGCCGGGCCAGGGTGTCCAGATGCTCGCTGCCCTCGGGGTTCCGTTTGTGCGGCATGGTGATGCTCCCGACCACATCGGGCGTGGTCGGTTCGCGCAGCTCACCGATCTCGGGGCGCTGCAGCTCATAGACCTCGTTGCCGATGCGCGCCAGCGTCCCGCAGATCATGCACAGCACACCGCCGAACTCCGCGACCCGGTCGCGTGAGGTCAGCCACGAGATCCCGGGATCGCCAAGTCCCAGCTCGGCGCAGAACTCCGCCCGCAGGGTCGGGCCGGCAGGCTCGAAGAAGCCGAGCACGCCCACCGCCCCGCCCAGCTGGCCCACCAGCCACCGAGGCCGCCCCTCCCGCAGGCGATCCAGGTGACGGCGTACCTCATCGGCCCACGAGGCCACCTTGAAGCCAAAGGTGATCGGCGCACCCGGCTGGCCGTGGGTACGCCCGACCATCACCGTGTCGCGATGGGCCTCGGCCATCTCGACCAGGGACGCCTCAATCGCGTGCAGGTCACGCCAGGCGAGGGCACCGACCTCACGCATGACCAGGGCGAACCACGTGTCGGTGACGTCCTGCACGGTGGCCCCCGCGTAGACGTGTTCGCGCGCCGACTCAGGCAGTACCCGCTTCAGCCCTCGGATCAGGCCCAGCATCGAGTGGGAGGTGAGGCGGGTCTGCTCGGCGACGAAGTCCAGGTCGAGGGACTCGGCGCGCGCGTGGGTGGCGATCTGAGCTGCCGCCTCGGCCGGGATGATCCCGAGGCGGGCCTGTGCCGCGGCCAAGGCGATGATGATGTCCAGCCAGCTCTGCAGCCGGGCCCGTTCTTCGAACACCGCCGCCAGCTCAGGAGTCCCCCACAGATGGGCGTACTGCTGGGAGTCAGTCAGGCGGGAGCCCACGACGGCTCCCATTCGCCGACGATCGCGGTCAAAGCCTCGGAGATCTGGGCCAGGGAGGCACCCCACGGCACGACGACCTGGCCGGTCTCGACGACGATCTCCCGCTCGAACAGGCAGCACTTGGTCAGCACCGCCCCCAGGTTTGGCCCAGTTGGCCCAGTTGGCCCAGCTGGAACAACGCGTGGGCAGATATCGACCTGGTCCGCCCGCTCGCCGTAGAACCAGTGGTGGATCTGTTGTGAGCGCTCGCAGCCGATGAGGGTCCACGGCCGGTGCTCGGGTCGCTCGTCGAGATAGAACGTGCTGGCAGCCCCGACGGTGACTCCGCCGCCGCGACAGGGCAGCAGGTACTCGCTCGACGGCCGGGACCGCGCCAGGTCGGTCAGCTCCACCACCTCGGCGACAAGCGTGATCGGCGGCAGATGCTCGGCGACCTCCAGCAGGCGTCGGGTCTGGTCGTACAGCTTGGGGGGGTAGGGCGGGACCACCTCGCGGACGGTGAGTCGCAGAGGGGCGGGGTCCACGATGAAGCTGATGTGGCCGTAGCTGCCCTGCACGACGACCCCCCTTTTCTCCGGTGCGTCCTCGAGGGCGGCGCGGCCCAGAGCGGTGGGCACCGCCGTGTCCAGGTTGGGGCGGACCACGAAGGCGCAGTCGTCGGCTTCGACCAGGAGGGTGACCGCGGTGATGGGTGCAAACAGCGGGTCCTCACCATCGGCCGTCTGGTGCTTCTCAACGGCGATGATGGCCGTGTGCTGTCCTCGGCGGACGACGATGAAACGGGTCCGGCGGTAGGCCTCCAGGCCGATGAAGTGCGCGGCCAGCGACCCCTCGTCGAGCTCGCAGGCGACCTCGGTGACGGCGACGCCACGGTACTCACCAGGCACCAGGTTGGGCCTACCGTGACGTACCGTCGCGGTCGACGTCACGTCGTCACCCAGCGGGCGCTCACGTCGCAGGTGTCCGCGCGCAAGCCGCGACGCAGCGTCTCCAAGGCCAGGGCCTCCTCGAGGGCGATGTTGGCCAGGTTCACCTCGGAGCCGAGCTCGCGGATGAACCAGGCCTGTTGTTCCTTGCGCGGGGCTTCGAAGACCACCGTGTCCAGGCTGCCACCCCGCAGCGCCGCCGCGACGAGGTCCTCTCGCACGCTGCCGTCGGCACGGTAGAGACCGACGGTCCCGCTCTCGCGGCCCTCGGTGATCACCCATCGGGCGCCCGCCTCCAGGTCGCCGGCGACCTCGGCCGTCCACTGATCGGGGGTGAGGTCTTCGTGGGGGTCCTTGCTACCGACTTCGGAGAGCACCACAAACCGCTCGGCCGCGCGGCGGATCAGGTCATGCTTGTCCGCCAAGGGCATGGTGGCGACCCCGCGTGAGATCTCGACACAGGCGAAACCTGCCTCGTAGGCCCAGTCGAGGCACTCGCGGTCCTTGCCCTGGGACCACGCGATCTCCATCAGGGTCCCACCCACACAGGCGCGGACGTCGGCCTCGGTGAGCAGGGACAGCTTGGAAGAGAGTGCCGCGTCGAGGTAGGCGGTACCCCAGCCGAACTTCCAGATGTCGATGTGCGGCGCCGCCGACGCGAGGATCGACTCGGTGGCAGCGGCGCTCGCGCCCTTGTCGAGGACATGAGTCAGGCCGGCGACCCTCGGCTTGCTTCCCCGATCCGGCAAACCGAGGAATGTCGGCAGCATCACGTCATCTATAATAGAGGATTCATACACTTTCCGACAGAGTTGCGGACGGGCGGACAGCCGACGTCGACCTCGACCTCGGTCGTTGAGAAGGTGAGGGGTAGTCATGAACGCCACCACAGATGCAGGCCACCACCTGGAGGACCTGGAGGACCTGGAGGACCTGGAGGACCTGGACCAGCTGGCCGCCCACCTGCGCTCGTACCCAGCCCTGCGGGCCAAGGCCGACATCGGGCTTGTGAGCGAGGTGATCGGCGCGGCGAGCTGGGTGCATGGCCCGGGGGACGACGGGGCTGTCGTGCACATGGGTGCCGTCGCGCCGATGGGTGACAGAGGGGCCGAAGGCGTCACGCCCATGCCCATTCCTGCCGGATATGTCATCGCCTGTGGCGAGGCCCTCCTTCCCACGTTCGTCGCCCAGGACCCGTACGGGGCAGGCATCGCAGCGGTCCTGGCCAACGTCAACGACCTGGCGGCGATGGGGGCGACACCGTGCGGCATCGTCGACACCATCGTCGGATCCGCTGACATCGCCCGAGAGGCGCTGCGTGGCATGCACGCGGCCAGCTTGCTGTATGACGTGCCGCTAGTTGGCGGTCACCTCACTCTTCACGACGGCGCACCCGCCATCTCCGCCTTCGGCATCGGACACGCGGAGTCGGTGCTCTCCCTGACCCATGTTGCCGTCGGCCAGTCGCTGGTGGTCGCCAGCTGTACGCAGGGCACAATGCGAACGGACTTCCCCTTCTTCCGCTCCTTCGACGAACGCGGCACCAACATGGCCGGGGACGTCCGGTTGCTCGCAGAGGTCGCTAGGTCGGGAGCCTGCGTTGCGGCCAAGGACGTGAGCATGGCCGGACTGGTCGGGTCCCTGGCGATGCTGCTCGAGTGGAGCCGGCTGGGGGTGAGGCTGGACCTCGATATCCTGCCTCGTCCCTCAGCTGTGCCGATGGCCGCGTGGCTCACCTGCTTCCCGGCATACAGCTTCCTGTTGTGCTCTCCGTCCGGGCGCGAGAACGAGGTCCTGGCGGCGTTTCATACGCGAGGTCTGGAGGCTGCCGTCGTCGGCACAATCGACGACACGGGTCTGCTGTCTGTGACGTCGAGGGGCCGGCACGCCACCGTTCTCGACCTCGCGGCGACCGGGGTGACGGGACTGCAGCACTGACGGTGACGGGACTGCCCGACATCAGACGGGTCACGACATCAGGCTGACCTGCCCCCAGCGAGGGCGCGCGCGAGCGACGCGCCCAACTCGGGAGCCGGCAACGGGATACGCATCTGCTGGTGCGGCAGCCCGACGTAGATCTCGGGCTCGCCCACCGATGACCATCCCAGTCTGGTGAAGAAGGTGACGTTCGCCAGCTGTACGTGGGCGACCATGTTCCGTCCGCCGTGCGCCCCCGCGATGGCGACGGCGCAGCGGACCAGGGGTGCGCCGAGCCCACAGACCCGAAACGCTGGCAGGACCGCGAGCCGGTCCCCCTGCCAGAGGCCGGGCGGTCGATCGAGCTCGAAGACGCGGACGCTGCCCGCGAGGATCCCGTCGCAGTACCCGACCAGGTGGATCGCGGACCCGTCCTCGTCGTGCCCGTCGTGCCAGTCGCGGTCGGACCCGACGAAAATCGCCTGCTCCAGCACGAACACCTCGTGCCTCACCCTGAAGTGCCCCGTCCGCTCCTCGCGGGACTGCGCTTGCCGGCACACGATCACCGCCGGTCCGCGCGACGGTGCCCAGGCATGGTCTGTCTGGCCCGGCGAGACCGCGGAGGCCTCAGCAGCGGTCACGGCGCGCCCGTATGGTGTTCACGGCCTGCTGGCCACCTGCACAGGACGCCGGCCGATCTGCAGAAGCGGCGACGAGCCGATCCGCAGGGCTGACTCCACCGACCTCAGCCCCGAGCACGCCTGACAGCGTGCACATCCCGCTTTGGGGACGCTCGAGTCCATCCCGCGCAGCGCCATGTAGCTGGCCACTGTTCGGTAGATACGCTCGGTATAGGCGGGGTCCGGGGGCATGACGTCCTCCATGAGGCTCCCCGCGACCGGCCGGATCGGCACGACGAACGGGAAGACACCAATGTCCACCGCCCGCCGGCAGCCGTCGAGGGTCACCTCGGGGTCCTCGCCCATGCCGAGGATGACGTAGGTGGAGACCTGCCCTGCGCCAAACACGGCGACGGCGCGCTCCCACGCCTCGAAGTAACGATCGATCCCGGTGCGCGCCTTGGCAGGCGCCACGTACGCAAGCACCTCCGGGTCGAACGACTCCACATGGATGCCCACCGAGTCGACGCCCAGGTCACCAACCTCGTTGATGATGTCGAGCTTGAGCGGTGGCTCGAACTGGATCTCTACCGGCAGCCCGGACGCCTCCTTGACGGCCTGGGCGCAGCGGGCGACGTAGCGGGCGCCCCGGTCGACCCCGTTGGAGCTTCCGGTCGTCAGCGTGGCATCGACCGCACCGTCGAGCTCCTTGGCCGCGCAGGCCACCTCGGCCAGCTGTTCGGGACTCTTCTTGACGATGGTCCGGCCGGAGTCGAGGGACACTGCGATGCCACAGAACTTGCACTGGTTCGCGTTGCCCCAGTAGGCACAGGTCTGGACCACCGTGCTCGCAAACGAGTCCAGATGGAGGAGCCCGATCTTCCAGTACGGGACGCCGTCTGCCGTGGCAAGGTCGTAGAACCGGGGCCGTCGTTGCGTTGATGCACCGGCGAGCCGCTGGCCGGCCCGGAAGATGGCATAGCCCTCGTCCTCGGCCTTCAGCACGTAGGGGGATCCGGCCGCCGCCGCGTTGCCTGTCGGGGCCGTGATCGGGAAGCCGCCGACCCACAGCATCCCGGAGTCGGAGGGCCCGGCGCCCCCCTGCCGCCGTTCGATGGGGACCTCGACCCTCAGGCCACGGGCTTGCAGGTCCACTACCAGAGAGGCGAGCTCGTTCGCGGTGGTTGCCGCGGTGGTTGCCGCGGTGGTTGCTGCGCTGGTTTCAGCCGCGTCGATCGCCGCCTCTTGACCCCGATGTGGTGCCACCTGCACCAAGTCGGCCGAAGACTCACGATGAACGCTCATGGCTCTCCCAGTCGTCTACTTCTCGACACGATCCGTATCCCATAGCAAAGGTTTTCGTTGGCGCTTCTGTCAAGGGTGCGCTTGCAGCTCGCGGCAGCGCAGCGCGGAGGCTGCGTCGACCAGGGTCTCGGGGCTGAACCCGACCAGGCTGGGTCGAGCCTCATCCGTGGTCTCGGTGAGAAGCAGCAGCAGCGTCTCGCGACACTGCAGCACAGCGTCGATGTCCGGACAGGTCGCGCGTAGCGGCTTCAGCAACGTCCCTACAAGCGTGACCGCCCGCTCGTACGTCTCTGGATCGACTATGGCCAGCGGGTACAGCCGCGCCTCTGCGGCGGTGAACCGGACCACCGCATCGGGCGGGATGCCAGGGGTGTGCGGATCAGGGTGGGACATCAGGTGACCTCGCGGCTGGTGGGCTGTCTTCTGGGCGGTGGGCTCTCTTCTGGCAGTATGCGCTGTTCACTATTGTCTATGAATCCATCGTATGATGAACGGATCGGTCGTTGGGCACAAGCCCACACCAACGAATCGAGGGACCGTGACGGGAACCGCGGTGGTCGCTTTGGGCGGAAATGCCATCACCGCCGAGGGCGAGGCCGGCACCTATGAGGAGCAGCGCGCGAACGCCGACGTCATGGCCCGCTCCATCGTTGAGCTGATCGACGATGGATGGCGCGTGGTCATCGTGCACGGCAACGGCCCGCAGGTGGGCAACCTCGCGATCCAGCAGGACAGGGGCCGCGACGCCGTTCCGGAGATGCCGCTCTTCGCCCTCGACGCCATGACGCAGGGCCAGCTGGGGTCGCTGATGGCGATCGCGCTGTATCGGGCCGGCGGGGGGCGTCATCACATCGTGGGCATCCTCAGCCACGTCATCGTCGATCTGAATGACCCTGCGTTCAACCACCCGACCAAGCCGATCGGACCGTTCTACTCCCAGAGCGAGGCCACCCGGTTGGCCGAGACTCGCGGATGGGACATCGTCGAGGACAGTGGCCGCGGATACCGCCGGGTCGTCCCCTCACCCAGGCCCGGGAAGTTCGTTGAGATCCAGGCCGTGCGGTCGCTGCTGGACGCCGGACACGTCGTGGTGGCCGATGGCGGCGGGGGTATTCCGGTTGCCCGTCAGGGCGACCTCTGGGACGGCGTCGATGCGGTCATCGACAAGGACTACGCAGCGGCCGAGCTCGCCCTTCAGGTTGACGCCGATGCCCTCGTGCTCGTGACCGGTGTCGACTCGGTGATGTTGGACTTCGGAACGGACTCCCAACGCCGGCTGGGCCGCATCGACGTCGCCGAGGCCGAGCATCACCTCGCCGCCGGCCAGTTTCCCGAAGGCAGCATGGGCCCCAAGGTGCGCGCTGCCACCCGATTCCTACGCGGGGGAGGGCCGCTGGCTGTCATCACCACCGCGCCGCTGGCCGCGGCGACTCTGCGCTTTCAGGGCGATAACGACACCTTGGTGGGCACCAGGATCGTGCCGGTAGTCGACCGTGAGGAAGCCAACGGGTGAACCTCGCGATCAAGATCTTTCCCGACACCTACGTGGACTCGGTCGTACAGCTGGGGGCCATCAGGGCGATGCGCGACATCGCCGGGGTGGACTGGGCCAGCTCGGCAATGGGCACCCCAGCCAATGTGCGGGCCCTCCGCGAGCAGGGGGTCGACCCCGCCGACATCGCTGACACCGGCTCGAACGACTTCTTCGTCGTCGTCCGGGCGACCAACCAGGACGTCGCGCAGGAAGCCCTGGCTGCGGGGGAGAGCGCCGTATTCTCGGAGCGACCTCACGGCGACGAACAGACCCGTACCCAGCCGAAGTCGCTGCGCCAAGCCGTCCAGAGACAGCCGGAGTCCAATGTGGCGGTGATCTCCGTACCGGGTGAGTATGCCGCGCTGGCCGCCTATCAGGCGTTGACCCAGGGTATGCACGTCCTGCTGTTCAGCGACAACGTGCCGCTGGAGAAGGAGATTGGGCTCAAGGAGTACGCGCGGGGTAGGGGGCTGCTCGTTATGGGACCGGGTGGCGGCACGGCGATGCTGGCAGGAGTTGGCCTCGGGTTTGCCAACGTGGTCAGTCGATCGAGTCCGGCGAGCCCTGCGAGTAGTGGCTGTCGGGTCGGTGTCGTGGCGGCCGCTGGTACCGGGGCACAGGAAGCCATGTCCCTGCTCGACCGTTGGGGCGTAGGCGTGAGCCAGGTTCTCGGCCTCGGCGGGCGAGACCTGTCCGAGGATGTCGGCGGCCGGATGGCCCTTTCGGCGATCAGGGCCCTGCGCGATGACCCTGGCACCGAAGTCATCCTGTTAGTGTCCAAGCCGCCCGCGGCCGAGGTTGCCGCGACAGTTCTCGCCTCGGCCGGGGACACTCCGCTGGTGGCCGCCTTGCTCGGGCTGGGTCCAGGGTTCGTCGCCCCCGAGGGTGTGGTGCTCGCCGACACACTTGAGGCCGGGGTGGTGGCTACGTTGCGCGTCCTGGGCCGTCCCGCACCGGACACCGCCTCAACGGTGGGGCCATCGGTGCAGGAGGCGCGCCACCGGATGGCCGCGCGGCGAACGCTGGTCCGCGGCCTGTTCTCGGGTGGGACCCTGTGTTACGAGTCACTGGTCATCCTCGGCCGCGTCCTGGGGGAGGTCCGATCGAACACTCCGATCAACAAGGCCTGGGGTGTGCCCGCGCCGCCGAGATCCCATCAATGTCTCGACCTCGGGGAGGAGGAGTACACCAGGGGCAGGCCGCACCCGATGATCGACGCAGAGGCGCGGCTTGACCTGTTGCGGGAACATGGCGCCGACCCGCAGGTGGCGGCGATCATCCTGGACGTGGTCCTGGGGCGGGGTGCCAACCCTGATCCCGCAGGGGTTCTGGCGCCGGTATGCGAGGCGGTGATGTCGGGCGGCGGTCCGCAGATCGTGGCCTACGTGCTGGGCACCGAGCAGGACCCGCAGGGCTTCGCGGCGCAGCGAGACCGGCTGGTGCAAGCGGGGTGCATCGTCACAGAGACCGCGGCTCGGGCATCCCTGGTGGCTGCCGCCGTCGCCACCGGTGACGCCGCCCTGGTGGGTCGATCCCTATGACACCGCCGATCCCACCGTCCGACCCACCCCGGGTCGCCCTGGTCACCTACTCGACCAAACCGCGCGGGGGTGTGGTGCACACCCTGTCCCTGGCCGAAGCCATGGTCGAAGGCGGTATGCCGGTACGCGTCGTCTCGCTTGGAGACCCGGACCACGACCCAGACCATCACCCAGACAAGGGCTTCTACCGACCCGTGCGTGCACCATACACGCTCGTGCCTGCTCCTGAACCCCGAGAGACACTGGAGGAGCGGGTTTTCGCATCGGTCGACGCGCTTGAGCAGGGGCTCGCGTCCATCGCGGACGAGGTTGACATCTTCCACACCCAGGACTGCATCTCCGCCCGCGCGGCTGCCCGCGTCCGTGACGCCGGGGCGGACGTCCGCGTGGTGCGGACTGTCCATCACGTCGATGACTTCACCACGGCGGCCCTGATCGAGTGCCAACGCCAAGCCATCCTTGAGCCGGACCAGCTGGTGGTCGTCAGCCAGGACTGGCGCACCCGGCTGCACGCCGACTATGGCAGGACCGCTGTGGTGATCCACAACGGCGTCGACGCCACCCGGTTCCCCCCGATCGAGCCGGCCCGCCGGGACGCGCTGCGCCATGAGCTCGGACTGTCCGACCGGTTCATCTTCCTCGCCGTCGGCGGCATCGAGCCCCGCAAGGGCAGCGTCTACCTCCTGCAGGCCCTGGCGATCCTGGCCAGGGACCTCGACCGCGCGCCGGCCCTGGTCGTCGTCGGCGGTCACTCCTTCCAGGACTACAGCGCCTACCGTGACGATGCCCTGGCCATGCTTCCCGACCTCGGCCTGGAGCTCGGTCGTGACGTGATCCTGGCCGGCACGGTCAGTGACGCCGCCCTGCACGGATACTACCGCAGCGCCGACGCGCTGGCCTTCCCGTCGGTCAAGGAGGGCTGGGGGCTGGCCGTGCTGGAGGCGATGACCGCGGACCTGCCCGTGGTCGCCAGTGACATTCCGGTGCTGCACGAGTACCTGACCGACCACGAGACGGCCGTCCTGACGCGCGTCGGCGACCCGCAGTCGCTGGCCGACGGGCTGCGCGAGGTGGTGACCGACGCGGCGCTGCGTGCGCAGCTGATCGAGGGCGGCAGGTCGCTCGTGCCCGAGTACAGCTGGGAGCGGGCGGCGCGTGAACACCAGATGCTTTATGCCGAGGCTGAACGGGGTCCATGCGGCGGTGACAACGAACCCAGGGATGCGTCTACCATCGGCGCACACGCACACACTAAAATGGATGTTCCAGCAAAAGTCGAGGGGTTGTGAATGGCTGAGCGCAGCCGCACATCGGACGTCAAGAGGCGTCCAGCGCGGGCAGTTCGGGTCGGCGAACACGTCGAGGGCATCGTCAGCTCGATCGGGCCCAAGCTCCAGCGGCTGCGCCAGGAACAACGCCTCTCCCTCCAGCAGCTCGCGGTCAGGGCCGAGGTGTCAGCGGCAGCAATCCACAAGATCGAGCGCAACGGCATGGTGCCCACCATCACCACTCTGTTGAAGATCTCCGCCGCTCTCGAGCGCCCTGTCAGCTACTTCACAGAGGTCGACGATGGACAGCATGACCTCGCGATGTTGACGCTTGCCGCCGATCGCCGTGGAGTGTTCACACCGCACGAAGGTCTGCACCTGGCTGGCCTCTCCGGCGCATACGCACAGTTCCGGGGAGCGGCCGCCGTGGCCACCGTCGACCCGGGTGCGGACAGCGGAGACAAGATGCTGTCCCATCCTGGCGAGGAGCTGGTCCTGGTTACTGAGGGCGCATTGGTGTTCGACATCGCTGGAACACGATTCGAGCTTGGCCCCGGCGACTCATTGCACTTCATCGGCGATCAGCCGCACCATTGGGCCAATGAGACTGCCAAGCCCGCCGGTGCAGTCTGGTTTGCTCTCCGCGACAACTAGCCACCCATGAGGAAGGCGTCTTCGTTCCATCGGCGGTGAGCCGACCACCGTCTTCCATCGCGGATTGCGCCACGCTCCGAGAACCACGCTCGCTGGTCAGGGCGTTATCTTGACGTCAAGAAAAGTGTCCGGAGGGGGGACTTGCCCACCTGGGACACACACCTTCGACATCTGGCTCCCGGCCCTCTGGTTGAACTGTTCGCAAAAAGTAGTCATACTTATGACCATGACTGAGACTCTTCCTTTGGCTGAGGTCAAGGCTCACCTGTCCGAGCTCGTCGGGCGGGTCAACAGCCAACACGACCGGGTTACGGTGACCGTTCACGGTCGGCCGTCCGCGGTCCTGCTCTCCCCTGACGACCTTGAGGCTCTGGAAGAGACGATCGCGATTCTTTCCGACACCGACACGCTGCGGCAACTGGCCGCTTCCGACACCGAGCTGGCCCGCGGTGAAGGCGAAACGGAGCAGTCTCTGGTCGAGGCGATGCGCCGGCGCAGGGCTTCCGCGTGACCGATGACCGTTTCGAGCTGGTCATCTCTCCCACGGCCCGACGCCAACTGACCGACAAGCTTCCCGAGCCGGTGGCCTTCGCCGCCTACGAGTTCATCATCGGACCACTGCTCGACAACCCGCGCAGGGTCGGGAAAAGACTCGGACCGCCACTGGCCGATCGACATAGCGCCCGTCGCGGTACATACCGGATCATCTACCGAATCGACGAACCCCGTCACACGGTGACGGTCGTTGCCGTTGTGCATCGAGCGGACGCTTACCGCCACGAATAGCACCCGACAGCGCACGCGCCGTGCGTCGCCGTACTCGTTCGGTGCGGCCGTCTGTCCGTCGGTAATGCCATGGGGAGAGCGAAGATCTCTACCCGACGAAGTTAGAGCTCGGCGGGTAGAGAGCGTCCAGCCGCGGGGTGTGTCGGGGTTCTGAACGTCAAGGTCGCGAAGGACGCCACGCTCTAAGAGCCATGTTTCCGCTGCTCAGAGGGTTATCTTGATGTCAAGAAAAGTGTCCGGAGGGGGACTTGCCCCAATGGCGTTAACTTTAGGTTGGTAGGGGCAGTCTCCAGAATATGATCTGCGTTCTGGGGATCAGTGGTGGCCTGTCCGCGGGTTTCTTGGCGCGGAAGCGGCCACCGGGTCGTTTCTGGACGCGGGCGTAGGAGCGTGGCCGGCGCACGGGGACGAGGTGGCGGGGGTGGGTGATCTCGGCGATCAGGTCGTCGTGGAGGTCGGCGAGGTCAGCGGGGGGAAAACGCCGCGGCGTCGCTGACGCGGGCGGCGATGGCTTCTTTGGCGCGGGTAAAGGAGATCCGGTCGGGGTCGAGTCCTTCCGCAGCGGCGGCGTGACAGATCAGGGTGCGGATGGCCTGGTAGGTGCACAGCAGTGCGTAGAGCTCCTGGCGGATCATGTCAGGGCTCTTGGAGCGCAGCACGACCGCGGGACCGCCGCGCACACCGGTCTCCAGCTCGGCGAATGCGGTCTCGATCTGCCAGCGCTGCCCGTAGGCGCCAGCGGCCTGCGGGCCGCTGAGCTGCCCAGGGTCGAGCAGGTCGGTGACCAGAGCGAAGAGCTCAGAGACGTCGGTGCCGGCTTCGGTGGACACGGAGTACTCGATGACCCGGACGGTGATCCCCGGGATGTCCGCGCCGGACTTACCGCGCCGACGCAGCCGCCGGGACACATTCGGATCGGCGACCCGGGAGGTATAGGTGCCATCGTCCAGTACGGAAAGGACAGGCAGGTCAACGCCGGCTCTGGCACGCCAGAGCACGTGCGCGCCCGTGGCCAGCACCTGGGTCAAGGCTGCGTGGGAAAGGAAGTTACGGTCGGCGACCACGAGCAGACCCTCACCCTACAACGAGGTCAGCTCCCCGGTGAGGGTCTGCTCCCCGGTGCTGATGCCCGCGCAGCGGGCGCCCATTACCGCCCGAGACCCGCACTCACAACGCCACCACCCGCACCTGCGGGAACGCTCCCGCCCCGGCTCCGCCACCCGGGCGCCCGAAAGCGGCCGCGTTCACCGCCGTGTCGGGCACGTCCATCGTCAGCCCGTCGAAGGCGACCAGTCGCAGACCCGCCACGTGCGCCCAGCCGTCCTCCTGCCCGGCCAACGGCCCAGCGACCCGCTCCAGCAGGTCGGCCATCACTTGCCAGCCCAACCGCGAACGGGCCTTCGAGATCGCCGCCGGCGACGGCGACATCCCCACCGCCACCCGCACCCGGAAGCTCTTCGCCCAGTCCAGCCCGCCGACCAGCTTGGTCCATACCTGCCCGTAACTGGACTGGAAGAACACGATCATCGCCAAGTTGTAGTACACGACCACCCTGGCCGGCAGCACCCGAATCCGCTGCTCACCGACTCCCGCCGCGGCCACCACCTCATCGACCAAGTCCGGCGGGAACACCTTCGTCAACACCCCCACGGCAACCCGGCCCGGCAACCGGTCCTCACCCAACCCCGCGACCTGCTGCCCGACACGCGCCATGCCGAGACCATAACGCACTGAGGCTAAGTTAACGCCATTGCGGTAGATCCGGTCGATTCTTGTCGACCGTCCACCGTCCCGGTAGTGGAGACAACCGGTGATGTCTGGCTGCCCCAGCCGGACTTATGGTGATCGCAAGTGGATCTTGTTGGGACGGAGATCAAACCTTCCTGCTCTGGTCTAGCCTCTGAACAAGGGGGCATCTACATGGTCGGTGAGTATCTTGACGACTCGGTCGAACGTGTCCCGATGGTCGACCACGAGGGCAAGTCCGGCGCCCTCCTGGAACGCGTGACGTTTGCGGATGGTCGTCGTCTGATCGTGAAGAGGTTCTCGCCTAAGACCGATCTGCTGATGGCTGCGCTGGGTGATCTGGTCGGTCGTGAATACGTCCTCTGGTCGCGGGGGATCCTGGACCGTCTGCCCCCAGAGGTCGGTCACGCGGTGGTCGATGGGTGGGTCGACGGCGACGAGACGGTGATCGTGATGCGCGATCTCGGCGACTCGGTGCTCACCTGGCAGGACCGCCTCAATCGTGAACGATGTCGCTGGATGCTGACCAGAGTTGCCGCCCAACACCGTGCGTTTCTGGGCGCGGCACCGGACGGCCTGACCCCGCTACCCGAGCTCCTAGCTCTGTTTGCCCCTGATCGAATGGCGCCCTTCGTGAACGCGACGAAGCCCTTGGCAGCAATCACAATTCGCGGCTGGGAGGTGTTCGGTGAGACGGTTCCCGCTGAAGTCGCCGACCCGGTGTTCGCACTGCTCGCCGATCCGCAGCCCTTGGCCGATGCGCTCCAGTCCAGACCGACGACTCTTATCCACGGCGATCTCGCGACGGTCAACATGGCGTTCAGCGACGGAGAGCTGACCCTGCTCGACTGGGCGATGCCCGCGGCCGCACCAGGTGCAGTCGA
>DHJN01000055.1:360-2586 GCA_002404345.1 Actinobacteria bacterium UBA4719 | reverse complement strand
GGATCAAGCATGAGCATTGCCAAGCTCGAGCATGAGATCGCGCGTACCGAGCCGGGCTCCGGACGGCAGTCGGCATCTGCGGGTCGTGCATGGCCGTCAGGGGGTCAACCTGCCGGCTGCCGAGCGGGCTGTGCGTGACCTGCTTGTCGCCCTCGGCCGCGATCCGTCCTCGCCGCACCTGGCTGACACTCCGCTGCGGGTGGCCAAGTCGCTCACCGAGATGCTCACGCCGCGTGAGTTCGATCTGACGACCTTCCCCAACGATGAGCACTACGACGAGCTGGTCCTGGCCAGGAGCATCCCGGTCCAGTCACTGTGCGAGCACCACATGCTGCCGTTCACCGGCGTCGCCCACGTCGGCTACCTGCCGGGCGAACGCATCCTCGGCCTGTCGAAGCTGGCCCGCGTTGTCGAGCTGTTCGCCCGCGACCTTCAGGTGCAGGAACGTCTGACGGTCCAGGTGGCGAACTGGCTTCAGGAGAACCTCGCCCCCAAGGGAGTCGGTGTCGTGATCGAGGCCGAGCACATGTGCATGTCCATGCGGGGGGTCAAGGCCGGGGGATCGAAGACGATTACGTCTGCCGTGCATGGCGTGCTGCGCGAGGACGCACGTTCGCGCCAGGAGTTCTTCGCGCTGACACGCTCTGCCTGAGTCTTCGCGCCAGGCTCGCACCTGCATGTTCATCCACCCACGATGCAGCGCCTGACCACTATCAGAGCCTGACGACTATAAGAGGAAGTGCCACATGGCCACAGACCAGACATTCGTTATCGTCGGCGCGAGCCTGGCCGGAGCCAAGGCTGCCGAGACGCTGCGGGCCGAGGGTTTCGACGGGCGGGTGGTGCTGATCGGTGAGGAGGCCGAGCGCCCGTACGAGCGCCCGATGCTGTCCAAGGAGTACCTGCGCGGTGAGAAGCCGGCCGCCAAGCTCTATGTCCACGACGAGGGCTTCTACGCCGACAACGGCATCGAGCTGATGACCGGCACCCGGGTGCAGTCCCTGGATCCGGGCGCCCACGAGATCACCCTGGCCGGTGGCGCCCGTATGTCGTACAGCCGGCTGCTGCTGTCCACCGGCGCGGCCCCGCGGCGCCTTCCGCTGCCGGGCGCGGACCTGCCGGGGGTCGCTTACCTGCGGGCCATGGGTGAGTCCGATGCTCTTCGGGCGGCGATCACGGCGGCGAGCCGGGTCGTGGTCATCGGCGCCGGCTGGATCGGGTCCGAGGTTGCCGCCTCGGCGCGCCACCTGGGCGCCGAGGTCGCGATCGTCGCGCCCGAGGCCGTGCCACTCGTGCGGGTCCTGGGCCCGGAGGTCGGCGGCGTCTACCGCGACCTGCACGCCGGGCACGGGGTCGACCTGCACCTGTCCACCCAGATCGAGGCCATCGTGGGCGACGGCGCCGCAAGTGGGGTGCGCACCACGGATGGTGTGGTCATCGAGGGTGACCTGGTGGTCGTGGGAGTCGGTGTAACGCCCCGGGTCGAACTGGCCAAACTTGCCGGTCTGACCGTTGAGAACGGCATCGTCGTCGATGAGTTCCTGGCTACCAGCGTCCCCGATGTCTTCGCCGCCGGCGACGTGGCAGCAACCTGGAACACCAGGTACAACAAGCGGATCCGGATGGAGCACTGGGCCAACGCCCTGAACCAGGGTCCGGTCGCGGCGCGCAACATGCTGGGCCAGCACACGGCATACGAGAAGCTTCCGTACTTCTACTCCGACCAGTACGACCTGGGAATGGAGTACAACGGCTACGCCGACGACTGGGACCGCGTCGTGGTCCGCGGCGACAGGTCAGGGTGGGAGTTCCTGGCTTTCTGGCTCAAGGACGGGCGAGTGCTGGCCGGCATGAACGCCAACATCTGGGACCAGGGTGACGACATCAAGGCCCTCATCCGAAGCGGCGCCAGCGTCGACCCGGACCGCCTCGCCGACCCGTCGGTCCCCCTGGCCGACCTGCTCGCCAGCCCCGCAGCCAAGGCCGACGGGCCCAGTCGGGGCTGAGATGGACTGGGCAGGCTGGGCACTTTTCGGGGTGGTCGCCACCACGGCCCTCACCGCCGTGATGATCGCCGCCCAGATGGCTGGGCTAACCCGCCTCGACCTTCCCCTCGTGCTGGGCACCGTCGTCACCGCGGACCCGGACCGGGCCCGGGTCGCCGGGTTCTTCATCCACCTCGCCGTTGGCATGGGCTTCGCCCTCGGCTACGCGGCCATGTTCGAC
>DHJN01000055.1:0-156 GCA_002404345.1 Actinobacteria bacterium UBA4719 | reverse complement strand
TGCTCCTGCCGCTGCTCCCGGGTGTCCACCCGCGGATGGCTTCACACCGCGCCGGCCCGGCCAGCACGGCCGTGCTGGAGCCGCCTGGCCTGCTCGCCCTCAACTACGGCGCCCAGACCCCTGCGGTGGCGATCGTGGCTCACCTGGTCTACGGGA
>DHJN01000266.1:1714-8350 GCA_002404345.1 Actinobacteria bacterium UBA4719 | reverse complement strand
CACAGTTATGACAGGAGAGCCAACTTAACGCCATTGGGACAGCCCCAGTCGTCTCCCAAACGTACCCGTTTCTGTCCGAGAGTCACACCCTGCAGGATTGTGACGTCGTCACCAATTCGCGAGCCCGCGCCGAGCACGATCCCAACGGGATGTCGAATGATTAGGCGTTTTCCGACGATGACCCCCTCCACCGCGTCGAGACCATGGACACTCAGATTGTGACGCCGGATGGTGCTAGCCACGACGACATGTCCGTTGTCGGTGGCTGCCAGTTGGGCGCGCAAGTACGCCACAGCGCGAACGCCAGGGTCCTGTAGGAACCGGCGGATCCGTTTCAATTTTGTACTGGTTGACACTCCTAGAGAAGCGTCGACGTCAGCGCGCACGTCTGCGATCAGTTCTGCAATGGCATTCAAGTCAACTCTCTTTCCATAACAGACGATGTTCATACTGCTTTGTTGTGGCGCAGGCGCTTCCACGAAGCTTTGTACGACACTATGAGGATACCCAAGAGGATGGACTGCTCCCCCACCGACTCTTAACCGCCCGCATTGGCCGACCCTACTGGCGCCATTGCGTATCGGGCTGTTGCGGATTGCAGTCCGAATGAGCGTCTGTCCATGATGGGTAGCGGGTTGGGTCCTCGGGTACGACGCCGCTGACGTCAAACCCAACGCGGGTGGTCGGTCGAGGGGCTCGGTTGTGCATGAAGGGTCTGTGGTGTTCTGGCGGGCGCTGGTGTGTCGGTATGAGGCGTAGGTGACCCAGGTCTTGCCGGCGTGGCGGGCGTGTTCCTCTGTGACTTGCGCGCTGTAGCCCAGGGCTTGGGCGGCGACTGCAGGGGGCATGTCGAGAACTAGTTGACGCAGGGCGCTGTTACGGGCACCGAGCAGGTGGATGCCGCTGTGGCGGAGTTGGCTCATGAGGTATTGGCTGTTCAGTGGCTGTCCGGGCCCGCGGCCGGGGAAGAGCCAGGGGGAATCGGCGTTGGCCGCCGTCGCCACACACCTCAGTCTGCGACGGGACCTGGCAGATGGGCCGGCTCGGCCCCGAACCGGATCCGTATGTCCTTGTCAGTGATGACGACATCCTCGACGCGCATTCGGCTGATTCGGGTGACTGGCTGGGCGTAGAGGAGCAGCAGTGTTGCGGCGACCCGTAGTGCCAGCGGCATGTCCTGGCCGTGTAGGACACGGCGTATCAGAGACAGCCGTTCGTCCTGGCTCAGTATCGGGGAGGTGCAGGTGGTGCGGTTTGGGATCGTTACGACTGGCAGGTGGCCAGCTTTGGCGGCCCATTTGACGAAGCCGCGGGCGAGGTAGCGGGTTGAGGGACCGTCGACCAGCCAGGCGTCGATGTCAGCCTGAGTCACCTGCTTGAAGGCGATGTTCTTTTCCTCGAGATGTGTGAGGAGTTGACCGGCGACGGTGACCTCCTGCTTGGCGGTATCGCCGGCGCCGGGGGCCAAGGTGCCGGCATCGGCACTGAAGGACGAGGACGGTCTCGCGGACCGGGTCTCGGTGCTCGAGCTTCTACTCAGAAGTTGAGGCAACGCATGCCACAACCTTCGGACACGTCATTGGACACGCGACGGCATACGGACCCGGCCACCGCTGTGACCGCGCTGGGGCAGTCGTGCTCGTGTGCGCTGTTCGGACGACGTTGGGCCGGTTTGCCGACCAGTTGGACGAGGGAAGAGATGCCCTGCTCATCGCGGTGGCGGTCGCCGACGAGTTGATCTGGACGTCCCAGATGGGCTCCACCGGCGCCCACCCCGACTGGGTGTCCCTGGCGCCAATGGGCGCTTCGCGTGAGACCACGGTAGGGGAATGGGTGAGCCTTGTCGGATCGCAAAGTTCCGGCAGAAATGTGCTCGTCTCCGTCTGAGCATCCAGCTAGTTGGTGGCACCATGCGTCCATTCGTGGCATACTTGGGATATGGATGCCACATTGAGACTCGGCAAGCAGGGCCGACTGGTCATTCCGGCTGACGTCCGGGCAGCGCTGGGTCTGAGTCCCGGAGATCGTCTGCACCTACATCTGTCCGGCCAACACCTCGTGCTCGAGCGTCAGCAAGACGCTGTTGCTGAGCTGCGCGGGCTTGGGGCGAGCATTCCGAAGGCTCGGTCGCTGGTTGACGAGCTACTGGCCGAACGTCGTCTCGCTGCCGCAGCTGCCGAATGACGGTGCTGGATGCGTCCGCGGTTCTGGCTCTCGTCCATGATGAGCCCGGCGCCGATCTCGTCGCGGACGAGCTGAGCTCCGCGGCTCTCGGCGCCGCGAACCTGGCCGAGGTCATCGGCAAGCTCATCGACGCCAGCATCGACGTCAGCCGGGTTCGTGCTCTGCTCGCCGCCGCCGGTGTCACGATCGAGCCCGTTCTCGAGGAGGACGCCGAACTGGCCGGTGCCATGCGTTCCCTAGCCGGTGGACGTGCGCTGTCGTTGGGTGATCGGTGCTGTCTGGCACTGACAGTGCGCAGCACGCCCGCCGAGGTTCTGACGGCCGACCGTGCATGGGCCGACCTCGAACTGCCCATCCGTGTCCGCCTGCTTCGGTAACCACCATCTCGCCCTGCGTCCACGGCGCATCCACCCCATCTGACGCCGCTCTGATCACGATGCTCGGCCTGCTCGGCCTGCGGGTCTCTGAGGCCTGCAACGTGCGGATCCAGGCGGGCCGCGGCCAGGATTGCGCCAAGCTCGAGGCGGTCCAAGCCCAACGTCTTGGTCTCATCGCGGTAGACGCGCGGGAGGCGAAGGTGAGTGGCCGGAGACCTGCTCAGGTAGTCGTCGATCTCGGCGATGCGGTAGAAGCAGGTGATCGTGGACAGGCGGCGGTGGACAGAGGCCGGACCGTTGCCCCGATCGTCCTCCAGGTAGCGGGCGAAGAGCTCAAGATGGGTGCGGGTCGCGTCGAGGGGATCGACGCCCTGGGCGGCGTTCGGGACTTGTGGGCGAGACGCCCGCCCCGTTGCTCACCTTCGGGGGAGCCCTTCGACGAGTGGCCGGGCTCCACCACCTGAGTTTGAGAAAGTTTGAGGAAGTGTCGTCATGTGACGCTCTCTCAAACTAAGGTCAAAACATGACCGAGATCGAAGAGGCTCTCATTCGGCTGCGTGCTGGCGAGTCGGCCGGTGCGTTGGAGAGCAACCACCTGGAGTTCAAACAAGAAGATCCGTCACTCAAACGGACGTTCGAGATCCTCGCAGATGCCGTGGTCTGCCTGGCCAACGCAGACGGCGGTCAGGTCGTCCTCGGCGTAAGAGACGTGCCGGGCCCACAGGGCTCGCTCCAGGGCGTTAGTTCAGCCGTTACTCCGGACTTGGTTGTCAGAGGTGTCTTCGACCGGACGCGACCCCCCTTGTCCGTTCCCGTGGACGAAACAGTCAAGGACGGCGTCCGGTTGCTCGTGATCACCGCCCCGCGCGGTGCCACCTTCTACGCCAACGCCAAGGGAACGGCGACCCGGCGAGTGGGCACGCAATGCCAGCCTTTCCCGCCTCAAGAACAGAAGCAGGCCTTGGCGTCGCGTGGCCTCTATGACTGGTCCGCCGAGACATCTGGTTGCAACCTGACAGCGATCAACCCCGATGAGATGGCCCGCGTGCGCCGACTCCTACGAGGCGCCGGACGAGACGATGCGGCAAAGGCTGACGACGTCAGCCTGCTGAGGGACCTGCGCCTCATGACACCCGATGACAAGATCACCAATGCCGGTCTCCTGCTGGTCGGCTGGGAGGACATGATCCGGGAGTCGATCGCGTCCTACGGGTACGCGTATCAGTACCGGCCCACGCCCGGAAGCGAGGCAAGTTCACGCCTGCGCGAGGCCAAGCCCATTCTGACCGCCGTGGAGCGACTCCTTGATGCGGTCGAGACACGGCGCGCAGTCCATCCCATCAACACTGCAGGAGGCGTGCAGCTTCAGCTGTATGACTATCCGAACAGCGCGGTGCGGGAGCTCGTCGTCAACGCCTTGGTCCACCGTGACTATCAGGTCGATGGGTCCGTTGACCTGGAGCACTCCCCCGAACAGCTCGTCGTGAGCAGCCCCGGTGGCTTGGTGTTCGGCGTCACTCCGGAGAACATCCTCACCCACCCATCGACACCGAGAAACCGGCTTCTCCTGGAGACAGTGACCACCCTTCAGGTCGCTGAGCGCACGGGTCAGGGCGTCGACCGCGTCTATCGCGAGGTGCTGCGGATGGGGAAGCCACCGCCAGACTTCCGGGATGACGGGATGCGCGTGGATGTCGTGTTGCAAGGCGGCACCGGGAATGACAGCTTTGCGCGGTTCGTCAGCACCGACCTTGACCCCGTTCAGGGTGGTGACCTCGAGGTTCTTCTCGGGCTGTCGGCCTTGCGAGGGAAAAGGACCTTGTCGGCTGACAGCCTGGCGCCACGAATCCAGCGATCGGCATCCGAAGCGCAAACAGTTTTGGAGCGCATGGTGCATGCGGCGCTCATTGAGCCCAGTCGCCGGAGCGCGCGCCGACCGTTCCCGACGTACTCCTTAACCGCCTCTTCCCTTGCAGGAATGGGACGTGCCGTGACCTATCACCGTCGCGGAAGTGATGGCATCGACCAGAAGGTGATCCAGCACGTCAACGAGTACGGCCATATCACCAACCAGACACTCCGACGGCTCTTCGATCTCAACGTCTACCAGGCGCGCGACCTGCTGAAAGACATGCAGACGCGTGAGCTACTGAGCAAGATCGACGACAAGACCGCTGGCCCCGGGGTGCGGTACGGACCTGGGTCTAACTTCTCTGCAAAGACCGAGGAGCCGAAAAGCACGACGCGGAGGTCCGTGCACAAGCCGCCAACACAGAAATGAAACCGAGGCCATCGCGGTTGTTCAGAAGCAGCACCTGCCCACCAACGAGACACGGCATGCAGATGACTGCGGCGAGGGCCGCGATGGGTGCGACGCGGCGCGCAAGAGCCGTCAGTCCAAAGTGGCGAGCAGGTCCTTGGTGCGTGACTCAACCGTGGACCAGGCACCCTCCTTTACTCCCGGGTGCAGGTCCCGGTCGATGTCCTCTAGCGCAGCCTCGAGCGTGGCGAGAGTGTTGTGGACGACGCGGTGTGCCCGACGTCCCGTCAGGGGCCAGGAATTCGCCTCGGCCAGCAGGTCCGCCCCGGTCAGGGTGGTCATGGCGCGCCGACTGTTGACGTCCATCGCGAAGGATCCGGTTCCTGACCGCCGTTGCGCAAGACCGCGGCGATCGCCCTCAGGGAGGGCAGGTTCTTGCCGCGCTGGAACTTGCGGTTCATGTCCCGCGTGTCCAGTCCGAGTGCCTGAGCCGTGTCCTCCTGATGCACCCGCTCCACCTGGCCGCCGGCGGTGATGCTGCGGTCGTAGCGGGAGATAACCAAGGCTCGTACCCCCTCGAAGTGGGTGACGACGGCGGTGATGGTGCTCAGGCCGACCATTGTGGCCGCGCCGGCGGTATCCCGACCGTAGGCCGACACCATGCCGAACACGTCGTCGGGGGTGATCGACGCCTCGAACGCGAGGTTCTCGCGCAGGTTGCCCTCGGCGAGCAGACCTTGCAGGAATGCAGTGACGGCCCGGGGGTGAGGCCGGGCGCCGCTGCGGCCAGGGTGATCCCGAAACGGCAAGTGCCGCGACTTGCCCGGCTATGCATCACCCTCACGGCGGCGCAGCACGAACGCTGTCCCGAGAACGAGGAACCCGGCGAATGCCGTGACGCCCCCGGCGACGAGCTGTCCGCTCGTGTCGGCTTCGCCAGCCGCTGCTGACGTGGGCAACGGGTTCGTTGCCCGGCGCGCGGAAAACTGCTCGACCAGGGCCCTTCTGACCTTCGGCAGGGTGACCAGAGCTGGCGCGACCTTCGGCAGGGTGACAACAGCCGGCGGGTCCCTCGGCGGTGTGACCACTTTCGGCAGGGTAACTACCGGCGAGTTGACCACTCTCGGCAGGGTGACTACCGGCGTGACCACCACTTTCGGCAGGGTGACCACCGGCGTGACCACCGGCGGAGGATTGTCCACCGGAACCACCGGCGGCGGGTTATCGACCGGAACCACCGGCGGCGGGTTGTCCACGACAACCACCGGCGGCGGGTTGTTCACCGGCGGGCACGCATCCGACGACCGGCACTCCGACCCTTCGCCCCTGTTGTCGTCAGCGGTGTCGTCGGCACCGTTATCGTCGGCGCTGTCGTCGTCGCCGTTTTCGTCGCCGCTGTCGTCGCCAGAGTTGACGCTCGTGTCGCCACTCGTCCCGCCCCCAGGGTTTGCGCGAGCGTTGCTTATCTGCTGTGGCGAGGAGGCCGCGCCTTGGTGGGCCACCGCCGGGTTAGTGACACCGGCGGCCAGCGCTAGGCCGAGCCCGGAGGAGAGAAGGAGGATCCGTCCCGTTTTGCGTAGATTCGCTCGTTGATACAACACGTGAGATCCCCTGCTGCTGATGGATTCCACGCTCAACACAGGCGTTCGTGGACACCACTGAGCCTCGATCCACCGATGAAGTATTCGCGGGTGGGTGAGTGCGATTCTGATTGGGTGTTCGCCGTGGGGGCGTGAGGTAGTCGCCGGTCTGTCCGGCTTTTCCACTGGGGTCTTTGGTTGCGCCTGTTCGGGCTGGGTGGTCAGGTCGTTGCTG
>DHJN01000266.1:0-1598 GCA_002404345.1 Actinobacteria bacterium UBA4719 | reverse complement strand
GCGGCGCGGGTGAGGTTGAACGCCATCGCGGCCAACACCAGCCAGGCGCCGTTGGCTGAAAACGAGGCTGATGGCAAATGTGCAAGGGCGCCGGCCTTCAGGTCGGCGATGACCTGCTCGACGATCGCGTGGCCGCGGTGGGACTTCTCGGCTTGGAGCATGGTCAGTGGTGAGTCGGTGAACACGCCGTGGTGGCGGTAGCCGGGGAACAGCTCGCCCTGCCCGTCCGAGACCGTCTTGGGGTTCAGCCGCCTGACCCGTCGAACGATCAGCCGGGCGCTGATGTGGTCGGCTTGGCGGCGGGACGTGAACGCGGTGAAGGGCACCTCGGCGACTTCGGCGTCAGAGACCAGGCGTTGTTCGTCCTCGTCCCAGATCGCATTCGGGTAGTGAATCGGGGTCCATGCCGACTCCGCGATGCCCGAGATCGCTTTAACGACAGTGGGATTCATCCGGGCGGTGATCGAGAACCGGGCCCCACCACGGCGAGCCGCCGCGACCACGTCGTGTCCGTAGTACGCGCTGTCGGCACGCACGGTGACCAGCCCGCTCCCGCCACACGCCTTGGTAGTGACTAGGGCGTCGGCCACGGACCGGGCCGCGCCCCGGGCGGAGTTGGTGCCTCCCCGGCGCAACCTGGTCGCGGCGACCACCGGCGCCGACAGTGGCGTGGACACGATGGCGAGCAACGCGTTCAGGCCCTTGACGCCGGTGTACCCGTACCCGGCGCCCGCCTTGGCATAACCATGGGTGGCTCTGATGGTGTCGTCGATGTCGACGTAGCAGCCCTGGTCGACGCCCGGCAGGATCGGGGCATTCTTGGCCAGTACGGTCAGGAACCGGGAGGCGACGGCGTCGAGCTGGCGGACGTGGCCAAAGGTGAACGTCCGCAGAAACGTACCCAACGTGGAAGGGGCCCGGACCCCGGTGAACAACCGGTCCATCCCGCCATGACGCAACACGTCCATATCGTCGATGCTGTCCGCCCCGGCGACCATCCCCGCCACCAGCGCCGGAACCTTCAAGTGCGCGTTCGCACTGCCGATGGTCTTCAAGGTCAGGGTGTGCGCGACCAGGTCGGCCAGGCCCGCCCGCTGCGCCAGCGCCAACGTCGGGACCAGTCCCGCGCACGACACCAAATTTGGGTCATCGAAGACCGCGGAGATGGCCGGGAAACTATGAGAAACTCGCATCCAGCGGATGCCCTTCTTTGCGGATGAACATGACTCTTGACAAGCCGTATTCTCCCTGCTCAGAAGGGTATTCGTGCGTCACGACCCGCTACCGGGACCAAAGTTCACCGGTGGATCGAGGCTGAGCCTATGACGTGAACCTTGACTATTTCTTGACCAATACCGTCTTCGGGAGTTCGGCACCGTTACCAGGGATTGGCGAGAACCGGGACGACCCCAATACCTTCAACTTAAGGTTACATGGGTGTAGTTTGGGTGCATGGGCCGTGCGGGACAGAAGGTACTGAAGGACGAGGACGCTCTGGGTGACCGGGTCTCGGTAGGGCTGTTGGCGCGGGCGTTCCCGCGAGCAACGGTTGAGGCGGTCATCGAGGCGTCGGGTGCGCGGGAGCAGCGGACACGGAT
>DHJN01000146.1:18344-19247 GCA_002404345.1 Actinobacteria bacterium UBA4719 | reverse complement strand
GATGTTATTTCTTCGCGCGCCCTAAGACGACCGTAGTCATTCGTGACATGGGACACGAGCCATCAGGCTTGACCCGGTGGCTGAAGGGCCCGCGACACCGAACTACTTCAGGAGTGACCGTGCCATCACGACGCGCTGGATCTGGTTGGTGCCCTCGTAGATCTGGGTGATCTTGGCATCGCGCATCATCCGCTCAACCGGGAAGTCCTTGACGTACCCGGCGCCGCCCAGGAGCTGGACCGCATCGGTGGTGATCTCCATGGCCATGTCCGAGGCGAAGCACTTGGCCGCCGCACCGAAGAAGGTCAGATCCGCATCGCCGCGCTGGGACTTTGCCGCCGCGACATACACCATCTGGCGAGCCGCCTCCAGCTTCATGGCCATGTCCGCCAGCATGAACTGCACCCCTTGGAACTCGGCGATACTCCTGCCGAACTGGGTGCGTTCCTTGACGTAACCCAGCGCGAAGTCCAGCGCGCCCTGGGCGATACCGACGGCCTGGGCGCCGATGGTGACCCGGGTGTGGTCCAGCGTCGCCAACGCGATCTTGAGCCCTTCGCCGCGCGCGCCCACGATCCGGTCCCCCGGGATCCGGCAGCCCTGGAATATCAGCTCTCGGGTCGGCGATCCCTTGATGCCCATCTTCTTCTCCGGCTCACCGAAGCTGAAACCGGCATCTGACTTCTCCACCACGAAAGCCGACACGTTTGAGCCGCGCTTACCGTCGGGGTCGGTCACCGCCAGCACCGTGTAGTACTGCGAGATGCCTGCGTTGGTGATCCACGCCTTCTGCCCCGTCAGCACCCAGTCATCGCCATCGGCCTTGGCCCGACACCTCATCGAGGCGGTGTCGCTGCCGGCCTCACGCTCGGACAGGCCGTAGGAGAACATCGCCTCACCGCG
>DHJN01000146.1:0-18217 GCA_002404345.1 Actinobacteria bacterium UBA4719 | reverse complement strand
GTGTCGTAGGCCGCCTCGGTGAAGTAGGCGATCGTGTAGCCGAGCCCCATTGCCTTGAGCGCAGTGAGCCTCTCGGCGATCTGCTCCGGCGTCCCGACGCCCACGCCGGCGATCTGCGTCTCGATCTGCTGGTCAACCGTCGCCTCGGACACCCCTGCCCGCAGGTAGTGACTGCGCAGCCAGGCCAGACGGTTCTTGACGTCCTTCTCCGTGTCGCCGATGACGACCATGACGTTGGTCGACCGGGTGATCTGGGCGAAGTCCCGACCGACCTCCGCGCAGTGGGCCGCAAGGATGGCGCTCTTGTGTTCGAAGACGGCGGGCGAGAAGTTCGTGTAGTCCGCGTACTGCGCGGCGATGCGCAACGTCTTCTTCTCGCCGCCACCAGCGATCCACACCGGTATGCCGTTGTGCTCAGACCCGGGCTGGCTGGTCCCCTGCAAGGGGCGAGGAGCGCAGATCGCCCCGTCGACCTGGTAGTGCCTGCCGTTAAGGGTGGCCGATCCCTTGGTCCACATGTCGCGGAGGATCTGAACGCCTTCCTCGAGCATCCCGAGCCGGTCGCCGGCGGCGGGAAATCCGTAGCCATACGCCCGCCACTCGTGCTCGTACCACCCGGCGCCAAGGCCCATCTCGAGACGACCCTCGGAGATGATGTCGACCGTCGCGGCGACCTTTGCGAGGTAGGCGGGGTTGCGGTAGCCGATGCATGTGCACATCTGCCCCAGCCGGATCCGGCTCGTGACGGCGGCGAGCGCCGCCATGAGGGTCCATGCCTCGTGCGTGGCATCCTTGGATGGGTCCGGCACCGTGTGGAAGTGGTCGTAGACCCAGACCGACTCCCAGAGGCGGGTCATCTCGGCACGCTCGGCCAGACCCGCCATGACCCCCCAGTGCTGGTCAGGCTCGATGCCGGCGAGGTCCATCCGCCAGCCCTGGGGAACGAAAACACCAAATCGCACTGAACTTCTCCCTACTCAACGGAACAGACAACCCGATGCGGCAACCCGCGCGCACACCGAGGCTACTGTGCGACCATGGCTCCCATCATCTCAGGCAACGTCTCGGACCCTGCTGTCATCCGCAGGGTTCTCACCACACCCGCAACGTGGGCCGTCGTCGGGTTGTCCACGGACGTCACCCGGACGGCATACGGCGTCGCCCGGTGGATGCATGAGGGCCTGGGGCATCGCATCATCCCGGTGCACCCACGGGCCGTGGAGGTGTGGGGTGAGCCGGCCTACCCGACGCTCACCCAGATCCCGGACGGCACCGTTGTCGCCGTCGTGGACTGCTTCGTCAACTCGCTGCGAGTCGGCGAGGTCGTGGATGAGGCAATCGCCAACAAGGACCGGCTCGGCATCGAGACCATCTGGCTTCAGCTCGGGGTCATCGACGAGGACGCGGTCCAACGCGCCATCAGCGCCGGCCTGGACGTCGTGATGGACACCTGTCCCATGATCGAGTTCCCGAAGCTCTGATCCGGTACTGGATGATGCCGGCACTGGATCATGCGGGTGACAGAGGCCGGTCAGCCGCGGGGCATCCCGAAACCCGTCGCGTGAGCACGACGGGCCCGAAGCCGCTCACCCTTGGAATGCGCCTCATCGCGTAGCTTGCCCTGGAACTCCACCATTTTCGCGCGCATGCGAGCGGCGTCGCCATCCACGCCCGAGCCGAGTATCCGCGCGGCCAGCAGGCCCGCGTTGCGAGCTCCACCCACCGACACGGTCGCCACCGGCACCCCCCCGGGCATCTGGACGATGGACAACAACGAGTCCATCCCGTCGAGGTACTTCAGCGGCACCGGCACGCCGATGACAGGCAGCGGTGTGACCGACGCCAGCATCCCCGGCAGGTGGGCCGCGCCACCTGCGCCGGCGATGATCACCCGCAGGCCCCGATCGGCTGCGCTCTGCCCGTACTCGAGCATCTCCTGGGGCATCCGGTGGGCCGAGACGACATCAGCCTCGTAGCCGATTCCGAACTCCTCCAGCACTTTTGCAGCGTCTTCCATGACCGGCCAGTCGCTGTCACTGCCCATCACCAGTCCCACCACTGGCTGCGTCGCCAACGAATCAGTCATTCCGTGATCACTCCCTGCAGATAGTCGCTCGCATGGTTGGCGCGAGCCCTCAGGTCCTCGAGGTCGCCGCCGCTGACGTTGACGTGTCCGAGCTTGCGACCCGGTCGAACGCCCTTGCCGTACAGGTGGATCTTCAGCCCGGGGTCGCGCGCCATCAGATGACGATATGCCGGATACAGCTGAGGGTGGTCGCCCCCCAGAACGTTGCCCATGACTGTCCACCGCGCCCGAGGGCTGGTGTCCCCCAGCGGCAGGTCGAGCACGGCCCGGAGGTGCTGTTCGAACTGGCTGGTCACCGCACCGTCGATGCTCCAGTGACCACTGTTGTGCGGACGCATCGCGAGCTCGTTGACCAGGTATGCCGGGTCGCCGGTCCGCGGGTCCGTGACCTCGAACAGCTCCACGGCCATCACGCCGGTGACGCCAAGCTCACCGGCGATGCGCAGACCCGCCTGCGTGGCCAGCGCCGCGAGGTGGGGGTCGAGTTCAGGAGCAGGTGCCAGGACCTGGGTGCAGATGCCATCGGTCTGGACGGTCTCCACCACCGGCCACGCGCCCGCCTGGCCCGACGGGCTGCGAACGACCAGCAGGGCCAGCTCTCGGACGAAGTCGACCTTCTGCTCGGCCAGCAGCCCGTCGACGAGCGGCCCACCGCCGGGAACGACGTCGCGTTGGGCGACATCGCGCGCTGCGTCGGCAAGCCAGTCGGCCACCTCCTGCGGTGAGCCGACGACGCGGACTCCCTTGCCGTCATACCCGCCCTTGGGAGTCTTGACGATCACGGGCCAGCCCACCTCGTCACCAAAAGCCTGCAACGAGGCGGCGTCGCGCACCTGCGCCCAGCGAGGGCAGGGCACCCCGATCGCGGTGAGCCGTCGACGCATCGCGAGCTTGTCCTGGGCGAACACGAGGGCGGCCGGCGAAGGATGCAGGACGACGCCATCGGCCTCGAGCGCAGAGAGGACCTCAGCGGGTACGTGCTCGTGGTCGAAGGTGACGACGTCGCACTCCCCGGCGAAAGCGCGCACCGCCTCGATGTCGGCGTGGTTGCCCACGGGAGAGGAGGGGATGACCAGGGCCGCCGAAGAGTCCGCTGACTCCGCGAAGACCGACAGCGTGATCGACAACCCCACCGCAGGTGGCTGGCACATCCGTGCGAGCTGGCCGCCACCGATGATGCCGACGACAGGGAACCCTCCTGGTGCGCGCTGCGGGGAAATCACGAACATGAGCCTATCGGGGCAAGACGCCACCTCGTTCAGGGTCCAGGGCTAGGCTTGTCCTGTGCCCACAAACGGTCTTATGCTGCTCGATCGCGCCCGCGGGGCACTCGACGTCCTCGTCCGCGAGATGCTCAAGTTCGGCCTGGTCGGTGCCGTGGCGTTCGTTATCGACCTGGGTGGTTACAACGTCCTGGTCTTCGGCCCACACCTGCAAGGGATGTTCGACGAGCAGCTCACCGTCGGCATGCTGCACGGCAAGCCACTGACGGCCCGCGTCATCTCGGCGATCGCGGCCACGCTGGTGGCGTGGCTCGGCAACCGGTTGTGGACCTTCCGCCACCGTCGCAACCGGCAGGCCACCCACGAGCTCGCGCTGTTCGTGTTCTTCAACCTCGTCGCCATGGTCATCGCGGTCGCCTGCCTGGGAGTCTCCCGATACGTGTTCGACCTGCACACCCAGCTCGCCGACAACGTGACAAACGTCTTCGGGATCGGTCTTGGGACGCTGTTCCGTTTCTGGTCCTACCGGAAGTTCGTGTTCGCCGGCGATGCAACGCCCGAGCCCGAGGCAGAGCCCCAGCCCGAGGCAGAGCCCGAACCCGCACGCTCGGTCTAGCTGGGATCGGACTCGGACAGGAACAGCGCAAAGATCGCCGGTTGCGCCTGGATCAGCTCGAGACGACCGCCGTTGGCCACCGCCAGGTCACGAGCCAGTGCCAGCCCCAGACCCGTGCTGCGCGCCGTGCTGACCGAACGTTCGAATATGTGCGGCGCAATCGTCGAGGGAACGCCGACACCTTGGTCACTGACCTCCACCACCACCGATGGGCCACTGCGCCGGGCCTCCACATCCACGGTGCCACGACCGTGCGCAAGGGAGTTCTCCAGAAGGGTCGACAGCACCTGGGACAGCGCCACCGGGGTGGCGCGCACCAACAGACCGCGCTGACCGTGCACCCGAACACTGCGGCGAGCCTGTTCGAACGCCGGCTGCCACTCCCGCTGAAGTGAGGCGATCACCGAGTCCAATGAGACGGATGGAGGCGGCGCATCGTGACCGCGCCGAGTCCGTGAGAGCAGCTCGTCGACCACCTTGGTAAGGCGCTCGACCTGCGTGATGGCAATGCTGGCCTCTTCCTGTACGACCGTGAGATCGTCGGTCACTGAGATCTCCTCCAGGCGCATCAGCAACGCGGTCAACGGCGTTCGCAGCTGGTGCGACGCGTCCGAGGCGAAGTCTCGCTCTGAGGCCAGTGACTTGGTCATCTGATGCGCGCTGCGCGCCAACACCTCCGAGACGCGGTCGACCTCACGGATGCCTGTGACCAGCGGCTGAAAACGGGACTCGCCAGCCCCCAGCCGTTCGGCTCGGTCGGCCAGCTGGGTCATCGGTTCGGCGAACCTACGCGCTTGTAGGTAAGCGACCAACACTCCCGCGAGCACCGCGATCACCGACAGCACCACAATGATCAGCGGCGGCAGAACCGGTTCGACGGGCTGGCCCGGTCCCTGGAGCCACCCGCGCAGTCGTGCGAAGTTGTCAGCAGCTGCCCACCACAGCGCAACCCCCAACGGCACACCCATGATCACCACGGAGAGCAGCACTGCGGCAAAGGTCGACCGCACCAGCTGACGGCGCATGCTGGAGGTCAGCCTCGCTCGGACCGCTCGGACCGTTCGAACCGGAAACCGACACCCCGCACGGTCGAGATGTAGCGGGGCTGGGCGGCATCGTCACCCAGCTTTCGGCGCAGCACCGAGATGTGCATGTCGAGGGTCTTGGTGGACCCGAACCACACCGTCTCCCAGATCTCACGCATCAGCTGCTCACGAGAGACGACCTTGCCCTGCTCGCGCACCAGGACGCGCAGGAGGTCAAACTCCTTGGCGGTCAGCTGAAGCTCCTCCTCGTTGAAGAAGGCACGGCGGGCATCGGGGTCGATGCGCACGACCGCCCCTGCCGGGCCTGCATCGGTGGGGTGCCGACGAAGGAGCGCACGGACCCGGGCCAGCAGCTCGGCCAGGCGGAAGGGCTTGGTGACGTAGTCGTCGGCGCCGGCGTCGAGCCCGACCACCAGGTCCACCTCGTCGGCCCGGGCCGTCAGGATCAGGACCGGAACGGTGCGGCCGTCCGCGCGGATGCGCCGGCAGACCTCAAGACCGTCAACGTGCGGCAAGCCGAGGTCGAGCACGACCATGTCGGGATTTTCGTTGGCACCCTCTAGTGCGGCGCGGCCGTCGGCACGGACGTCGACGTCGTAGCCTTCGCGCCGCAGTGCGCGAGCCAGCGGCTCCGAGATGGCTGGGTCATCCTCTGCAAGAAGAACTCGAGTCATGGGGGCATCGTAGGACCATCGGCCCCGTCAGCGACCGAGCCACACCGGTGGACGCTTCTCCGCAAATGCCGCGACGCCTTCTGCCCGGTCACCGGAGAAGGCCGTAGCACGCCAGCAACCGTCCTCGACCTCGAGTCCGGTCGCCAGATCCACGTCGCTGCCGAGCCGCATCGCGCGCTTGGCCTGGCGCAGCCCGACCGGCGAGTTCGCGGCGATCTGCGTGGCCAGCTCTAGCCCACGGTCCCGCGCGGTACCAGCCTCGAGCACCTCATCGACGACCCCCAGCGCCGCCGCCTCACTGGCCGGCATCCGACGAGCGGTGAAGATCATCCCGGCCGCCCTCGACCAGCCGACGCGTCGCGTCAACAGCTGCGTGCCGCCCCCACCAGGGATGACGCCGACGGAGACCTCGGGCAGGCCGACCACGGCTGCCGATCCGGCGATGATCAGGTCACAGGACAGCGCGATCTCCAGGCCGCCCCCGAGGGCAAATCCCTCGACCACGGCGATCGTGGGCACGGGCAGGTTCAGCACCCCGCCGTATGCCGCGCGCGCCACCGGCCGCTGTGCCACCAGGTCCGCATCGGTGAAGGAGTTGCGCTCCTTGAGGTCGGCACCCACGCAGAACGCCTTGGTGCTGGTGCTCGTGACCAGCACGACTCGCAGGCCCTGGTCGGCGGAGAGCTCGGCGCAGGCAGCGCCCAGCTCGCGGGCCATCTGCGTCGACACGGCGTTCATCGCCTCGGGCCGGTCCAGCGCCAGCTCTGCGATGTGGCCACCAGGGCCGTGGCGGGTGATCGTCACCATCGCCCGGGTGGGGGTGTCGAGCTCACTCATGGTCGAGGTCTCCTTTGTTGTCGCCATCGTCGCCGACGTCGCCGTCGCCCAGCATGCCTCGACGCCCCGCCTGGTCGGCTCGTCGCAGGGCCCAGGGGGTCACCGGTCCGATCCCGCGCAGCGTCCGGCGCCGCAGCGGGGACATCTCGAAGCCCGACATGCTCGCAAGGGAGGCAGCCAGGCCATCATCGACCAGGACGGTTCGAGGCCTCGCGATGGCAGTCAACCGGCTGGCTCGGTTCACGGTGGTCCCGAAGACGTCACCGAGGCGTGAGACCACCCGCCCGCTGGCCATACCCACCCGCAGGTCTGGCAGGACGTCGTCCTCCGCCATGGCCTGGACCAGGTCGAGCGCGATCGCCGCGGCCGGCGCCGCACCTATCGCCACGAACAGGACCTCGTCCCCCACGGTCTTGATCACCCGGCCGCCATGCGCCGTCACGACGTTGGACGCCAGCGCCTCGAAGCGCTGGACCACCCGTGCCAGCTCGCGCTCGGAAAGTCGACGCACCAGACGAGTGAAGGAGACGAGGTCGGCGAAGCCCACGGAGCGCACGACTCCCGGCTGGTCCTCGATCGGCTCGGAGTCGGTGACCATGCGCGAGATCGCAGCCGAGAGATGACGGCGCCAGGCATAGATAAGGAGAGGTTCCAGGTCGTCGGCGATGTCGGCCAGCTTCACCGCGGCTGCTCGCGCCGTTGCCAGATCCGGCATTGCCCGCGTGGTGTCCAGACCTGCGTCGGCCTCGGTGTTCTCGGCCGACCCGGCGGTCCCCGCCTGCAGCGACAGCTCGCCGATGGCTTCGGCCATCAGCTGGGCCTGCCACACGGACAGACGATCAGTGGTCCGGGCGAAGGCACGCGTCATCGCGAGCGCCGTGGGCTCGTCGAAGATGCCATCACGCACCAGACCGGCCAGAGACTGCAGGGCAATCAGGTCCGCCTCGGTGAAGACGGTGTCCTCGTCCTCGACGTTGGGAAACCCGAGGGCATGCCAGAACTTGCGGGCGCTGTGCAAGGACACCGACGCCTTGGCACTGACCTCGCGCGCGCGCATCGAACGTCGTTGACCAAGCAGCCGGGCCTCGACATCGTCGGCTGCGGGCGAGAAGCCACCGGCAAGATCCGCTGGGACACCGGTGCGGTGCCGACCGGCGCGGGGCATCTCAGCTGCTCCCCATCTGGCGCAGCACCGGGTCGGCCATGACCCCGATCATGCCGTCTGCCCTGCTGGCGGCCGCGAGCGGCGTACGTGCACGACGTCCCCCGCGGCGTGCGCCGTGCTCGAGGCACCCGCCTGCACCACCAGCCGACCGGTGTCGTCGACCCCCGTCGCGACACCCTGGGCGACCCTCCCGTCGGGTTGGTGCACGTCCACATCGAGCCCGATCGTCAGACAGGACCTGCGGTATGCCGCTCGCAGGGCCTCGAGCCCGGCGCCTCCGCCCGCCCACGCCCGGTGGAGGTCGGCCAGCACCCCGAGATACCGCACGATGACATCCTCGCGGCGGACGTTCGGGGCACCACACAGGGCCAGTGAGGTCGCCGTGTCCACCGGAAGCTCGCTGCGCGCCTGGGCGATGTTGGCACCCGCACCGATGACCACCAGCTCACCTCCGGGCACCATCTCGCAGAGGACACCAGAGATCTTGAGCCACGGCCGCCCGTCATCCGCAAGACCGCCTGAACCCTCTGCCCCTTCTTGGACCAACACGTCGTTCGGCCACTTGAGCCGGCCAGCCACGCCGGATACGTCGACCAGCGCCGCTCGCATCGCCATACCGGTCAGCAGCGGCAGCCAACCCCAGTCGGAAGTGCGGTCGACCGGCATCGGAACCACGGCGGACACGGCGATCGAGGTGCCCGCCGGCGCCTGCCACTGACGCGCCAGACGTCCACGACCCGCGCTCTGATAGTCGGCCACCACGACCCGCCACGGAAGGGGGTCTCGCAGCGCCTCGAGGTTAGTGGAGTCGATGGACGCATGGACATCGACCATCTGCCAAGGGCTCGGCGGCGTGATCAATGCCGCTTTCACTGACTGAGAATCGAGAGTCGCGTGCACAAACCTAAGGCTAGGCTACCCGCCATGGCTGATGTAGTTCTCACGGGCGGCACCGCTGTGCCCGGCCCCGACATCCACACGACCGCTGGCAAGCTCGCTGACCTGATCCGGCGCAACGACGAGGCCGTCCATGCCGGGTCGGCCCGCGCGGTCGAGAAGCGGCATGCCCAGGGCAAGAAGACTGCGCGCGAGCGGGTCGAGCAGCTGATGGACGAGGGCTCGTTCGTCGAGGTCGACGAGCTAGGCCGCCACCGGTCGACGGCATTCGGCCAGCAGAAGAACCGCCCCTACGGCGATGGTGTCATCATCGGCTTCGGCACGGTCGACGGGCGACAGGTCTGCGTGTTCTCCCAGGACTTCACGGTCTTTGGCGGGTCCCTGGGCGAGGTGTTCGGCGAGAAGATCGTCAAGATCATGGACCTGGCGATGAAGATCGGCTGCCCGGTCATCGGGATCAACGACTCCGGCGGCGCCCGCATCCAGGAGGGTGTGGTGGCGCTCGGGCTTTATGCCGAGATCTTCCGCCGCAACGTCCACTCCTCCGGTGTCATTCCCCAGATCTCCCTGGTCATGGGGCCCTGCGCGGGCGGCGCGGTCTACTCCCCGGCAATCACCGACTTCACCGTGATGGTCGACCAGACCTCGCACATGTTCATCACGGGCCCCGACGTCATCAAGACCGTCACCGGCGAGGACGTCGAAATGGAGGAGCTCGGCGGGGCTCGCACGCACAACTCCAAGTCCGGCGTGGCGCACTACATGGGCCACGACGAGGACGACGCCATCGACTACGTCAAGGCGCTGCTGTCCTACCTGCCGTCAAACAACCTCGAGGATGCTCCCGCCTTCGAGTCGGACACCGACGACTCGGCAGCCGAGGTCAACGACACCGACGCATTCCTGGACACCTTCATCCCCGACTCGGCCAACCAGCCGTACGACATGCACACGATCGTCGAGCACATCGTCGACAGCACGGACGACGGGTCCGCTGACTTCCTCGAGGTTCAGGCACTGTTCGCGCCGAACATCATCTGCGGCTTCGGCCGGATCGAGGGCCGCTCGGTGGGTGTTGTCGCCAACCAGCCCATGCAGTTCGCCGGCTGCCTGGACATCGACGCCTCCGAGAAGGCCGCACGGTTCGTGCGGACGTGCGACGCGTTCAACGTCCCTGTCCTGACGTTCGTGGACGTACCCGGCTTCCTGCCGGGCACCGACCAGGAGTGGAACGGCATCATCCGCCGCGGCGCCAAGCTCATCTACGCCTATGCCGAAGCCACGGTCCCCCTGGTCACTGTCATCACCCGCAAAGCCTACGGCGGCGCCTACGACGTCATGGGCTCCAAGCACCTCGGCGCCGACATGAACCTTGCCTGGCCCACGGCGCAGATCGCCGTCATGGGCGCCCAGGGCGCGGTCAACATCCTCTACCGCAAGGAGATCGCCGAGGTCGCCGCTGCCGGCGGTGACGTCGACGCCGCGCGCCAGGGGTTCATCACCGACTACGAAGACACCCTGGCCAATCCCTATGTCGCCGCCGAACGCGGCTATGTCGACTCGGTGATCCCACCGTCCTACACCCGCTCGTCCGTCATCAAGGCCCTGCGCGCCCTGCGCAACAAGCGCGCGACGCTGCCCCCCAAGAAGCACGGAAACATACCGCTTTGATCGGGCGAAACTCTATGGCTGACACCACTTCCCCGCACACGGAGCCTCAGGAGGCGACCGGTATGCCGCTGCGCCTGGTCCGCGGCAACGCCTCACCGGAGGAGCTCTCCGTCCTCGCCGCGGTCGTTGCCGTCCTCGCCACCGCCAGCGATGACGGTGACCCGGACCAGGCCGGCCACCCAGCCCAGGCAGGTGGCACGCACCCCCAGTCCGCCTGGGGCTCGCCCCGACGACAGGTCCGCCTGAGCGCCCCCCACGGACGCGGAGGCTGGCGCGCGTCCGCCCTCCCCCGCTGACCCGTCGATCGGTCGCGCTGGCTGACTAGGCGATCAGTCGCGCGGGCTGACTGGGCGATCAGTCGCGCGGGCTGACTGGAAGCCGCCGGCTGAGGTACGTTCCACCGGTGACCCCTGACGCTCACCCACACCAAGCACGCCCCACCACCGAGGTTGACCGCATCGCGAACGACTACCTCGACGCGTTGGTCGAGCTCAGTCCCATCACCGCGACCTATCTGGGGATCGCCGGCCACGACGAGGACTTCGACGACTTCTCGCCGGCCGGCCACACCGCCCAGTCCGACCTCCGCCGCAACACCCTCGACGCTGCGGCCCAGGCCACTCCGGTCGACCACATCGACCGGGTGACCCTCGCCGCGATGAAGGAGCGCCTCGGCCTGGCCGAAGAGATGTACGCCGCCGGGCTCGACCATATGTCCCTCAACGTCCTGGCCTCACCGCTGCAGGGGATCCGCGACGTCTTCGATCTCATGCCCACCAACACTGATGCGCACTGGGTGACCTTCGCGGCCCGGATGGCCAAGGTGCCGGCGGCGCTCGACGGCTACGTCGAGTCCCTGCGTGCTGCCGCACAGATGGGCCTGGTGAGCCCTAAGCGGCAGGTCGAGGCCTGTGCCGCCCAGTGTGCACAGCTTGCGGCCGGGGACGGCTACTTCGTCAAATTGCTCAGTTCCAACCTGATCAGTACCAACCTCATCAAGAACGGCGACGCTGGCGATGACGCGCTCGGCGAGGCCACCGGGGCCGGTCCGCACCCGCTTCGCGCCGCGGTTGCCGAGGCCTCGTCGGCCTATACCCGGATGGGCGAGTTCCTGCGGGACGAACTGCTCCCCCAGGCCCCCGAAGCAGACGCCTGCGGCCGCGAGCGGTATGAGCTGTTGTCGCGGTTCTTCCTTGGCACCACGGTCGACCTCGAGGAGACCTACGAGTGGGGTCAGCTGGAGCTAGCCCGCATCACCACCGAGATGGCGGTGGTGGCCGAGCAGATCGGGTCGGGTGCCACCATCAAGGAGGCCATCGCGATCCTCGACGCCGACCCGGGCTACCAGCTGCACGGCACCGACGAGCTCAAGGCATGGATGCAGGGAAAGGCCGACGAGGTCATCAGCAACCTCGCGGGCACCCACTTCGACATTCCCGGGCCGGTGCGCACGATCGAGTGCCTGATCGCCCCGACGCAGACGGGCGGCATCTACTACACCGGGCCGTCGCAGGACTTCAGCCGTCCCGGTCGCATGTGGTGGTCCGTACCCAAGGGCATCACCGAGTTCGACACCTGGCGCGAGCTGACGACGGTCTACCACGAGGGCGTCCCGGGTCATCACCTCCAGGTAGCCCAGACCGTCTTCCGCTCCGAGCTGCTCAACCGCTGGCGCCGGATGGACGCCTGGACCTCCGGCCATGGTGAGGGCTGGGCTCTGTACGCCGAGCGTCTGATGGCCGAGCTCGGCTACATGGACGACCCGGGCAACCGCATGGGCCTGCTCGACGGTCAGTCGCTACGTGCGGCGCGTGTGGTTCTGGACATCGGGGTCCATTGTGGTTTCGAGGCTCCGGCCGAGGTCGGTGGTGGCGAGTGGACCTACGACAAGGCGTGGCAGTTCCTGACCTCCCACGCCAACATGGCCGAGGACTTCCTGCGCTTCGAGCTCGACCGCTATCTCGGCTGGCCTGGGCAGGCACCTTCCTACAAGATCGGCGAGCGACTCTGGCTCCAGCTGCGCGACGAGGTCAAGGCCCTCGAGGGCGATGCCTTTGACATCAAGGCTTTTCACCGCCGCGCGCTCGACGTCGGCGGCGTCGGCCTCGACACGCTGCGCGAGGCCATCCTGGATCGGCCGGGCGGCTGAACGCAAGACTGATCATGGAGCGATCCTGCACCCGAGGCCGGCTCAGGCGCACCCACTCGTCATACCTGCGAGGATCGTCGGGTGCATGTCGCTGCTGCGCTGCTGGCCCTCGTTGCCACTGTCACCCTCGTCGCCGGGCTCGCCCGCCGACTTAACCTGTCCGCACCGCTGCTGCTCACCATCATCGGGGTGGGTGGCAGCTACCTGCCGTTCGTGCCACAGGTCCGGCTCGACCCCGAGCTGGTCCTGGTCGGGCTGCTACCGCCCCTGCTGTATGCCACGGCCATCCGCAGCTCCCTGGTCGACTTCAAGGCCAACCGTCGGGCGATCGGCATGCTCTCCGTTGGCCTGGTCGCGTTCACGGCCCTGGGCGTCGGCCTGGTGACGTGGTGGATGTTGCCGGTGCCGTTTGCCGCGGCCGTCGCGTTCGGCGCGGTGGTCGCACCTCCCGATGCCGTCGCCGCAACGTCGATTGCGCGCCGTATCGGGCTCCCGCGCCGCATCGTCACGATCCTCGAAGGCGAGTCGCTGCTCAACGACGCAGTGGCGCTGGTGGCCCTGCGCACCGCCATCGCCGGACTCTCGGGCGCCGTGACCGTGGGCGGCATCAGCGTCGACTTCCTGCGGGCGACGCTCGGCGGAGCGGTCGTCGGGCTCGCCGTGGCGTTCTCGATCGGATGGATCCGCAAGCGCGTCACCGACCCGGTGCTCGACACCTCACTGTCGTTCATGGCGCCATTCGCGGCGTACCTACCCGCCGAGGCCATCCACGGCTCCGGCGTCGTGGCCGTCGTCGTGGCCGGTCTGGTCCTGGCTCACCGCGCGACGACGTTGCAAACCGCATCCTCTCGTTTGAGCGAACGCGTCAACTGGTCGACGATCTCCTTCCTGCTCCAGAACACCGTCTTCCTTCTGATCGGGCTGCAGGCCCGCTGGATCGTCGAGGACGTCCGTCACTCCACGCTGGCGCCGGCTCGAATCCTGCTCTTCTGTGCAGCGGTGCTGGCCGCGGTGATCCTGTTGCGGCCGCTCTGGGTGTACCCGGTGCGCTACCTCATCCGGCCCGGCCCGGACCGGATGGGCCGTTCGTCACCGTGGACGCACAGCGCGATCGTGTCCTGGGCCGGTATGCGCGGCGTGGTCACCCTCGCGGCCGCATCCGTTCTGCCCGAGAGCACACCGCATCGCGAGGTGCTGGTCCTGGCGGCGATGGTCGTCACCGCGGGGACCCTTATGCTGCAAGGGATCTCGTTGCCCTGGCTGGCCCGCAAGCTCGACGTGCGCGGGCCCGACCCGCGAGAGGACGCCTTGCAGGAAGCAACACTGCTCCAGGCCTCCGTGTCAGCAGGACTCGCCGAGCTGGCACACACCGACCCGGACCTCGACCCTTCCATCAGGGAGGGTTTGAGAGCCCGCGCCCAGCAGCGCGCCGACATCGCGTGGGAGCGCATTGGCCGCACAGCCTCTGACGCCGAGACCCCGACGGAGACGTGGCGGCGGCTTCGGGTGCAGATGCTGCAGGCCGAGCGGGCTGCCGTCCTGGAGATCCGCGACGCCGGCCGCGCGGACCACGAGGTGCTCGCAGACGTCCTGTCGGCGCTCGACGTCGAGGAGTCGATGCTCGATCGGGTCGCTGACGACGAAGAGGACACGCGCGACGGGTGGCTGTTGCGTCCGGAGACCGGCGGCGACGGCTGTGGGCACCTGGTGGAGGCGCCATGCGTGAAGGCACCTGCCAGCCCACGGATCTGTCGCGAGTGCGAACGCGAGGGTGTGCAGTGGGTGTACCTGCGCCTCTGCCTCGCCTGCGGCAACGTCGGTTGTTGCAGCTCATCGCCCGGCAACCACGCCGAGCGGCACTTTCGTCACTCGGGTCATCCGGTGATGCGCAGCTTCGAGCCGGGCGAGGCGTGGCGCTGGTGCTATCTGGACGACCTGCTCGGATAGCCTGCCGGCATGGTCTCTCCCTCCGTTCCCCTCGTTCTCGGCTCTGCCTCCCCCGCACGACTGGCAACCTTGCAGCGGGCCGGCGTCACGGCATACGTGCTGGTGAGCGACGTGGACGAGGATTCCACTGTGACACAGGCTGTTTCGCAGTATGGCGAGCTAGCGCCCGAGGACGTGGCGCTCCTGCTCGCCCGGGCCAAGTGTGAGGCCGTGGCTGAGCGCCTGGCCGGCGACACCTGTCCCGAGGACGCCCCCACCGGCGCGTTGGTCCTCGGCTGCGACTCGGTGCTCGAGCTGGACGGTGAGCTGCACGGCAAACCTGCCGACGAGGCGGAGGCAATTTCGCGATGGCACCGAATGCGGGGCTCGTCGGGCGTGCTGCACACCGCTCACTGGTTGATCGACGACCGGGACGACAGCGACGGCGGCACCGGCGCGACCATGGGCGCAGTGGCTTCCACGATCGTCCATTTCGCGAAGGTCAGTGACCAGGAGATCGCTGCGTACGTCGCGAGCGGCGAGCCGCTGCAGGTCGCCGGAGGGTTCACGATCGATGGTCTCGGCGGCCCGTTCATTTCCGGCATCGAGGGTGACCACCACAATGTCGTCGGCATCAGCCTGCCGCTGCTGCGCGAGATGCTTGGCGAGATCAACGTGAGCTGGTTCGCGCTGCGCTCCTGATCAACCAGGACAGGGGTGCTGCCCCCACCAGGCGCCCCTCGAGCCCATGAGCAGACCCTCCGCGTCGAGCCGGTCAGCCTCAGCGTGCTGAAGGCCACGCACATACGCGGCTCGCGCGTCAGCCCGAACCCGGTCCTGCGCTGGGGACCGCGGGGGTGGTCACCGTTCCGCCGTCGGCTAGAGAGAACTGGTAGGCCGGAACCACGTCGGAACCGCTCGTGGGCAGATAGGCCAGAACCATTCGAACCGATACGATCCGTCGGACTCCAGACGTAGGCCCGTTGGGGGCCGCGTCCCCAGCACCGAGCGACCCGAGCAGCAGACCGCGGTTGAGCTGCTCGACGCCGGCGGGCACACCGATCAGCGACTTCGTAGCGGCCTTGGTCAGCGAAGTGAGAGATCCATGGCCGAGCTCGACCTTGTCGCCTGAGCCGCTGACCACCGACTCCAAACCGACCGTGGGCAATCCGGCAACCATGGGAGACACCGTTGCAGACCAGGCGTCATGCCTGCCGGTGACTCTAGGGATCACGGCACCGACGTCCACGCCCGCTCGGCGCAGAACCTCCCTAACGGTGTTCCCGATGGACCGTTTCTTCTCGGCTGAGAGCTCGTCCGCAGGCAAAGCCTGACTCGGCGTGACACACGTCCCGCGCACCTTGGTCGACGCGCTCGGGGCCACGCAGCCCGAGGTGGGGGAGCCCGCCAAAGGGGAGCCCGCAGGGGGAGACAGGCTGAGGGTCACGCTCCACTGACCTCCGGCCAGGGAGACGCGTCTGGTGTGGTCGTCAATGACACTGCCGGTTCCCTCGGACACGACCGGCCCCAACACTGCGAACGCCGACGCGATCGAGCGAAGACCGGTGGTCGTCGGGATCCGGTACAACTGGCCGGTGCGGTCGAGATCCGGGAGCGCTCCGGTGCTCACGTAGTGGGCCCCGGTGAAGGCATTGCCGCCCGGGAACTGCGCCCCGATGCTGGGGGCAGTGCCAGCGACTGTCGAGGTCGTCTTTGCGTTCCCATGCGGTGCGGCTGCGTCCTGGCACGCGACCAGGGTCGTCGCAAGGCCCACCACGGCGACGGCGACAACCCGAACCGGCGAGCGTGCGCAACTCGGGCGTCGAGTGAAAACGTCATAAGTGGTCATGTTCATTCGACGACTCCGTTGCCGACTTGGTTCCGTGGCCCTTGACACCCATGACTCGAAGGCAAGCTCGAGCGGCCGGGGCAAACCCAGGGGGCCGGGCGCGGTAGCACCCGGCCCCCTGGTCCAGCAGGCTGACCTAGAAGGGATAGAACCTCAAGTAGCTGGCGAGGTCTCGGGATCGCCCGAAGACAACGTTTTTCAGGCTGATGGGAGTGGGGGTGCCGCAGCCCACATTGGTGTTGGTGGTCCTGGCCCAGCTGGTCGCTGACCACTGCCCTGCACCGGTGTAGCCACCTCGTGCCGTGTTGTAGTCACCCCATCGACGCCGGCCGTCGCTGTTGAGGCAGCCGCCGCCCGAGCCAAACAGGAAGAAGCTGACCGACCCCGGGAAGTTCGGAGCGAAGTCGTCCACGATCCCGATCATCGCGCCTGGGAAGAAGTGGGTCGTTCCCACTCCACCACCGAACGTGTCGACGTAGCCGATGTGCCCTCGACGATCTGGCGCCATGGACATGTACTGGTGAGCGACCGTGGTGCCGAAGAGGTCCTGGTTGGCGATCAGAGCCAGGTCGGACTCCCGGAACGTCTGAATCCGGGTGTACGGGAACGGGCGGGCCGTAGCCGCACCGATCTGCCTGACGTTGAAGGAGAACCTCACCAGGCCGTTGCCCCGAGCAGCCCCGAGAATTCGGGAGTCAGTCCGTTGGCACCAGTTGTTCACGACCCCATCAGGGCTCCCGCAATTCTGTCCGCTGCTGGGCGACATGAAGTTGAACGCAGCGATCGCCCTGTTGACCGTGGTCACCACCGTCGAGTTCTCTGGCCACGTCAGAATCCGCAACGTGGAGCCGGTGCCGGCGTTGAGGTTGGTTGAGGCTGCGTAGGCCACGTCCGTCGTCCCTTGCGCGACCTTCAGCGTGAACAGGTCGGTCCGGACCGTCTGGTTGAACCCGGTGGCTGCGCACGCCGCCAGACCGTCGAGGTTCAAGCGGACCATGGCAGTGCCGGTAAAGCTTCCAGTCGATCCGAACAGGTTGGACGTCAGGTACAAGAACTTCGTCCCCACGGCCAGGTCGTTGTAGTCAAAGGCCTCACCCGCCGGTCGGCCCAACAAGGCCTGCGGGGTCAGAGTGTAGGTGCACCACGTGGACAAGTTGTTCGCCGAGGACGTCGCCAGCGTGAGGTGGTTGCCGTACTGCACCAGCCACAGCTGCAGGTTGCGGCCCGGGTCGTGCACCGTCACCTGGTCACAGCAGAAACCCGATCCGAAGATCGTGAACGGGTTCAGCGACGTCCAGGTGGCCCCGTTGTTGTGCGAAAACTGGGATGTCCAGTTGCTGGTCTGGAAGATGTTCTTGCCAGACTGGTCGGTGCTGGGCTCGCTCACGGAGCTGGTGGCCCCAGTCGTGGGCACGGTGGTGTTGCGGAACATCTGCAGGCTGCTCACGGCATTCGGGCCGGGGGCGGTGACTGACTTCGAGGTCACTGATGGCGAGACGGAGGTGACCTTCGCCGTTGTCCGGGCTGGCCCTGCCAACGGCCGACGCTGGCTCTCGGCTCGCGCTCGAGCCAGGTCCATCGCGCTCGACTCGCTCCTGGCCGCCGCGGCCAGGCCGTTCACCAGACCGCTCGGTCGCAAGGTGCCAGCGCCTGTGGGTTGTGTCAGGACCGCGCTGTTCGAGGTCGGCGATGCCACCCCTGAGGTATCCAACAAAGTAACCGCAGCCAACGCAACCACTCCGGCAACTGCGATCGTTCGAACGGTGATGCGTCGACTATGTCCTACAAGCAACTGACCCGAAGATCTATCAATTCTCACGGCTCCGCCTCTCGTCCTCACAGCGGTTCCGGTGAGCCGCCCCGGGAAAAACTAGGGCGGGTGGCCGGGCTCTGTCAATAGCGCAATTCACTGCTGAGTGTGGTCACGGCTTTGCCAGCCGACCTCGGCGTTAGGCCCGCCCGCATCTCACCACGATCTCGCCTCCGGGCTCGGTCAGTGCATCCACCAGCTGGCCATCTCGGGCACTCTCACCGGAAACACAAAAGAGCTCACCGCAAACGCAAAGAGCCCCACCCGG
>DHJN01000247.1 GCA_002404345.1 Actinobacteria bacterium UBA4719 | reverse complement strand
AACGCCAAGCACGGCCAGGGTTCGGGCCCAGTCGATGGTCTCGGAGATGCTCGGAGCCTTGCGTAGCTCGAGCTCGCGCAGCCCGCGAACGATGGTGACCAGCTGCTGAGCCAGGGCATCGGGCAGTCCGGTCTTCTTGGAGCGGATGATCGCCAGCTCGCGGTCGGCGTCGGGGTAGTCGAGGGACAGGTGCAGGCAGCGCCGTTTGAGAGCAGCGGACAGATCGCGGGTGTTGTTGGAGGTCAGGACCACATAGGGCTTGTGGATGGCCTTGAAGGTGCCCACCTCCGGGACGGAGACCTGGTACTCCGCGAGCAGCTCCAGCAGCACAGCCTCCAGGGCCTCGTCGGCCCGGTCCACCTCGTCGACGAGCAGCACCACCGGCTCGGTGGAGCGCACGGCTTCCAAAAGGGGCCGCGAGGCAAGAAAGCGCTCGGAGAAGAAGACGCTCTCCTGAGCCCCGATCCGGTCGACAGCCTCGTCGATGTTCTTGGCACCCGCGATGACCTCGTCGATCGTCGAGCGCAGGATCTGGGTGTAGAGGAGCTGCTTGCCGTAGTCCCACTCATAGAGGGCCTTGGTCTCGTCCTGGCCCTCGTAACACTGCAACCGCAGCAGCTTTCGACCCGTCACCTGTGCCAGCGAGAGCGCGAGCTGGGTCTTGCCGACGCCGGCGGGGCCCTCGAGCAGCACCGGCTTGTCGAGCCGGGTCTGCAGGAACACCGTCGTGGCCAGCTTGTGGTCAGCGAGGTAGCCGTGCTCCTCGAACCGCGCCATGACGTCAAGCACGTCGGCGAAGTCAGCTGGTGGACTGGGTTGCTGGGTGTTCGGCACAAGAGCTCCTGCGGTTGGTTAGGGGTGGACCGCCCGGCCGGGGCCCCCCTTCCGTACGTGCGGCAGGGGGGCCGGGGCTGGCTTGGCGGTCAGGTGAGCAGGTCGTCCAGATCGCCGTTCATGCAGTGGTCGACCACGGGGCGCACCAGGTCAAAGGTGCACTCCTTGGCGTTGCCCGGGGTGCACGCGTCACCGAGCACGTGGTTGGTGATGCGGTCCACGTCGGCTGCGTCACCCTTGATCACGCCGGACTTCTTGTAGTACTCGGTCGGTCCGCTGCCCAGGCGGTTCTTGGAGTAGCTGTCCTTGGTGACGTCCACGAAGCGCTCCGGGATGTTGACGTCGCGCAGCAGGCGGATCGCAGCTGCCAGTGCAGCATCTGCGGCCTGCGGTTTGGTCATGCCGTGGGTGTCGACACCCATTGCCTCGGCGATGTCCGCGAAGCGGGGGTAGATCGCGGGCATGTTGAACGCCCAGACCCGCGGCAGCGCGATCGCGTTGTTGAGGCCGTGGTGGGTGTCGTAGAACGCGCTGATGGCGTGGGAGATCGAGTGGACGATCCCTAGGCCGCCGGAGTTGAACGCCTGGGCGGCGATGTACTGCGCATACATCATGCCCTCACGCCCGGCGAGGTCCTGGCCGTTCCAGGTTGCCGCGCGCAGGTGCTGGCTGGTGAGCTTGATGGCGTGCAACGCGTTGCCGAGACAGGGCTCGAAGTTTATCCGGGAGACGTAGGGCTCGCTGGCGTGGGCCAGGACGTCGAAGCCGCACTGTGCGGTGTAGTCGACCGGGCAGTCGAAGTAGAGGACCGGGTCGTCGATCGCCAATGAGGTGATCGAGGCGTCATCGAAGGCCACGAACTTGTGCGGGTTGTCCGGGTCGGTGGTGGTGTCTGTGATGACGTACGCCCACGAGGTCTCCGAGCCGGTGCCAGCTGTGGTCGACACGGCGATGTGGGGCGGGTTCTTCGGGTTCTCGCTCTTGTTGAAACCCTCGAACTCGTTGACGTTGCGACCGTCGTGGGCGACCGAGATCCGGGCACCCTTGCAGGCGTCATGGGACGAACCGCCGCCGATGGACACGAAGGAGTCGCAACCGCTCTCCTGGTACAGCTTGACCGAGTCCATGACGTTGTAGTCCTTGGGGTTGGACTCCACCTTGTCGTAGATCACGACCTCGAGACCGTGGTACTTCATCGACTCGGCGATCTTGTGCACGACGTCCGAACCGCGCAGTCCCGTGGTCATGATGAGGGTCTTGCGGAAGCCGAGCTTCAGCGCCTCCGGCCCGATCATCTCGTGTGCGCCCGGCCCCATGAGTGCCCGTGGGAACGGGTGGAACTCTTTGATCGGAAACGGTTTCAGCAGCTCATCAACTTGCATGAAGATCCTCCTAGACGGTCCTGACTCTGACGAGTTCGGACACTAGGCCCGTTTGGCGGTGCAGCGGGAGGGGAGGAACGCGAAACCGTCCGTACAGCGATGGGTTGGCCTGACCGATCGGGGGCGAGTACCTGTCCCTTCGGATAGGTCTGACGCCTCAGGTCTAGACGATGCGGTGGATGCCCACCTAGCGTCTCCGCTGTCGGTGAGTTCTACCCGGCAGCGGTATCCATCACCCGTCCCAGCAGGAGGTCCAGTGAACAACCAGCCGACCATCGAGGTCCAACCTGCCACCACCGCGAGATCAGCAGACGATCCCGCCACCACCGCATCACACGCCGAGCCGGCTGCAGAGCAGCTCGTGGAGGAAACGCTCGTCGAAGAGGTCTCGATCGATGGCATGTGCGGTGTCTATTGAGGTGACCCCTGCGGCCAGGTCCGCGCCGGAGCTGGAGTTCGACGCGGCACAGCCGTGGCGGCTCTCTCCCGGCGTTGCTCTGCGCGACGAGTCGTTCGGCGCCCTCGCCTACGACTTCACCACCCGCCGCCTGTCCTTCCTGAAGTCCCGACTGCTCGTGGATGTCGTCCGCGGCCTGGAGAACACCCCAGATGTCGGCTCCGCCCTCATCGCAGCCGGCGTCCCCGAAGGCGACCGTGCGACATACCTCCGGGCCCTGGACGGCCTGGCCCGATCCGGCATGCTCACCCCTCGCTGAAGGAGTCCCGCGATGACCGCTGTGCTGCCCCTTGTTGACCAGTTCGCGCTCGGGCTGGATGCACCCATCTGCCTGACGTGGGAGCTGACCTACGCCTGCAACCTGGCGTGCGTCCACTGCCTGAGCTCCTCAGGCAAACGGGACCCGAACGAGCTGACCACCCAGCAGTGTGAGGCGGTCATCGACGAGCTGCAGCGGATGAAGGTGTTCTATGTCAACATCGGCGGCGGGGAGCCGACCGTACGGCCGGACTTCTGGCACCTGCTGGACTACGCGGTGGCCCACCAGGTCGGGGTGAAGTTCTCCACCAACGGAATCATGATCGACAAGGAGAAGGCCGCACGGATCGCTGCCACGGACTACGTGGACGTGCAGATCTCCCTGGACGGCGCGACCGCCGAGGTGAACGACGCGGTCCGCGGCGCGGGCTCGTACGCCACCGCGCTGCGGGCGCTGGAGAACCTCGCCGAGGCCGGTTTCAAGGATGCCAAGATCTCCGTCGTGGTCACCCGGCACAACGTGACCCAGCTGGACGAGTTCAAGGCGCTGGCCGACCGTTTCGGCGCCACCCTCCGGCTCACCAGGCTGCGACCCTCGGGCCGCGGTGCGGACGTGTGGGACGAGCTGCACCCGACGGCGGACCAGCAGCGCGTGCTCTACGACTGGCTGGTCCTGGCCGGCGAGGGTGTGCTCACCGGTGACTCCTTCTTCCACCTGGCCGGGTTCGGCGAACCGCTGGCGGGCCTCAACCTGTGCGGCGCGGGGCGGGTCGTCTGCCTGATCGACCCGGTGGGCGACGTGTACGCCTGCCCCTTCGCCATCCACAGCGAGTTCCTGGCCGGAAACCTGTTGCGGGACGGGGGTTTCCACAAGGTATGGCGCGAGTCGCCGCTCTTCGAGGAGCTGCGCCGACCACAGACGGGCGGCGCGTGTGCCAAGTGCGCGCACTACGACTCGTGCCGCGGTGGCTGCATGGCGGCCAAGTTCTTCACCGGACTGCCGCTGGATGGACCTGACCCCGAGTGCATCGTCGGTTACGGCGAGCAGGCCCTTGCCGACCGCAGCGCAGCTGCCGTCCTGCCCAAGCCGGATGGCGACCACTCCCATGGTGGTCCGGTGCGCGGTCAGGCACCCAAGCCCCGTGCCGCCGGTGAGCCGGTGCCAGTCACGATCGGGCACCGGCCGGACCGCGGTTGTGACGAGAGCCCACTCGTCGGCCTGCAGCTTTCCTCGAGGGCCTGAACGATATGGCTGGTACCACTCTGACCGATCCCGTTGTCCTTGCGGGTCGCCAGGCACCATCGCGGGTGCTGTTCGGCCCCCACGAGACCAACCTCGCTGCCGGACGCTCGATCAGTGATCGACACGTGGCGTACTACGCGCGCCGCTCGGCTGGTGGCGCCGGCGTCCTGGTCACCGAGACCGCGTCAGTCCACGACAGTGACTGGCCGTATGAACGCGCACCGCTCGCGCAGGACTGCGCTCCCGGCTGGGCCGCGGTCGCCGCGGCCTGCCGCGACCAGGGCACCCTGGTCCTGGCGGGCCTGGGCCACACCGGCGCGCAGGGGTCGACCGCCTTCTCCCAACAGGCATTGTGGGCACCCTCGCGTGTCGCCGACGCGGCCAGCCGGGAGATGCCGGTGGCCATGGAGCAGCCGGACGTCGACCTGCTCGTGACCGGGTTCGTCCGGGCGGCCAGGCTGGCCGTTGACTCGGGTCTGGCGGGCGTCGAGATCGACGCGGGTGTCGGTGCGTTGTTGCGGCAGTTCCATTCGGGGCTGACCAACCTGCGTGAGGACGCCTATGGCCAGGACCGTCTGATGCTGACCCGCGAGATCCTGTCTGCGGTCCGCGACGAGATCGGCCGGGATGTCGTCCTGTCACTGCGGCTGTCGTGTGACGAGCTGGCGCCGTGGGCGGGGGTGACGCCGGAGATGGCGGTGGAGCAGGTGCGCGCGTTGGCGCCGCTGCTCGACCTGCTGGTGGTGGTGCAGGGTGGCCCGTTCACCGCGAGCGCCTATCGTCCGGACGCGCATGCACCCGCCGGTCACACCGTTGAGCTGTGTCGGCAGATCAGCAACGCGGTCGAAGGGGCGCTGCCCGTGGTGCTGCAGGGCGGTGTCGTCGACCCGGGTATGGCCCAGTCGGCGCTCGATGACGGTGTCGCAGACCTGGTCGAGATGACCAGGGCACTGATTGCCGACGCCGATCTGGTGGCGAAGGTGCGCGCCGGGGCAGCGGCCACGGTGCGCCCATGCGTGCGGTGCAACCAGAACTGCCGGGTGCGCGACAACCGCAACCCCGTGGTGGCATGTATCGGTGATCCGCGCTCCGGTCACGAGACCGTGGACGTCGACGTCGAAGGCACCGACAGCCACGAGGGGCAGGGTCACCGGGTGCTCGTCGTCGGTGCCGGACCGGCTGGGCTGGAGTGCGCGCGGGTCCTGGCAGCTCGCGGAGCCTCGGTGCGGGTCGTCGACGGCGCCGACCGGGCAGGAGGGATGCTGCCCGTGGTCGCCGCCGGGCGGGAGACGTTTGGAGACCTGAGTGACTGGCTCATCTCGGAGTGCCACCGCGTTGGCGTGAGCCTGGCCCTGGGGTCACGGCTCAACCCGGAAGACATCCGGGCGGCGCTGTCATCGGGAGAGTCCGTCGTGCTGGCAACCGGGTCGCGCGCCTCAACGCCCCGCTACCGGACTGACCCGGGCGCCACGGTGATCACGGCCGCCGACCTGCTCGATGCCGCGTCACGGGGCACCCTGTCGACCGTGGTGGGTCCCGGTTCCCGAGTACTGGTGAACGACCCCGTGGGTGGACCGGTCGGCGTCGCAGTCGTCGAGCTCCTGGCGCGAGCGGGCCACCAGGTGAGCATCGTGACGCAGGACCAGATCGTCGGGACCGGCCTGTCCCTCTCGGGTGACCTGGCCGACGCGAACTCCCGGCTCCAACAGGCCGGGGTGGTCCGGATCCTGTCCAGCCTCCTGCGCGCAGTCACCGTCGAAGGAGCGCTCGTGGAACAACGCTGGACCCGCGAACAACGTGTGATCCCCACCGATCTCATCGTCGACGCAAGCCACCGCCTGGCCGAGGAGCAGCTGTATGACGCGCTGGTCGGCGCGGACGTGTCCCTGCGGGACGAGCTGGTGCGGGCCGGTGACTGCATCGCCCCGAGGACCGTGCACGAGGCCATCCTGGAGGGTCGACGCGCCGCGTTGACCGTCCTGTCTCGCGTTGCCACGTCACGATCGCGACCGTCTGTCCGGTTCGAGGTGGCCCGATGAGCGGGCAGAGCAAGTACCGATACCTGTTCTCCCCGTTGAAGATCGGGCCGATCACGGTACGCAACCGGGTGGTCTTCTCCGCCCATCTGACCAACTACGCCGAAAATGGTCTTCCCAGCGAGCAGCACGCGGCCTATTTCGCGGCGCGGGCCAAGGGTGGGGCCGGCATGATCATCACCGAGGAGCATTCGACCCACCCCACGGACTGGCCATACGAGAAGCTGATCCATGGCTTCAACTCGGCGGTGATCCCGGGATACCGGCGGATCACCGAGGCCGTGCATGCCTACGACGTGCCGATCCTGGCTCAGCTCAACCACAACGGCGGGCAGGCCTCGAGCATGTTCTCCCGGCTCCCGGTCTGGGCGCCGAGTGCCGTGCCGGACCCCTTGTTCCGTGAGGTGCCCAAGGCAGTCGACCAGCACGAGATCCGCGAGATCGTGGCCGGCTACGGACTGGTCGCCGACCACTGTGCCCAGGGCGGGTTCGACGGCGTCGAACTGCAGTGCTCACACTCCTCGATCGTCCGCGGGTTCCTCTCGCCGGCGACGAACGAGCGCACGGACAAGTACGGCGGGTCGCTGGAGAACCGCGCGCGCATCCTGCTCGAGATCATCGACGTCGTGCGCGAGGCGATCGGCCCCGGCCGGGCGCTCGGCGTGCGGCTGTGCGGCGACGAGCTGATCGAGGGCGGCACCAGGATCGAGGAGGCCGTCGCCGTGGCCCGGCTGGTCGAGGCCCAGGGCAAGACGGACTACATCAACACCTCGATCGGCGTCGCCACCGCGACGCTGTTCATGATCGAGGCGAGCATGCACGTGCCCGCCGGCTACGCGTCCTACATCCCGGCGGCCCTGCGTCAGGCGGTCGACCTGCCGGTGATCGGGGTGGGCCGCTTCAAGGATCCGCTGCAGGCAGACCGGGCCCTGGCCGCGGGCACCTGTGACCTCATCGGGGTCGTGCGCGGGCAGATCGCCGACCCCGACTTCGTCGCCAAGGCCCGCGCCGGCGAGGCGTCATCGATCCGGACCTGTCTGTCCTGCAACCAGGAGTGCGTCGGCCGGATGGGGCTCAACCGCTGGCTCGGCTGCATCGAGAACCCTCGCACCGGACGGGAGTCCATCACTCTGCCCGCCCCACGTCGGCGTGGGCGGCGCGTGGTCGTCGTCGGCGGCGGACCGGCGGGCCTGCAGGCGGCCACGACGGCAGCCGCGCGCGGTCACGAGGTCACCCTGCTCGAACGCGAGCCGCAGACCGGCGGGCAGGTCGCCGTGGCCGCGAGCGTGCCGAGCCGGGCCGAGTTCCTCGACATTGTGCGGAACCTCCTCTCGGAGTGCCAACGCACCGGGGTGGACGTCCGCACCGGGGTTGACGCCGACGCCGCCGCCATCCGCGCACTCTCCCCCGATGCGGTGATCGTGGCCACAGGCGCCCGCCCGGCACGACCCTGGTGGGCCGGTGACCACGCCCGCGTGGTCGACGTCCGTGACGTCCTCGAAGGTCGCGCCGCCCCGGACGGCGATGTCGTCGTCGTCGACGACCTCGGGTTCCACCAGGCGACGTCCGTCGCCGAGCTGCTCGCCGACCGGGGGGCGTCGGTCGAGGTGATGACGCCCGGCATGGTGGTCGGTCAAGATCTCGGCATCACCCTCGACATGGAGGGGTGGCTCATGCGTGCCCACGCCAAGGGCATCGTCCAGTCGACCGACCTGGTGGTCATGGGTGCCACAGCCTTCGACGGTGGAAAAGATGGAGACGGCGTGACCCTGGACCTGTTGCATCACCCGACCGGCGCGCAGCGCTCCCGCTCGTGTGACTGGGTTGTCGTGGCCACGCACCAACAGCCCGTCGACGAGCTGTGGCGCGAGCTGCTCGACGACCCAGCGCTGGAGGTCCACCGCATCGGCGACGCCGTTGCCCCCAGACGGGCGCACTCGGCCGTCATCGAGGGCCATCGAGTGGCGGTGGCACTGTGAGCGAACCCAGGTCCGAAGCGACCGTATTCGGCTCCGATTCACCCCTGGCCATCGTCGTCGCCCGGTCGGGTGAGCTGCCTGTGGGTGCCGACGAGGTGGTGGCCGAAGCCGGCGGGCGGGTGCTCGTCGTCGGCGAGGGGGCCCGGGCAGCGGCCGAGCTGCTGACCACGGCCAGGCACGCCTGGACGGCCGAGACCGGGCGCGGACTGCGCCCGGGTGATCTCGCCCGTGCGCTGGCGCCCAGCCTGTATGACGTCCCGCTCGTCATCCTCCCGGCTTCACCGGACGGACGGGATCTGGCGCCGCGTCTGGCGGCCGAGCTCGACCGACCGTTGCTCGCGGCCGCGCACCGGATCTGGATGGACGCCGAGGCGGCGACCCCGCACGTCGCTGCCGTGCTGTCCCGCGTCGAGGGCCGAATCGACCTGCCCGTGACGGTCAAGGCAGCAGCGGTGGCAACGCTGGTGCCCGGCGTCCGTGGCTCGGTGCCGACGGGTGCCTCGTGCTCCTTCGCGGAGCTCACACCGCCTCTCACCTCAGCGCCGCTGACCACATCGGGCGCCCAGGCCGGGGCAGCTCACGAGGTCGAGGTGCTCGAGGTGCTCGAGCCCGACCCCGAGACGATGGACCTGGCTGAAGCCAGCCGGGTGCTGGCCGGTGGCGCGGGACTGGTGCCGCGCGACGCCGGAGCTGACGCCGGGCCCGCGGCGATGACCCTGCTTCAGCACGTGGCCGCGGCCTTGGGCGCCTCCGTGGGGGCGACGCGTGTTGTCACGGACGCCGGGTGGGTGGGCTTTGAACGGCAGATCGGCACGACTGGCGTGACCATCGACCCTGACCTCTACATCGCCTTCGGCATCTCCGGAGCATCGCAGCACACTGGTGGGCTGGGTGCCCCCAGCCACATCGTCAGCGTCAACAAGGACCCGTCCTGTCCGATGACGGCGATGGCCGATCTGGGTCTGGTGACCGACGCGGGCGAGCTCTTGATTGTCCTGGCAGGACGGCTGGGCATCGACGTGCCAGCCGCGACGAATCGGCAGGAAGTGACGCATGCCTGAGAACGTGAATGGCGAGGTCGAGGTCTGGGACGCGGTCGTTGTGGGCGCTGGCCCGGCCGGCGCTGCGGCCGCCCTGGCCCTGGCCCAAGCCGGGCGCTCCGTGCTGATGGTTGAGCGCGGACCGTTCCCCGGGTCCAAGAACGTCTACGGCGGTGTCATCTACGCCCGCGTCCTGGACGAGGTCCTGCCGCAGTGGTGGCTGGAGGCGCCGGTCCAGCGCTGGGTCACCCGACGCTCCACCATGATCATGACCGGACACCAGGCGGTTACCGTCGACATCCGCGCGCAGAACTGGGGGGAGGCGCCGTACAACGGCATGACCGCGTACCGCCCGGACTTCGACGCATGGCTGGCCGGCAAGGCGGTGGAGGCCGGCGCCGAGCTCATCACGTCGACGGTGGCCACCGGGTTGATCCGCGATGACCGCGGCCGCGTCATCGGGGTGCACACCGACCGTCCCGACGGCGACCTGCGGGCCCGGGTCGTCATCGCCTGCGACGGGGTCAACTCGTTCCTGGCCAAGGAGGCCGGTTTGCTGCCGGCCGCCGACTCGGCCCATCACACCCTTGGGGTTAAGGAGGTGTGGTCGCTGCCCCCGGAGGTCATCGAGGAGCGCTACGCGCTCGGTCCGCGCGAAGGCCTCGACATCGAGATGCTCGGCTGCACCCGCGGCATCCCCGGCGGTGGCTTTCTCTACACCGGCCACGACACCATCGCCCTCGGCGTCGTCGTCTCGGTCGAAGGGCTCGCCAAGGCCAAGGTCCGTCCCGAGGAGCTCATCGCCGACTTGCGCACGCACCCGGCCATCGCCCCGGCACTTCGCGGGGCCGAGCTCAAGGAGTACGCCGCCCACCTCATCCCCGAGGGCGGCTATCGCGCGATGCCCAAGCTGGCCACCGACGGTCTGCTGATCGCCGGCGACGCGGCCGGGATGTGCCTGGCGGCAGGGCTGTGGCTCGAGGGCGTCAACTTCGCCATCGGCTCGGGCCTCGCTGCCGGCGCTGCGGTATCGCAGGCGGTCTGGTCCAATGACTTCTCGGCCAAGGGCCTGGCGTCGTACCGCACCTCGATGGAGAAGTCCTTCGTGCTGGCCGACCACAAGCGGATGCAGGACGCACCCAAGTTCGTGCTGTCCGAACGCCTGCACGCGCAGTACACGGGTCTGATCTGCGACATGGCCGAGCGAATCTTCACGGTGACCAACCCCGAGCCCAAGCCAAGGATGACCGCATTGTTGCGCAGGACGGTCAAGGATCACGGCGTGCGTTGGCGCGACCTGGCCAAGGACGCCGCCCTGGGCGGAAGGATTTTCCGATGAACATCGACCCGAACCGCCCAGACCAACCGGCACGACCGCCGGTCGTCTCATTCGAGGATCGGATGGCCACCGTGGAGTTCCGCGTGGGCGAACGAGCTCACATCGTGGTCGACTCCGACGTATGCCGTTCGTGCACGACCCAGGCCTGCGTCACCGCATGCCCTGCGAACCTCTTCGCCCAGACCTCCGACGGCGGGATCCTGTTCAACTACGAGCAGTGCTTCGAATGCGGCACCTGCTACATGGTGTGCAACAGCGAGGGCGCACTGACCTGGACCTACCCCGACGGCGGGCATGGCGTCGTCTTCCGGAACGGATGACCCAGATGACCGTTAAACCTCCCCTGATCGTCGCGCTGCTGCGACATACCGACCTGCGCCCCGAGGTGGACCGGCTCAGCGGGCACGTCAGCCGCGACGACCGGTCAGCCGGAGCCAACCCGGCCGAGCTTGCAGCGCTCGAGACTGCCCTGCGGATCGCCGACGCCTGGGACGGACGCGTGCTCGCCGTGACCGCCGGGCCAGTAACGGCTGAGGCGACGCTGCGCGAAGCACGCGCGGTCGGCGCGTCGGTGTTGCGAGTACCCTGGCCCAGTCGCGGTGCGGCTGATGAGGATGCCTGGATCGCTGACCTGGCCGATGACGGGCGCTCCCTGGCCGAGGTGCTGGTCGCGGCGATCCGCACGGTGGGCGAGCCGGATCTGGTTCTCTGTGGCGACCGTTCGGCCGACCGGGGCACGGGCGCCATACCGGCGTACGTCGCCCACGAGCTCGGCGCTGCCCAGGCCCTTGGCCTGGTGTCGGTGTCGGTGGAGGGGGCCGGGTTGCGAGCCCAACGCCGACTCGACGGTGGGCGTCGCGAAGTGCTGCGGGTGCCGAGACCGGCCGTCTGCTCGGTGGAGGCGGCAGGGCTCCGACTGCGTCGGGCGTCGCTGAAGGCCGAGCTCGAGGCGCGGCGGACCGCGGTCCCGATCGCCTCGCCTCCATCGATCGTCACCCCCGCGGCGGTGCAGGTCGGTCGGCCGGCATCCCACCGTCCCCGACCGCGGTTGGTGCCACCGCCCGCCGGCTCTGACCCACGCGAGCGCCTGCTCGAAGCTCACCGGCGCGCTGGCCACCAGGAGCGTGCCGACCGTGCTCGGTCCGATGCCCGCGGAGGAGGCCGCAGACGTCCTGCTGAACTGGCTGGCCGAGCGGGGCTACACCCCGACACAGCCGTCATGAGCGACCTGCTTGCCCGCGCCCGGAGCCCCGAGCTCTCGGGGCGGCCCATGGTGCTGATTCCGGTCGGCTCGACGGAGCAGCACGGCCCGCATCTGCCCTTGGGCATGGACACCGTGATCGCCGAGGCGGTGGCCCGTCGGGCCGCGGATCTGATCAGGGAGGTGGGTGTGGACGTGCTGATCGCACCGGCACTGGCGTACGGGTCGAGCGGCGAGCACCAGCACTTCGCGGGCACGGTCTCCATCGGCCAGGAGGCCCTGCAACACCTCCTGGTCGAGCTCGTGCGTTCCGCAGGGTCATGGGCGGGTCGGTGCGTCTTCGTCAACGGCCACGGCGGCAACGTGCCGGCCGTTGTCGCGGCGGTGAGGCAGCTGAGATATGAGGGGCACGATGTGGGCTGGGCGGCCTGCGCTGCCACTCCGGAACGGGATGGGGCGGCGATCGACTCCCATGCCGGGCGCATCGAGACATCGCTGGCGCTGATCCTGGTGCCTGACGATGTGCGCCTGGAGCGGGCGGAGCCGGGAGCGCTCGAACCGCTGCCCGCGTTGCTGTCCAGAATGCGCGTCGGTGGCGTCGCCGCGGTGTCGCCCAACGGTGTGCTCGGTGATCCCTCCGGGGCGTCGGCGCAGGAGGGACTTCGGCTGGTGTCGGGCATGGTCGCGGCTTTCGTCTCCAGTGTGCTGATGTGGGCGCCGGACGGTCAGGGCCGACTCGGTGACGAGCGAAGCGGGGTGGTGGGGTGACAACGGATCGCGCCCTCGACCCCCGCGTGGCGATCGTGACCGGGGCTGCGCGCGGCATCGGAGCAGCGGTCGTCGACGGCCTGGCCGGGGCGGGCTGGACCGTTGTCGCCGTCGACCTGGTCACCGACATGGCAGGCGTGGACTACCCGATGTCGCGTCCCGCCGACCTGGAGGCGGTCGAGGCCCGGTGGCCTGGTCAGGTCCACGCCGTCATGGCCGATGTCCGGGACGCGAAGGCTCTCGCCGACGTCGTAGCGCAGACCGAGCGAGACCACGGTGGCCTGGACGCGGCGGTGGCAGCTGCTGCGGTGATCGGCGGCGGGAAGGCCCTGTGGGACGAGTCGCCGCAGACTCTGAAGACATTGTGGGACATCAACGTTCTGGGGACGTGGGATCTGGCCGCTGCTGCCGTGCCGGCGCTGCTGCGGCGGCCCGAACCGCGGTCCGGCAGGTTCGTGGGAATCGCCTCGGCCGCCGGGCACCGTGGGATGTGGCATCTGGCCGCCTACATCACCGCCAAGCACGCGGTGGTCGGTCTGGTCCTCGGGTTGGCTGCTGACCTGCGTGGCACCGGCGTGACCGCGATGGCCGTCTCTCCGGGGTCGACCCGCACCCCGATGCTGTCGGCGACCGCAGCACTCTATGGCCTTGAGGGCCCGGAGGAGCTGTCCCACCACCAGCTCGTGGAGCGGCTTCTCGAACCGGCCGAGGTGGCCGCCGCGATCTGTTGGCTGTGTTCCGAGCAGTCCTCCGCAATGACCGGATCAGTCCTGCACGCCGATGGTGGGCTCACGACGTGAGCGGCACCGGTCCGGCCTCGGCGCGACTCCCCATGGGCATGCGGATTCGGCTGACTCCGAGCACGGCCCGCAGCGACGGCGGACGCACGTTGTATGGCGGGACCCCGGCCCGGGTGCTGTACCTGCTTCCCTACGCGGCGGGGCTGCTCGCGAACACGGACGAGATCGAGGTCGTGAACCGGCGCACCGGCGACCTGGCACGTCTTCTTGTCGACGGCGGACTCGCCAGTCCGGTGCTTTCGCCAACACAGCCAGGGGTCCCCGGGCAGGCTGATGTCACCGTGGTCGTCCCGGTGAAGGACCGCGCCCGGCCCCTGGCCCGGCTGCTCGCCTCGCTGCCCGCTGAGCTGCAGCTGGTGGTCGTGGACGACGGTTCATCCGACAGCAGCCCTGCTGACATCGCCCGATCGGCCGGAGCGAGGGTGCTGCGCCATGAGGAGTGTCGCGGACCGGCGGCTGCCCGGAACACCGGGTTGGCGGCAGTGACGACGCCGTTCGTCGCGTTCCTTGACTCAGACGTGGTGCCCCGACCCGGTTGGCTGGAGGGGCTGCTCGAGCACTTCGCAGACCCGGCGGTCGGGCTCGTGGCGCCACGGATCGTCGCCCTGGACGACCTGCCTCCGGAGGGCATCGCGGCAAGGTGGCTCACGGCATACGAGAAGGCTCGCTCCTCCCTTGATCTCGGTCCGACGCCGGCCCTCGTGGTCCCGCGGGGACCGGTGTCCTATGTGCCGAGTGCCTGCCTCGTCGGGCGGGTCACGGCGATCTGGGGAGGATTCGACGAGGACCTGACTGTCGCCGAGGACGTGGACCTGGTGTGGCGGTGTGTCGGCGCCGGGTGGCGGGTGCGATACGAGCCGGCCAGCGAGGTGGCGCATGAGCACCGGGTGAACACCCGGCAGTGGCTCAGCCGGAAGGCGTTCTACGGCACCGGGGCGGCGTTGTTGGCGCAGCGTCACCCGGGGGCCCTGGCGCCGGCCGTGATGGCACCGTGGACTGCGGTGGCCGTGGTCGCTGTGCTCTGCCAGCGACGGTGGTCCCTGCCCGTGGTAGTGGCTGCCAGCGGCACGGCGGTCTGGCGGATCTCGCGACGGCTCCAGCGCAGCGAGCATCCCGTGCGGGGAGCAGCACGCCTGGTGCCCTACGGCTTGGTGAGCGCGGCATGGCAGAGCGCCGGACTGCTCAACCGACACTGGTGGCCCGCGGCTCTCATCGGCGCCGTTGTCTCGCGTCGGGTCCGGCGCGCGGTCATCGCCGCGGCGCTGCTGGAGGGGCTGGCCGACTGGCGACGGGCGCGGGCGGAGCAGCCCCTGCTGCCATACATCGCCGCGCATCGCCTTGACGACCTCGCCTACGGGGCCGGCCTCTGGGCGGGCGCTGCGAAGGCACGCACCCTGGCGCCACTACTACCCGATCTGGGCCTTCGGCGGTCGTCGGGACGCAGTCAGGTTCGTGGCAGTGCGGTTCGCCCGGGTTCGGGTACACGCGAGCAGGGGTGAGAGTCGTTCACCGGATGGCGGGCGTTCCCGTCTGATGGCTCACCCACGAGCTGCTGCGCGTCAGGCCTCACCGGGCCGAGTGTTCATCGCCCGCTGACAACGCACGTCGCTCCCCCTCGACCGGGGTCAGCCACGCGCCGATGACGGGGAACACGGCCACCGCCGAGAAGGCCCAAGCGAACCCGAACGACCCAGCGAGCGCGCCCACCAGCGGAGCCGTGGCGAAGGCGGCGACGTTCTGCATCGTATTCTGCACACCCAGAGCCCGGCCGGACCACGCGCGTCCGGCAAGCTCGGCCGTGGCGGTGAAGCCCAGCCCGTTGTCCGACACCGAGACGATCGAGGCGACGGCCAGCGCGAGCACGACCAACGAGGCATCGGTCGACGCCGTCAGGGCGACGAGAAGCATGGACCCGCACGCCGCGAGTGCGATGACCCGCATCGGTGCGAGCCGATTGCCGGCAATATCGGACCAGCGGCCGGCCGCCATTCGGCCCGCGGCTCCCCCGATGGCGACGACCGCCAGCAACTGCCCGGCCGTCGTGGCATCCCAGCCGCGTTCCGAGACGAGGTACTCGGCGGAGAAGGCCGCTGTCGCGAACTGCGGCACCACGAGCAGGGAGCTCGCCGCATGGACCCGCCAGAGAATGAGCCGCCGGTATGGCGACCGCGGCCTTGTGTGCTCCGCGGCCCCCTGCTGTTGAGGAAGAGACTGATGGGGCGGGTCCTGGGCAAAGAGCACCACCGCTGCGGTCACGACCAGGCAGATCGTCGCTGGGACGGCGAGCGCGAGCGGGAGCCTGCCCCACCCGGCCAGCGGCGGCAGCAGTGCCCCGCCCAGCGCCATGCCCAGCGGTTGCCCGGTCTGCCGGATCCCCATCGCGAGGCCACGCTGGTGGGCCCCGAACCAGCCCATCACCAGCCGGCCGCTGGCGGAGTTCACCGAGGCACCAGCGGCCCCCACCAGTGCAAAAAGCACACCCCGACCGCCCAAACTGCTGACCCCTGCACTGATGAGCCCGAGCACGCCGGTCAGACCCAGCCCCAGCGCGATGGCGAGCCGCTCGCCATACCGGTCCGCGAAGGCACCCCAGGCGATGAGCGTGACCACCATTCCGAGCGAGGGTGCCGCGACGAGCGCTCCACCCTGGGCCAGCGTGAGTCCCTCGGTCCGGCGCAGGTAGGGCAGGAGGAACGGCAGACCGAACAGCAGACATGACGCAACCGCCTGCGCCGTGGTGCCGAGGGCCAACATCACCCACCGACGTCGCGAGGTCTGTGCTGGGGCGGGGATCGTCACCTTGCCGAGGTTAGACGCCGTATCAACAGCGGAGACGAGCGTCTCGGTCAGCGGATCCTGGGATCCTGCTAACGGGCGGGGACCGGCGCCTCTTTTGCCGCGACAGCGCCGAGATCGATGACGACGGGGGCTGAATTCCCGGGGTCGCGAAAATGCAGGGAAATGGCGGACTCAGCGGCAGGCAAAGTGAAGTCGAGGTGGCCCTCGATGCCGGCGTCAGGCAGGATGCGTCCGTCCGGCAGGTCACCGCTTGTTGCCGCCAACACGCTCGTCTTGCCAGAGGTCGTCACGTGGAGCTCGAACTGGCGGACCGTGCACTTCAGCGGCTCACGCGTTTGGTTGGTCAGGGCTACCGCGACCTGGATCTGCTGCCTGCCCGACCCGACAAGACCGGTCACCCCGTGAGTCAATCGGGGTAGAGCCCGGTGGCTGGTTCCATCCACGCCGCGGACGAACTCGACAGCCACGATGCCAAAGCTGGTGGGCACATCGTCGCTGATACGAAAGTCGCTGATACGAAAGTCGCTGGGCCGGTGAATTGGTGCGAGAGTCGCCGCCGACGTCATCGTCCACAAGCTCAGCAGGAGACCGACGACCGTGGCGACCAGCCCGATGGCACAACCGGCCGGGCCAACCGGATCGGTCGCCTTACGGCCAGTCCTTGCACAGCCACCATCGAAACCACCCTTTGAGGATCGCAGACCGTCCAGAACCGGTCTGCCTCTACAAGCAGAGCGACCGGCCGTCGCGCTGCGAACGGGCTAAGTCTCTGTTGATGTGCTTGGGAAATGCTTGAAGCGCCGACGCCGATGGGGTTTTGGCGCTGCGCCGCGCTTGACGCGGCGCAGCACTGTCAAGCGGTCCGGGCCTGCCGCAGCTCCGTGACCTATGACGTCAGCGAATCACCGGATTGCCAAGTGGGAGCGCCTTGCCACCGGTCGCGGAGCTCATCGCGTCGAAGAAGAGGTAGGCACCAACGACGACGAAGGAGAACACGAAGTATCCGCCGACCTTCGTGAGGCTCGCGCTGGTCTGTGACGTGCCCAGGTAGACGAACAGCAGAGCGAGATCGATCAGCACGAACAGCAGGGTGAAGGCCAGCGGCAGCCTTAGCGAAGCCAAGGTGAGCAGCACGATAAGGATGAGCCAGGTCAGCAAGAACAGCTCCTGCGTCTTCTGTGCATCGGCCGGCAGGATGCCGAACCAGTTGTGAGTCAGTCCCAGCACCAGTGCGGCGTAGCTCAGCCAGAAGCCGGTAAAGATGCCGAAGATGCTCGCCACCGCGTTCTGCGCCAGCCCGGCCGCCCATACTGCCGCCAAAAGCTGGCCTATTCCGGTCGCGGTCATGATGATCGGAATGGACGCGCCGCCCGCCGCCGCCGGCACAAAACCGATGAGCACCAGCCCGAGTGCGATCGAGCCGGCCAGGAACGTCGGCACACCGATCAGCGCGGGGTTGCCCACCGGCGCCGCGACAGCTACGGCCTCAGCGATATTCGGATCGGACAGGTTGGTCGCGCCGCCAGGTCTAGCTGCGGTTTCATCGGTCATTGTGACGCTCCTCGACGTTGAGTCTTCTTCTCTTTGGTTGACGCGGTCCCGCCGTCATGGCCGACAGCCACTGGTGGATGGAACGGGGATCCAAGCGAAGCGTCGTTCGCGTTTGGGGGCGTGGTCAAGGCTCGAGGTACAGGTTTGACCACTTGGCGGGCACCTCCCGCCCACTTGGCGGGGATTCTTCCTATACCTACGGTGCCTGGACTACCTGCGGTGCCCAGGCGCGGTTTCGGTGACCTCCCTCCCTGATGTCATCGACGTACCAGTAGCCGACAGGCCCGGTCCCACCCTTGCTGTGGCCGTGTGGATCCAGACCTACCTCTTGGTCCCCGACATTGAACTGGACGTAGTAGGCCTCGTCCATGGAAGGCGCGACACCCAAGAGCGTGCCGTACAGCGCCTTCGCCTGGGTTAGCGGGAACGGCCGCAATGTCGGCCATCGACGCGTGCGCACCACAGTCCGGGCAGACCGTCCTTGTCACCGGCGCCACCGGCGGGGTCGGCAGCCAGGTCGTGCAACTTGCAGTTCAGGCCGGCGCCCACGTGATCGCCACCGCGCACGCGGACCACGAGAAGGAGCATGTCACCGAGCTCGGCGCCGCCGAGGTCGTGGACTACCCCGGCGACATCGCCTCCGCGGTACTCGAGGCCCATCCGCAGGGTGTGGACACGGTGATACACCTCGCTGGCGACCCGGCCCCGCTGCTGGCAGCCGTGCGCAGCGGCGGGAAGTTCATCTCCACTCTCATCGGCTCACCCGAGCAGCTGCAGGCCGAGTCCGCGACCGTGGTGCCCATCTACGCCAACCCAACCCCGGCGACCCTCGACCGCCTCGCTGACAACCAGGCCAGCCGGCACACGATCGTCAAGATTCAACGTGTCTATAGTCTCGACAGCGCCCCCGCAGCTTTGGCCGACTTCGGCAGCGGCACGCTGGGCAAGCTCGTCATCGCCACCGACTGACCTGCCCAGTCAGAGACCCGTGCTCTGACCGACCACTGCGGCGGTCTCGCGGTGCAGACGGCCGAAGTTGTAGTACGCCGCGCAGGCTCCCTCGGGCGAGACCATGCAGGTGCCGATTGGCGTCTCCGGCGTGCAAGCGGTGCCGAACACCTTGCACTCCCACGGCTTGATGACGCCCTTGAGCACCTCACCGCACTGGCACGCCTTGGGGTCGGCGACCCGGACACCCGGCATCGAGAAGCGCTCCTCGGCGTCGAACTCGGCATACTTGCTGTTCACCTTCAAGGCGCTCTGCGAGATGAAGCCGAGTCCCCGCCACTCGAAGTGCGGACGGAGCTCAAACGTCTCGGCCATGAGCTTCAGTGCCTTGACATTGCCTTCCTCGCGGACCACGCGACTGTACTGGTTCTCCACTTCACACCGGCCCTCGTTGATCTGCGCGAGCAGCATGTGCACCGAAGCCAGGATGTCGAGCGGCTCGAAGCCCGCAACCACGATCGGCTTGCCATACACGTCGGGGATAAACCGGTACGGCCGTGTGCCGACCACCGTCGACACGTGACCGGGCCCGAGGAACCCGGACAGGCGCAGGTCGGGCGACTCGAGGATCGCCTTGATGGGCGGGACGATCGTGACGTGGTTGACGAAGACGCTGAAGTTCTTCACGCCGAGGTGCTTGGCCCGCACCAGCGTCACCGCGGTTGAGGGCGCCGTGGTCTCGAAACCGACCGCGAAGAACACCACATGCTTGTCAGGGTTCTCGACAGCGATCTTGAGCGCGTCGAGCGGCGAGTAGACGAATCGGGTGTCCGCTCCACGAGCCTTGGCGTCCAGCAGGCTGCCCCTGGAACCGGGCACCCGCATCATGTCGCCGAAGGTGGTGAAGATGACGTTCGGCTGCTCGGCGAGCCCCATCGCGTCGTCGATTCGCCCCATCGGGATCACACACACCGGACAACCCGGACCGTGCACGAACTCGATGTTCGAGGGGAGGATGTGCTCGAGACCGTGGCGGTAGATGGTGTGCGTGTGCCCGCCGCAGACCTCCATGAACTTGTACTCGCCATCGCCCGCGAGAGCCGTGATGGACTTGACCATGGCGCGAGCTGCGGCCGGGTCGCGAAACTCTTCAACAAACTTCATGGTTTGCCTCGTCTCGTCTCGTCGGTGCCGTGGTTCTTCGGTGCCGTGGTCAGGTAATTTGTGATGAGCGGAACGCGTCCATCTCGTTGACGAACTCGCGCCCCATCTTCTCGACCTGTTCGAGCGTGAGCCTCGCCTCGGCCTCATCGATCTTCGCCATCGCGAAGCCGACGTGGACGAGAACCCAGTCCCCCACGTTCAGATCCTCTTCCGACAACAGCAAGACGCTGATCACGCGCCGAACCCCGCTCACCTCCACGGTCGCCAGGTGCTGCTGGGCGTCGACGATCTTGACGATCTGACCTGGAATTCCCAGACACATGACGTTCTCCTTCGGTTGGGCTCGCGACGCTTCAGCAGATCCGGGGCAAGGGATCGCCGACGAGCATGTCAACGATCCGACTACCACCGAACGGGGTCCTCAGGACGACGATCCCGGACGGGTCAGCCACCACCTCGCCGATGAGCGTCGCCTGCCCCCCGAGCGAGTGGGACCGCAGCACGGATACGGCGGCCTCGGTCTCTTCCTGCGAGACCACGGCGACGAACTTGCCCTCGTTGGCCACGTAGAGAGGGTCGATGCCGAGCAGGTCGCAGGCGCCGAGGACCTGGGGGGCGACCGGCAGCAGCCGCTCTTCGAGGATGACCCCTAGCCCCGTCGTCTGGGCCAGCTCGTTACAGACCGTGGCCTAAGGCTCTTCGCACTTGAGCGGGGT
>DHJN01000137.1:7693-8725 GCA_002404345.1 Actinobacteria bacterium UBA4719 | reverse complement strand
CGGCGGTGTGGGCGGCTACCGCGAGGATGCCGACGAGGCCATGCAGCGTAGCTGGCAGCAGCGTCTCCACGAGGGTGGCTGGCTGAAGCTGGCATGGCCCCGCGAGGCGGGCGGGCGCGGAGCCACTCCTGTCATGCAGGCGATCTATCAGGAGGAGATGGCGAAGGTCGGCGCTCCGGCCATCCTCGGCCGCCTTGGGGTGAGCCTGCTCGCGCCCACTCTCTTGGTGCACGGCTCGCCATGGCAGAAAGAGACGTATATCGAGAAGATCCTCAGCGGGGGGCTCGTCTTCTGCCAGGGCTTCAGCGAGCCGGACGCAGGGAGCGACCTGGCCGGGCTTCGCACCCGAGCCGAAAGGCGTGAAGGCCACTGGGTGCTCGATGGCCAGAAAACCTGGTCGAGCGGCGCCCACTATTCGGACAAGAGCTTTTTGCTGGCGCGCACCGATGCAGCGGCCGATGCCCACAAGGGCATCTCCTTCTTCCTTGTCGACATGCACCAGCCTGGGGTCGAGGTGCGGCCCATTCGCCAGATGACGGGCGGGGGAGAGTTCGGCGAGATCTTTCTCTCAGGAGCGGTGGTCGAGGACCGCGATATGGTCGGCGAGCCGGGCGACGGGTGGAAGATCGCGATGACGGTCTTCGGTTTCGAGCGCGGTGGCCTGGCCCAGGCCGCGCGGTTCGAGCAGGCTGTCGCGCAGCTGGTCACGCTGGCTCGTGATCGGGGAGCAGGCTCGGATCCGACGGTCAGGCAGAAGGTGGCTCAGGCTCAGATCGAGGCCCACGTCTTCAGGCTCATCGGACTGCGCAACCTCACGCAGGCGCAGCAGGGAGCTGCCCCCGGGCCCCAAGCCAGCATGACGAAGCTCTACTGGAGCGAGATGGACAAGCGCATCCAGGAGACCGCGGTCGGCGTGCAGGGCCCATACGGCGCCCTTGCGCCTGATTCGCCATTCGCTCTGGAAGACGGGCGCTGGCAATATGGCTGGATGTGGGCGCAAGCAGAGACGATCTATGCCGGTTCGTCGGAGAT